>NZ_AP020335.1:1245646-1557058 GCF_013340845.1 Hydrogenovibrio marinus
AAATCAAGGAATGGCAAGAACGAGGGCTACCGTTTGTAAATATTGCCGTGAATCTATCTGCCGCACAATTCCGTGATGAAGCATTGCCCAGTCAAATTATAGGTTTACTGAATAAATACAAAGTTGATCCATCCTGCCTGACGGTAGAATTGACAGAAACCCTTGCCATGTCGAATCCACATTCAGCGGTTCAAATTATGGATAAGTTGACATCACATGGTGTGAGAATTGCCATTGATGATTTTGGTACAGGTTACTCATCACTCAGTTATCTCAAAAAGTTCAAAGCAACCAAGTTAAAACTGGATCAATCTTTTGTGAGAGATGTAGTAGAAGATGCGGATGACCGTTCTATCATTATTGGTATGATTAGCCTGGCACAAAGCTTAGGATTGAAAACCATTGCAGAAGGGGTTGAGACTCAATACCAGCTGAGTTTCTTGGAAGAAAAAGGCTGTGATGAAATTCAGGGCTACTACTTCAGCAAGCCAATTCCTTCAGATGAGTTTGCGCAGTTTATTTCTGAGCGCAAAAGTTAATCCTGCGAAGAATCTTCAGGAGTGGTTAAGCACTCAATAAGTCGGGTGACTTGGCGTTTGCAGCATCCATTACCATCCGAAGCATAAGTCTGGCGTTGAACCATTGCTAGGGTTGTTGCGCCGGATTCAATGGCATCTATGATTTTTCGTTTAGTGACCTCATTGCAAACGCAGAGATTTTCATCCAAGTCACGACGAAGGATTTCCGGCAGTTTGTCTAAAGTTTCTGGTGTCATTACGCTATTTTAGCGTAAACTCAAGCCGAAAAAGCTGGATAAAGAAGGCTAGATAAAGAGAGTAAACATAAGCATGGCAGAACAAAACAAAAGAATTGAGTACCCTGAAATCAAACTGAGTTTCGAGTTGGCACCGGTAACCGATCACTCGGTTTATCTTCACCCCGCTGTCAAGCCTTTAGACCATGCCTTTAATGGCCCTTTTGCCCGCAATCAATTTGGACAATTGATTTGGCTGCATAGAAAGTCCGCCTATCTTTCAGATGATGAGGGGGCAACTTGGCAGATTTTTTCTATCTTTGATGAGGATGATAATTTTGTACTCAATGACAGCCATTGTATTGCGCTCTCGCAAGATAACACATTGGTGGTGTCTTTCATTTATGACCTCTATTTTAACTGGCACAGCAAAACCAATAAACCAACCAAAAACACTCATGCCTATCAGTGGGTGATTCGCAGTTTGGATGGTGGAAAAACCTGGCAAGAACCTGTCTTGGTACAAAAAGGCTATGCCGCCGAAGCCATGAGTATGGTTGTGCTTCCTTCAGGACGTCTGGTGATTTCCGCACAAAATCTTGACTATGAAGAAGGTCGTCACTATAGCTTGTCTTTTTATTCCGATGATGACGGTGTGAGCTGGAATGCCAGTAATAAAATCGATATTGGCGGCAGAGGTCATCATGGCGGCTGTTACGAAGGGCGATTGCTTCCTTTGAATGACGGGCGTCTATGGTATTGCATACGCACCAATAGGGATTGGTTCTGGAATGCCTACTCGGATGATGAGGGAGAAAGCTGGACACACCTAGAAAAAGGGCTCAGTGCCAGTAGTTCGCCGTCAACGATTAGACGACTGAATAGTGGTCGGATTTGCTTGGTTTACAACCAACTTTATCGAGAGGGCGAGTCAGAGGCAAGACGGGTGTCCGGGTTGTTTTCTGAAGTTGCAGCTTCTTGGCAAAGAGAAGAATTGTCCATCCGATTTTCTGATGACGATGGGGTGAGTTGGACGGATCCTGTTGTTATTGCCAGTTGTCAGGGTGCTTGGTTGTCTTATGCGTTTGTTTTTGAAGCCTCTCCAGGAGAAATCTGGATTTCTACCATGCAGTCACAGCTACGTATTAAGTTAAACGAATCGGATTTCGTTTAGCGGTCTATTCTTTATTCAGACCAAGCGTCTGTTGCAGCGAACTACTTTGTAGCTGTTGCTTGAAATCGTTTTGCAAGTTGATGCTGGCTTGCTCGTTGTTTAACCCTTGTCCCTTTAGTGAAAATTGATTACTTCCTAGTTGTTTTTGCCCCTCATAAAAAGCAATTGTCGCTTGGCTTCTGATAATGGTAAATCCGTAAGCTTGAGTCGATTTTTCAGTCGCTTCCAGGTTAATGTTATCCGTAGCATCTTTGGCTGTTGCTGCCAGTGAAAAGCCCGATGCCGTGATTTTATTTTCCAATGCGAGTTGGAGCATGTTGGCGGTTGAAGAGGTTGCGTTAATAAAGAACTTTACGCTTGCTTTTGCAGTCTGATAGTTTTTTGAAACATCTGTTAAATAGTCAGTATAAATCTTTGTATTTTCACGTTTTTTAAGGGTTTGTAATATTGCAACTTGTCGCTCAAAGGCGGGTAGTTTTTGGTTTTCTAAATCATAGAATTGCCAGGTTAAATAACCTGCTTGATGAGCCTTTAAAAACTGTTTTTCGGCATGCAAAAAACTTTCAATCTGTTGTTGCAGCTGATTACGAATCGCAAAGGCTAATGCGGTTTTATCTGTTTTCACCAAGGCATAAAAACGGTCATACCCGGTTTGCTCTGTCTTGACGACTTGATACTGATTGAGCGTGGTGGTTTGCACCTCAGTCAGGATTTTTTGGTCGGAGGTTTCTTCATCAAACGCATAGGCACTATTGGTGCTTTTATGCTGGAGTTTGAATTGAGAACTGACTTGTACGCCAAGCTTGGATGCTAAATCGTTGAGTGCTGCTTGTACGGCTTTTTCGCGAGATTTCCCTGCGCCGGCACCATATAAATCTAACTGAGTATCGGCTGGTGGCATCATGTACCAAGCAGGTGGCTTAATGAGCGGAAGTGGTTTGCTAGGCGTTTCAGCACAAGCAGTGAGTAGCAAACCGAGTGTTAGAGTGAAAATAAATCGCATCATCATGGTTGAGCAATCTGTTGTGTGGCTTTCTTATGTTGTGTGATGACTTGGTTGATGCGGTTGATGGCTTTGTTAATGGCCTCAACAGGTTCTTTTTGCAAGCTATCGGCAAGCGTGTAGAGTTTTTTGGCTTCTTCATACTCTCCAGTTGCTTCTTTGACAACGCCCAAGTTGTAAGCCGCTACGTAAGACAGTGATTGCGTTTGAAAGACCAATTGGCTGAAAATCTGGTCAGCTTTATCCATGCGGTGCGCTTCAACAAAAGCGATACCACTTTTTAGCAATTGCTTTTCATTGTCGTTGTATTCAATATCGGGATCATCAAGCAATTCAATGCGCTTGTAGACATAGCGCGGAGCAATTTTACTCACGAAATCTGCGGCGATGTCATTTGCCTGACGTTGCCAAACGGTGTCTGACGCAGGTAGTGTCACCGGCATATCTGCACAGGAAAACCAGCTATTGGAAGGCGAGTAGCTGTTGCTATAAATGACACCAGAAGTTTGAACGTCGATAATCTTGACGGATGCGCTCATTGAAATGGTGCGTTTGGTACAAGGCACACGATAGGTTCGAACATAGTTACATTTCTTGTCTAAGCACTCTTGGCGCTCGGTATAAAAACGGCTGTCTTGCGATGCTGCAGAAGAGACTTCACCTGTGACAAAAGCTTGGGCGCCAATCAATTCACCTGCCTTGACGATGTCTTTTTCGTCGGTGAGCCCGGAATACTGCAGTTTTTGCTCTTTCAGGATTTTATCGAAATCCTGACGATTTAGAACGGTGTAGTAGGGTTTGTTTTCAACATTCTTTTGGCTCAAGCGGGTTTCTATTTTGCCCCCCAGTCCTACATTGTCATTTTTAAAGGCGTTGACGGCAACACGTTTGTATTTCGCTGCCTGCTCTACTTGAGCGGGTTCAAGATACTGGATGCGGGTTGTGGTGGCACAGCTGGAAAGTTGAAGGACAAGTAGTGCTGCAAAAATAGCAAAGAAGGGTTTTATTGTTTTCATGTGGAATTATGTGAGCCCTGATTAAGCAAAATCTATATGACGCAATAGTAATAGAAAATGCGCCCTTCGTAAAAGGTCAATCAAGGAAAAATTCATATTGCTTTAATTCTGTAAACCATTCATTGAAGATAAACTATACTGGAAAAACTTCATTACCTGAGTAGAATGACAGTAAATCGCGTCATGTGATAACTAAGACGAAAAGAGCGATACAAAAGGAAGGTAGCATGGAAATTTGCAAAGAAAACATCAGTAACCGATTGAAAGACAATAAAAAAAGTCTGTTACACCTTGTAATGTTTGGTGCGGCAATGAGTTTGGTGGGCTGTTCAAGTTCACCGTCTAAAACGGATATCGCCGAAGAGCAAGCCAAGGTTGAAAAGATTCAGTCTGATGCCGCTGAAGCTCAAGCTGAGCGACGCCAAGAGCAGATGGAACAAGAAATGAAAAATCTGCCAGGTTGGGTGCTTGATCCACCTAAGACTGATGGCAACGGTTTTTATGGCGTGGGTATCGGTTCAGACAGAGATCTAGTCAACTCCATGCGAAAAGCCAAACTGCAAGCATCTTATGAGCTAGCAAAAACCATGAAATCCGAATTGTCGGGTGAAGATACGATGACAGGTTCTGGAGAAGGTGAGTACCGTTACGTTATCAATAACTTTGTCGATAAGGTAAATCTGTCTGGTGCGCAGGTGGTTAAACAAAAAGTTGAGCCAATCAACGGTATGTATAAGTCTTATGTTTTGATGAAGTATCCGTATAACGACTTCAATCAGGTGTTGAAAGACTCTCAAGCAAATGAAGCCAATAAGAAAACGTTGGAAGACGCTTACCAAAGATTGATGAAAAAGATCGGTCGAGAGTAAGCGTTAGGAGCTGGCCTTGACGCTTGCACACTAAAACGCCGGAGCGAGTGTATTTATGCATTTCTCCGGCGTTTTTGTTTTGACTCTAAGGCTTCTCTCAAGTAAGATTCTTGGCAGTTTTAGAGAACAAATTTCCTATAAAAATATAAAACCCGCACATCCGATTTAAGATGCAAAACGGGACAGAAATCTAATAAACCCATTATGAGTAAAATTATTGAGCTGAAAGGCTCCATCCTGTCTTTGACGGTACTACGCGTCCACTCTGCTGACATTGAACAGACCAAATCTGCTATCGCCGACAAAATCGATCAGGCGCCGGATTTCTTTGCGGGCATTCCCGTAGTGATTGAATTCAAGATTCAACCTGAAGACCCGATGTTCTTAGCATTGTTGGTTGAGTTCCTGCACCAGAAACAGATGATTCCAATTGGGGTGCGTACAGAAGACCAGTCTATTCAAGAACAAGCTTCTTACGCCGGTTTGGCAGTGTTCCCTGAAGAAGTTAAGAAACGCAAGAAAGAGAAGAATTCCGAATCGCCGGTAGAAAGTGATGAACCTAAAGCAACCACTGCGATGGTGGTGCAAGGCACGGTTCGTTCAGGACAGCAAATCTATGCCAAGGGACGTGACTTGATGGTGATGGGCTCGGTTAACCCTGGCGCTGAAGTCGTTGCGGACGGACATGTTCATGTTTTCGGCAAGATTCTAGGCAAAGTATTTGCAGGCTCTTCTGGTATGACGGATGCGCGTATTTTCGCAAAAGAACTGAATCCAGAACTGGTGTGTATTTCCGGTTTGTATTTATTGGCAGAAGACATTGGCGCAGAATATAAAAAAGGCTTCATTGAAGTTCTGCTAAGAGATGATAAACTCGTGTTTCAAAGACCGCTTGAAGATTAGTTTTAATGTGTTGATGAAGCCAAATTCCACCAAAGAATTTTGAATTTTAATGCCCTGTTATTGGGGAAATGTTTGTGATGATTAGGAGACAAATGTGTCAAGAGTGATTGTTGTGACCTCTGGGAAGGGTGGGGTCGGTAAAACTACAACGAGTGCCAGTATTTCTACCGGTTTGGCCATGAAAGGCTATAAAGTTGCTGTGATCGACTTTGACGTGGGACTGAGAAATCTGGACTTGATCATGGGGTGTGAGCGCCGAGTTGTCTATGATTTTGTGAACGTCGTACAGGGTGAAGCAACCTTGAAACAAGCGCTAATCAAAGACAAGCGCATTGATAACCTCTATATCCTAGCCGCTTCACAAACAAGAGATAAAGATGCCTTGACCCAAGCAGGTGTTGGTAACGTCATTGAAGCCTTGAAAGAAGACGGCTTCGACTTCATTATCTGTGACTCGCCAGCAGGGATTGAAAAAGGTGCGCAATTGGCATTGTATTTCGCAGATGAAGCGATTGTCGTCACCAACCCTGAAGTGTCATCAGTGCGTGATTCGGATCGTATTCTGGGCATTTTGCAAGCAAAATCAAAACGTGCGGAATCTGGCACGGCCATTGTCGAACACTTGGTGTTGACGCGTTATAACCCAGAGCGTGTGGAGACGGGTGAAATGTTGTCTGTGGATGATGTTATCGACCTACTGAGCGTGAAGTTGCTGGGTGTTGTTCCGGAGTCTGAACAGGTTCTGAATGCTTCTAACTCTGGTAGTCCAGTGATATTGGAAGCCGGGTCGGATGCAGCACAGGCATATATCGATATCGTTGACCGTTTCTTGGGTGAAGAAAAAGAGCATCGCTTCTTGACGGCTGAGAAAAAAGGATTGCTCAAGAAACTATTTGGGAGATAAGCATGGCATTACTAGATTATCTTCTGGGACAAAAGAAAAAGAAATCGGCAGGGGTCGCCAAAGACCGTTTGCAGATTTTGTTGGCGCATGAACGTTCGGAACGTAAATCGCCTGAGTATTTGCCGAAAATGCGTGAAGAGATTCTTCAGGTGATTGGTAAGTATGTTCAGATCGATCAGGACCAATTACAGATTTCCATCGATGAAGCCAATGGCTACGAAGTGTTGGAACTGAACTTGGTGCTGCCTGAAAAGTAAAAGTCTTGGGCTTACTTTAGTCGCAACGGTTGTCAATGTGATGGCCGGCAATAAAGGATAAGCGCTTCTAGCTTATCCTTATTTCTCTACTATCCTTGATTTTGTTCAGTATGCGGGCAAGCTACCCAACCTGGCAGATTTTATTGCGCGGTAGCCGGGTCTTCAGCAGAGTCTGTTGAGGTGTCGTTCGGGTTGCTAGGAACGTCTTCATCATTCGCATGGATGCTAGGCATCTCAGGTTGTGTGGCAGGTGGAAGCTCAGGATCAATCATGTTTCCATCTGGCTTGTAGTTTGGCAGGTATTTGATTTCAACCAAGGCGCCGAAGATAGGGTGATCCAGATAATGAATTTGCCCGGTTTTGATTTTTCGGGATTCTTTAAGTTGGAAGCGCCAGAACTCTGGTAACAGATCTTCCTGAATGCTTTGGTTCTTAGCGAAGTCTGGGCGAATAACCAATGGGATTTTACGCTCTAGCTCCAAATTGACTTCAATGTGAGGGTAGCGTGATTTATAGAATAGTAGCGTACCTTCAAGTCGAGACTTATAGTCTTCATCCGGCAATGAGCTGATATAAATCGGTTTGGCTTGATTTTCCGGTAATGCATCCACAACCCAGGCTTGATGGTAGAGGATGTTGTACCCCATGCGGCGTGTCATTAAGGAAACTTCGTCATTCAACAAGTTGTATTGTGGGCGAACTCTTGGAGGCGCGATGACGTCTTCATCGTTCAAATCCATAATCGGAAGGTTGTCCGGCCAAAACTCTTCCGTCCAGCCTTTTAAAGCAAGCGTTTCGAAAATGACAACTTCTACTTCAAATTTTGGTGGGGCGGTACTTTCGTCCGCTTGGGCATTTGTTGCAGGGAATAAACAAATTAGCGACAGTGCAATCGTGGTAGTGATATTGAGAAAAGTGGATTTGAAGTTCGATGCGAATCGGTTTTTCATCTTGATTTATCAATCCTTGGCGAAAGTTATCGTCAAATTTGTTGTCATTTGAGGCAATTTTATCCGGCTTTTATTGAAGCCACAATGAGCTCGATGGCTTGAATTCTTTGCGCTGTTTCCGGCATTGTATCGAAATATTTCAGTTCCGTTTGCCCTTTTAGCTGATAATTTTTGGGCTGGCGCTGGATGAGTTGAATCAATCTCAGCGGGTCAATGTTCGGCGAAGAACCGAATTGGATGCGGATCATCGTCTCATGTGCCTCGACTTTAAGTAAGTTCATAGGTTCAACCAGTAACTTAACGGATGTCGCCGCAAACAGGTTTTTCACCTGATCGGGCAACAGCCCGAAACGGTCAATCATTTCCACTTCAAGTTCGCGTAGACTTTGCGTGTCTTTTGCGCCGGCAATACGTTTATAGAAAACCAGTCGAGTGTGAATGTCAGGTAGATAGTCTTCCGGAATCAAGGACGGCACGCCCAGTTCGATTTCCGTACCATGATGCAAGCTGGTATCCAACTCAGGTTGTTTACCTGACTTTAAGGCTCTGACAGCGCGATCAAGCAGCTCGGCATACAATCCGAAACCGATTTCCTGAATCTGTCCTGATTGACCATCTCCCAGTAACTCACCAGCGCCACGGATTTCCAAGTCATGACTTGCCAGCATGAAGCCCGCGCCCAACGTGTCATGTTTGGAAATCGCCGCTAGACGTTTCTCGGCATCTTTGGTCATCAAAGATTTGCCTGCGGTAAACAAGTAAGCATAAGCCTTATGGTGAGAGCGTCCGACGCGACCACGTAGCTGATGTAGCTGTGCCAAACCAAATTTATCCGCGCGGTGAATCAGTATGGTGTTGGCGGTTGGGATATCAATCCCCGTTTCGATAATGGTGGTACAGACCAAAATATTGAAGCGGCGGTGATAGAAGTCCTGCATGACATGTTCCAGCTCGCGCTCGTTCATCTGACCATGCGCGGAGCGAACGGAAGCCTCGGGCAACAAGGCTTGCATTTCTTCAACCATGTTGTCGATTTTGTCGACATTGTTATAAAGCAGGTAGATTTGACCGCCACGGCGAATTTCACGCAGGCAGGCTTCTTTAACAACGTCAGGATTCCACTCTTGAACAAAGGTCTGTACCGCAAGGCGTTTTTCCGGTGCAGTGGCGATAATAGACAAATCACGCAAATCGTTCATCGCCATGTTTAAGGTGCGCGGAATAGGGGTTGCCGTCATGGTCATGACATCCACTTCAGTGCGCATTTTTTTTAATTGTTCTTTTTGACGAACGCCAAAGCGATGCTCTTCATCAATGATAATCAGGCCAAGGTTTTTGAACTGGGTGTCACCCTGAATCAATTTGTGCGTGCCAATAATAATGTCGACTTTGCCTTCTTTAGCGTCTTCCAGAATGCGTTGAGTTTCTTTTGCCGATTGAAAGCGAGACAAACCTTCAACTTTGATTGGCCAGTCGGCAAAACGGTTTTGGAAGTTTTCCAAATGCTGTTGGGCAAGTAGCGTCGTCGGAACCAAAATGGCGACTTGCTTGCCTGAATAAGCAGCGATAAAGGCTGCGCGCATGGCAACTTCTGTTTTACCGAAACCAACATCACCACACACCAATCGATCCATTGGTTTAGGAGAGGCCATATCGGCAAGTACTGCTTCGATAGCGGCTTCCTGATCCGGGGTTTCTTCAAATGGAAATCCAGCACGGAAGCGTGCATAGGCTTGCTCATCGGTTTCAAAAGCAAAACCAGGGCGTGCTTCACGTTGCGCGTAAATATCCAGTAACTCTGCGGCGACATCATGGACTTTTTCGGCTGCCTTACGTTTGGCTTTTTTCCAGCGGTCTGAACCGATTTTATGAAGCGGTGCATTTTCCGCACTGGCGCCGGTATAGCGGCTAATCAGGTGTAAGGAGGTGACAGGAACATAAAGTTTGGCTTCGTCAGCATACTCTATACACAGCAACTCATGGTCTTCATCTTGGATATTCATGGTGATGAGACCTTGATAGCGACCGACACCGTGGTCGATGTGTACAATCGGATCACCGACTTCCAACTCAATCAGGTTGGAGATTGAAGTATCGAAATCACTGTGTTTTTGCTTACGACGACGGCGTTGAGTAACGGTCTCACCGAAAATTTGCGTTTCTGAAATAACGCAGATATCAGGCGTAGCGTCACTGGCGGATACATAAAGACTTTCTTCCAAAGGCCCGACAACGATGGCACATTTGGTATCAGCATGAATAAAATCTTGCCAAGAATCGGCAATGGTCGGTTGCGGACCGCTCAGGGTTTTTTCTTTTTTGAGTAAGGCCAGCAGTGTTTCGCGACGCCCGGTTGACTCAGCACAGTAGAGCAAACGCACGTTTTGGTTGTGTTTATCATTCTTAAGTTTGTCGTTGAATAGACGATCAACAAATGCATTTAACTTTGCCAGAGGGTAATCAGCGTTGTTTTGAATGCTTAAATCCGGTAGCGGTTTGTTGGCAAGTCGAGCATTTGTTTTCGCCCCCTGAATTCTTTCAAAGGTGACGCGGTGATATTGCTTTAACTTCGCAAGGGTATCGGTTTCATTTGAAATCAGCAGTGCTGGTGGCAATACTGGATAATCCGGGTTGTGCTGTGCGATTTGATAACGTTCTTGGTAGTCGTTCCAAGTTCTTTGAATGCCGTCGCTCAGGTCGCCATTGTCGAAGAACAGGCTGTCTTGTGGTAAGTAGTCAAATAACGTTGCCAGTGTTTCGTGGAATATCGGAAGGTAGTATTCCAATCCATCAAGGGTTTGGTGGTCACTGACCGCTTTATAAAGTGTGGCGTGGCGCGCATCTTCACCAAACTGGGTACGGAAGTTTTGACGGAAAAGCTGAATACCTGCATCACTTAGATCGTATTCTTTTGCGGGCAACAACTCGATTTGCTCAATGGCGTCTAGAGTTCGTTGGTTTTCCGGGTCAAAACTGCGGATGCTTTCGATTTCATCATCGAATAGATCTAGCCTAAAAGGGGTTTTGCTCCCCATAGGGAAAACATCAATCAGCGAGCCTCGCACGGCAAATTCACCCGGTTCAACCACTTGGTTTACGCGTTGGTAGCCACCTGTTTCAAGTTGACGGTTAAAGGCTTCAATATCGATATTGTCCTGTGTTTTCAGGAAAAAAGTGTACTTATCGATAAAGTGATGAGGAACCACTTTTTGTAATAGTGTGGAAACGGGTAGAATGAGCAAGCCTTGTTTTAAGCTTGGTAGTTGATGTAAGGTTTTCAGTCTCTGGGAAATGATGTCTTGGTGTGGGGAGAACTGGTCGTAAGGTAAGGTTTCCCAATCCGGAAAGTTCAGGATGGGAAAGGTTTCTCCAGCAAAGAAGTTAACGGCTTCTTCCAGCTTGTTTGCTTCATGTGTGCTGGCGGTTAAAAAAACTGCCAGGTTGGGGGTCGCCTTGATTTTCTCACTGAGCAGCCAAGCGGTTTCCGCCAGGTTGGAAACTTGCCAATGAGAGCGCTGACCTTTGAATGGAAGGTTGATGAGCGCTTGGATTGAGTAGGCGGATGGTTGATTTGAAGCGTTTTGAGCCATTGCGTGTCTGAGTTTATTTAACTTGCATCTATAACAAAGAGATTGAAAACGCAGTATTTTAGCAGATGCGGGATGGGTTGATGACCCGGATTTGCGAACATAATAAAGTAAAGGATCAAGGATTTCATGAGATCACAATGGGCATATAGTTGGGTAATGGTTTTGTCGCAATCGAAGAAACCGGCACTGATTTTTCTGACAGTGATATCCATTTTCAACTTAATGGGGTTGATGTGGGTGAGTATGCCTCAAATGAGTTTAGGGTTGCTGAGTCTTATCTTGATGTCATTGGTTGCCATGAAGTTGATGGATTCAGTGAAATCCGGTGTGCTGCTACTGGGCTTTAGTTTGTATGTGACTGTTATGACCTTGGGGTTGTTAGGCTGGATTGGGTTGGTACCTGACAGTGTTTCCGCTTTGGCTTGGGTAGTTGTAATGACGATGATGATGAGTCATTTGATTCATTTCGTGACCGCGTTACTGCGGGCGATGGCAAGAGGTAGTTTTCAGCATGACGCTATTGCAGAAGCGCTAGGGCAAACCCATCAGCCGATTTTACTATCATCGTTAACCACCGTCGTGGGGTTTGCTGTAGCGGCTTATTTTGATGCACATTATATCAATATGGCGGTGATTGTAGCGGTAGGGGTGTTGTTTTCTTATTTGGTGGTTTTGAGTTGGCTGCCTTGGGTGCTGTTGAATTGGTTGTTGGAGTTCAGGGTAGGGCAATATGAAGATCGACACGGTTTGTCATTTGTGGCAAAAAGCTTAGAAAGCAACCTGATGTTGAGAAGAGGGTTAACGCTGATCGGCATTTTGTTGGCGGCTTGGGCGGTGTTTCAGTTGGTTGAACAGTTCGATGCTATGAGAGCTGTGTTGACTATGATTGTTGCGAGTTTCTTTTTACTGTTATTTGCATGGCGCAATTTAAAAGTTGCGTTGGCGGCAACCTTGATTGGTTGTTTATCTGTCATCGTTATTTTGTCCCCCATGCATTGGGGGCATGCTATTTCAGCCTTGTCACCTTTTGTGTTGGTGGTACCAATGGGTATTGTGTTGGATGATGTTGTGCACTTCTTTTCCCGCTATTTGAAAGCGGAGCAATCCTTTTTTTCTAAGCATGAAGATAAAACACGCTTTGCGCTTGCCAGTGTTGGGCGCTCGATTTGGTTGACCAGTCAGTTATTGGTTGTTGGGTTAGTGGTGTTACTCTTTAGCGATAACGAGTTGATTCGTCAAGCGAGTATGATGACAATACTCTCCATTTTATTGGTTTCATTTCTGTTGCTATCGGTTATGCCTTCAATTGCCGCTTCGGTAAAGAAAAGTGATGAGAAACTAACGTCATAAAAATATGTGATTCGTCATAAGCAAATTATGTATGACGCCATTAAATATGACTATTTCCTAATATAATGAAATTTGATTTCTATTTTGAATCCTTATACCCCATCATAAGTCTTACTTATTTAGTCAAATCCTTCGATATGGCTAGGCAGGATGCTCTGGTAGGGACGTGAGGCTCAAAATGACTCATCGAAATATCGAGCAATCAAAATAAAAAAATAAAGTTAAGAGGAAGTAATCGATATGGCAACTATTGTTGTGGTCGGATCAAGTACCGGTGGTCTACCGATGGCTTACGATATTCGTAAGACATTAGGAAAGGAACATACAATCAAAGTCGTAAACGCTGTTGATGAATTTACATTCGTGCCTTCAAACCCTTGGGTTGCAGTTGGCTGGCGTAAACCAGAAGACATTTCATTCAAATTGGAACCACACTTGGTTCGTAAAGGGATTGAGTTTTATCATCAAACTGTTACGAAGTTGGATCCAGATGCGAACATGTTAACACTTAGTGATGGTTCAGAAATGGGTTATGACTACTTGATTCTTGCAACAGGTCCTAGCTTGGCATTCGATGAAGTTGAAGGATTCGGTCCTAAGTCTCATGGTGGTAACACGGTTTCCATTTGCACAACGCCTCACTCTGTTGAAGCTTTTGACGAATGGGAAGAGTTTTGCAAAAAGCCAGGGCCAATCGTTGTTGGTGCGGTTCAAGGTGCATCATGTTTCGGTCCTGCATATGAATTTGCAATGATTATGGAAACGGAATTGCGTAAGCGTAAAATCCGTAACCAAGTGCCTATGACTTTTGTTACAGCTGAGCCATATATCGGTCACTTGGGTCTAAGTGGTGTTGGTGATTCTAAAGGTTTGTTGGAATCTGAAATGCGTAACCGTCACATCAACTGGATTTGTAATGCAAAAGTTACCAAAATCGAAGACGGTAAAATGTACGTTGACGAGCACAACAACCGTGGCGACGTTATTGATCAACACGAACTGCCTTTCGGTTACTCAATGATGCTACCTGCATTTAAAGGTTCTAAGTTCTTGGTTGATTTGGTTCAGCCAGAGAATATGGGCGGTCCTTTGGTTAACCCTCGTGGATTCGTTAAAGTTGACCAATTTAGCCGTAACCCAACTTACCACAACATTTATGCGTTGGGTGTAGGGATTGCGATTCCACCAGTTGATGCTTCCTGTCCAGTACCATGTGGTACACCAAAAACAGGTTTGATGATCGAATCAATGGTAACAGCGATCTGCCGCAACGTCGAAGATGAGTTGGCTGGTAAAGAACCTGCGTCAGAACCAACTTGGAACACAGTTTGTTTGGCGGACATGGGTGACACCGGTGCGGCATTCGTAGCACTACCTCAAATTCCTCCTCGTAACCTTACGTGGGCGAAAAAAGGTAAGTGGGTTCACTTGGCGAAAATCGCATTCGAAAAATACTTCATCCGTAACATGAAGTCTGGTAACTCTGAGCCGATTTACCAAAAATACATTATGAAAATGCTAGGCATTAACCGTCTGAAAGCAGACAAGTAAGTTTTTCATAATTGAAACCTTAAACGCCCTCTTTATGAGGGCGTTTTTGTTTGTGTGTGGCAATCCATTCTTGAGGTCGAAAATTCAATATTTAGAAAGTCTCTGTTAATTATTTTCTCTTATAATAGCCGCCATGACAGTATTGCAATCTCTTTATTACTTAGACTTATTGGGAACGGTGGTTTTTGCCATTACCGGTCTTTTGGCTGCGAGCGGAAAACAGCTGGATTTGTTTGGGGCGCTTTTTGTGGCATTGGTAACCGCTGTTGGTGGCGGAACAGTTCGAGATTTGTTGTTGGGTCAGCCGGTTTTCTGGATTCAGCACAATATCTATATTTATCTTGTGCTTATCACGACTTTGTTCGTCTTTTTCTATTCAAAACGTTTCCGGTTACCTATTCCTCTTTTACTCTATCTTGATGCACTTGGCCTTGCGGTATTTACAGTGTTGGGCGCGCAAAAAAGCCTTTCTTTAGGTTTCTCGGTTCCAATCGTTATCATGACAGCAGTGATGACCGGGGTACTTGGTGGTGTAATACGTGACGTGTTGGTGGGAGAGGTTCCGCTTATTTTTCGTAAGGAAATCTATGCCACGGCGTCTTTCTTAGGTGCTATCCTGTACGTCGCGGGTCGGCAATTGCCTATCTCAAGCGATTTACTGATTGTTGTGTCAGTTGGATTTATTTTCATATACCGGGTTTGGGCTGTTCGGTATAACCACAGTTTACCTGCATTTGATACGGAAAAACGCAATTAACCCGGAAGAGTAATAACTATGTTTAAACAACCTTTTGAGCTACTGCTAGGGTTTCGCTACACCAGAGCCAAACGAAGAAATGGCTTTATCTCCTTTATCTCCTTATCTTCCATTATCGGTATCACGCTGGGTGTTTTTGCGTTGATAACGGTTTTGTCTGTTATGAATGGTTTTCAGCAAGAATTGAGAGATCGAATCTTGAGTATGACAGCGCATATGACGCTTTCCGAGCAGTATGAGAGACTGGGAAATTGGCATGACTTGTATGACAAAGTCATTCATCTTGATCACGTCAAGGGGGCAGCCCCTAATGTCATGGGACAGGGTATGTTGGCACATGGCGACAAGGTGAAAGCCGCAATCGTTAGAGGGATTGCACCCAAGTATGAACCACAGGTTGCGGATATCGACTCTAAGATGAAGTTCGGACAGCTTGCTGATTTGAAGCCAAAAGGCTATGGCATTATTTTGGGTTCCGAATTGGCAAACGGCCTGGGAGTGTCGGTTGGTGATAAAGTGACCATGGTTGCACCGGAAGGGACGGTTTCACCAATGGGGGTGATTCCCCGTGTTAAACGTTTTACCGTGGTTGGTATCTTTGAAGCGGGTATGTATGAGTACGACAATGGCCTGGCATTAGTGAATATTTCTGATGCGCAACGCGTCTTCAAAATGCATGACAAGGTCTCAGGGCTACAATTGAAACTGGATGACATGTTTAAAACATCGCTAGTGAGAAAAGAAATTGGCCAACACGTAGATAGAGTTCTATATGTTCGAGACTGGACGCAAGAGCATGCGAATTTCTTCAAGGCGATCCAGATGGAAAAACGTATGGTGTTTATTTTCCTCACGCTTATTATTATGGTGGCGGCCTTCAATATTGTTTCGACAATGGTGATGGTGGTGACAGATAAAGAAAAAGATATAGCTGTTCTGAGAACCATTGGCGCCACGCCTGCTAGTATTCAATCGATTTTCATCATTCAAGGGCTGATTATTGGAACCGTTGGTTCGATTGTTGGTGCCATTCTGGGGGTAATTACCTCATTGAATATTGGAACCATTGTGCCCTTTATCGAAAACCTGTTTGGCTTTAAGTTCTTTCCGCCAGATATTTATTACATTAGCGAGATTCCTTCAGATTTACATTGGTCAGATGTTTGGACTGTGTCAATCATTGCGTTTGTCATGACGCTATTGGCGACTTTATATCCTGCAAGAAGAGCATCAAAGACACAACCGGCGGAGGCTTTGCGTTATGAGTAATTTGATTTTAGAAGCGCAAGGTCTTCATAAAACCTATAAAGACGGCAAGCTTGAAACAGCGGTAATCAACGGCATTGATTTTCAGGTGGAAACCAATGAGACTGTGGCAATTATCGGTAGTTCTGGTTCCGGAAAAAGCACGTTATTGCACTTGTTAGGAGGTTTGGATACGCCAACACAGGGGCGAGTAAGTTTGATGGGGCAGGACTTTTCAGGTTTATCGACAGTCAAGCGTGGCACCTTAAGAAACCGTCACATGGGGTTTATCTATCAATTCCACTTTCTTTTGCCCGAACTGACCGCTCTTGAGAATGTCATGTTGCCGCTGAGAGTTCGTAGAGAACCTGCTAAAAATGCAGAAAAACAGGCGGCGGAGCTGCTGGGTAGAGTAGGATTATCGCACAGACTGCATCATAAACCATCCGAGCTGTCGGGCGGTGAGCGCCAAAGAGTGGCAATTGCGCGCGCGCTGATTACTAAACCTGCATGTGTTTTAGCAGATGAACCAACTGGAAATCTTGATGAAGGCTCTGCAAATCAGGTCTTTGATTTGATGTTGGAGTTGAATCGAGAAATGCAGACTTCCATTATTATGGTGACGCACGATCTGAAGCTAGCTTCCAGAATGGATAGACAAATGCATATTTTGGATGGCATCTTTGTCGACACACCTTTCACCTACTGATTTTTCTTTATGTTGAGCATTCAATCTATCGACTTGATGGTCGGTAAACAGCAGTTGCTACAAAGTGCATCTTTAACGATCCACCCTGGGCAGAAAATAGGACTTATCGGACAGAATGGTGCCGGTAAATCGACACTGTTAAAAGCCATTTTGGGAGAGTTGTCTTTGGACGCAGGAACGATTCAGCTTCCTGCAAACTGGATAATTGGCTGCGTTCAGCAAGAGTTGGCGGTCACCGATGTCAATGCATTGCAGTTTGTAATTGATGGTGATGAACTCTATGCAGATGTTCAGCAAAGCATTCGCATGGCCGAGGAAAAAGGCAATCAAGATGATTTGGTCCATGCTTATGATCGCCTAGATCGTATCTCCGGTTATCTTGTTCCGCAAAAAGCTAAGCAGCTTTTGTTTGGTTTAGGGTTTGAAGAAGAAGCTTTTTCTAAATCTTTATCCGCATTTTCAGGTGGCTGGCAAGTTAGACTGAAGTTGGCAAGAGCGTTAATGCAACGTTCAGACCTGTTGTTGTTGGATGAACCTACCAACCACTTGGATATCGAAGCGGTTTCCTGGCTGGTACAGTGGCTTAAAAGCTATGAAGGTGCAGTGATTGTTATTTCCCATGACCGCTTTTTCTTGGATGAAGTGGTTTCGGGGGTTGCCCAAATCGAACAGCAAAAAATTCACTTCTTTTCAGGAAATTTCGAATCTTTTGAGCGGCAAAAGAATGCGCAGTTGATGCAGCAGCAGTCTTTGCATGAAGCGCAAAAAGTCCAAATGCAGCATTTGAAGACATTCATTTCACGTTTTAAAGCAAAAGCTTCCAAAGCAAAGCAGGCACAAAGCCGAGTTAAGGCATTGGAGCGTATGGAAGAGATTGCCGCGGTTCAAGCGGTCAATCCATTCAAGTTTAGCTTCTTTCAGCCAGATTACTTGCCGGATCCGATGTTGAAAGTGGAAGGCATGAGCTTTGGTTATGACAAGGAAATTATTCATAATGCCAACTTGGTACTCAGGGCTGGCGACAGAATAGGGTTGGTTGGTGTCAATGGCTCGGGGAAGTCAACTCTTCTAAAGCTATTGATACGAGAACTTCAGCCGCAAGCGGGTAAAGTCATTCATGCAAAAGGTTTGAAGACCGGTTATTTTGCACAGCATCAACTAGAAGCCCTGACGTTAGACTGGTCTCCCTTGCAGCACTTGATTCAGCTGGATAAGCAAAATATAGAAGATGGATCGCTCATTTCAGATCAGGATGCTAGAAGCTTTCTGGGGCGATTTGGTTTTACGAATGAAAAAGCACTTGAGGCGACAAAGCACTTTTCCGGTGGTGAAAAAGCGCGCCTTTCATTGGCTTTGATGGTGTACCAAAAACCGAACCTGATTATTTTGGATGAGCCGACCAACCATTTAGATATGGAAACGCGTGACGCTTTGGACATGGCTTTGCAGGAGTTCAATGGTGCATTAATTTTAGTCACTCATGATCGTCACTTGCTTTCCAGTATTGTCGATCAATATTGGTGGGTACACGCAGGGCAAGTGGAAGCCTACTTCGGCTCGTTGGATGAATACCTAAACCAACGCTTACAGTGGATAAAAAGCCAGAAAGTTGATGAGCGTGAGCAACAAATTGATAAAGCGCAACAAGTCCCAAACAAAAAAGAGAAACGACAGGCTGGCGCACAGTTGAGAAAACAAATCCAGCAAGCGACCAGTAAACAGTCATCTCGATTAAAACAAGTTGAGAAAGCACTGGAGAAAGCACAACTTGAATTGTCCGAACTGCATCAAGCGTTGGAGGACAGTGTCCTTTATCAAAGTGAGAATGCTGAACGTTTGACTGAAACCTTAAAAAGAGAGGCGGAGCTTAAAGAAAGTTTGGCGGCTATGGAAGAAGAGTGGTTGATGCTTGAAGAAGAGGTGATGGAGATAACAGAACGGTTATCTTCGAACGAATAAAAAAAGCCCGGGCTAGGCCGAGCTTCTTTATAAGAGATTACTGAGCGCAACCTCTGAAAGCACAACCATGTTGTAATCCAAGTTTGCGCAGGATGGTGGCCATTGGGCAGAAACCTGTAAACGCTGAGATAAGTAGGTTAACACCAATGAATGCTGTCAAAAGCAACCATGTCGCAGAGACATAGTAACCCAGTGCAACACTTACCAAAATCATTGTTCCAACAATCATCATCATGATTTTTTCGATTTTCATTTGTAGATACTCCGATACTTTAATGGCTAGATTAAAACAAATTATATAAGAAAATACTGATATGTCAATCTTTCAAAATATTATTGAGGACTTAAATCATGGCACTGGTTAATTTAGTCTATATATTTGATGCCTTTATATTTATGAATAAATTCAGTATAATTCGACGTTTGTTTTAAGAGGTACTTCGGGCTGGGTTATTGGCCTGTATTTAGAAGTACGACCGAATTTTTAATTTTGAGAAAGTGACATCATGCAAGTAACAGTCGAAAAACCAAAGTCAGGTTTAGAACATAAAATCACCGTTGTAATGCCTTCTGGTGATTTGGATTCAAAAGTTGAAAAGCGCTTAGCTGAAATGCGCCGCAACGTAAAAATGGATGGTTTCCGTCCTGGTAAAGTGCCAATGAGCGTTGTCAAAAAGCGTTACGGTGGTCAAGTTCGTCAAGAATTGATGGGGGATGCTGTCCAACAATCATTCTATGAAGCAGTTACCAAAGAAGAGTTGAATGTTGCTGGGTATCCAATGTTTGATAGTCTTGATGAAAAAGACGGTTCAATCGAATTTACAGCACGTTTTGAAATCTTCCCAGAAGTTAAATTACCTGATCTTGCGAAGCTAAAAGTTGACTCTATTCAGGCTGAAGTGGCTGACAAAGATGTCGACAACATGCTAAATAAGTTACTTGAGCAAAAAATGGTTTGGCAGCCTTCGAAAAGTGCAGCGAAAAAAGCGAAAAAAGGTGAGCAAGTTATCATCGATTTCGTTGGTAAGAAAGATGGTGTTGCATTTGACCGTGGTAGCGCAGAAAACGTACCTTTGGTATTGGGTGGTGGCCAGATGATTCCTGGTTTTGAAGACGGTATCATCGGTATGAAGAAAGGTGAAGAGAAAGTTATCGAAGTAACTTTCCCTGAAGACTATCATTCAGAAGAACTAAAAGGGCAAACCGTTACTTTTGACATCACTGTTCATTCTATTCAGACAAAAGTAGTGCCAGAAATGGACGAAGAGTTTGTTAAGTCTTTCGGTATTGAAGAAGGTACTGAAGAAGCTTTGAGAACAGAAATTCGTTCAAACATGGAAAAAGAATTGTCTAGAGCAGTTGACAGTAAAAACCGTACAGCGGTTTTCGATGCGTTGTCTGATGCGGTTAAAATTGAATTGCCAAAATCTGCTGTTGAACAAGAAGCTTCTGATTTGATGCAGCGTCAAGCGCAAAACTTCCAACAACAAGGCATCAAGCCAGAAGATGTTGGTTTGACAATTGAAGCTTTCATGTCTGACGCTGAAACTCGCGTAAAACTTGGATTGGTTTTGGGTGATATCATCAAAGAAAACAAAATCGAAGCAACTGAAGCGGACAGGAAAGCTTATATTGAAGAGCAAGCGTCTTCATACGAAGATCCTCAGCAAGTAATCGAATGGTATGCTAAAAACCCTCAAGCTCAGCGTGAAATTGATTCATTGTTGGTTGAGAAGCAAGTTGCTAGCTTGATTCTTGGTAAAGCTAAAGTTAAGGAAGTTAAGAAGTCTTTTGACGACGTAGTTAACCAAGCTGGTTAATATATTTCCTCCTTAGTTCTATAAAAAACTTAACCTTGCCATAAATTGTGACGATTTATTGGCATCGTTAAGTTTTTTTTTGCCCGATAAACGGCTAATATAGAAACCGAATGAATAACAAAATATAAAAAGGTTGTATTGAATGTATCCAGGTGAAATTCAAAATGCATTGATTCCAATGGTTATCGAACAAACGAGTAGAGGGGAGAGATCGTTTGATATCTATTCACGCTTATTGAAAGAACGCGTGATTTTTCTCGTTGGTCAGGTTGAAGATCATATGGCGAACTTGATTGTTGCGCAATTGTTGTTCCTTGAATCTGAAAACCCTGATAAAGATATCCATTTGTATATCAATTCGCCTGGCGGTAGCGTGACAGCTGGAATGGCCATCTATGATACGATGCGTTTCATTAAACCTGATGTCAGTACAATGTGTATTGGTCAGGCAGCAAGCATGGGATCGTTTTTGTTGTCTGCCGGTACAAAAGGCAAGCGTTTTGCTTTGCCTAACTCAAGAGTCATGATTCACCAGCCTTTGGGTGGTTTCCAAGGCCAAGCTTCTGATATTGAAATTCACGCTAAGGAAATTCTACAAATCAAAGACAAGTTGAATCGTGCTTTGGCAGATCATACTGGGCAGCCGATAGAGCGTATCGAACAAGACACTGATCGAGACAACTTTATGAGTGCAGAACAAGCTTGTGAATACGGCTTGGTGGATAAAGTATTAAACAGCCGCAACGGATAACGGGTGTGAGTTATGAGTGAGAAAACATTGTATTGTTCGTTTTGTGGGAAAGCACAAGACGAAGTCAAAAAATTGATTGCCGGGCCATCCGTTTATATTTGCGATGAGTGTGTCGAGTTATGTAATGATATTCTTAAAGAAGAGTTTGGTGAAGAAGAGTTAAGCACATTTGAGTTGGAAAACTTGCCAACGCCTCATGAAATTAGCGCCATTCTTGATGATTATGTTATCGGTCAACAGCAAGCTAAAAAGGTATTGTCCGTAGCGGTTTATAATCATTACAAACGCCTTCAGAGCGGTCACGCAAAAGATGATGTTGAGCTTAACAAAAGTAACATTCTGCTGATTGGGCCGACTGGTTCTGGGAAAACATTGCTGGCTCAAACCATGGCAAGACTGCTGGATGTTCCTTTTGCTATAGCGGATGCAACAACCTTGACTGAAGCAGGTTATGTTGGTGAAGATGTTGAGAGTATCGTTCTTAAGCTACTTCAAAAGTGTGACAACGATCCAGAGAAAGCGGAACGTGGCATTATCTATATTGATGAAATCGATAAGATTACACGTAAGTCTGAAAACCCATCAATCACTCGAGATGTTTCTGGTGAAGGAGTTCAACAAGCTTTGTTGAAACTGATTGAAGGTACGGTTGCGAATATTCCGCCACAGGGTGGGCGTAAGCATCCGAATCAAGACATGATTCAAGTTGATACCTCTAAGATATTGTTTATCGTAGGTGGTGCTTTTGAAGGCTTGGATAGAATCATTGAGCAGAGAACTGAGAAAAATGTCGGTATTGGTTTCTCAGCTGAAGTGAAATCCAAAGATGAAAAAGCGACCTTGACACAAAAATTTAAGGAAATCGAGCCGGAAGATTTGATTAAGTTTGGTTTGATCCCTGAGTTTGTTGGGCGTTTGCCGGTAGTCGCAGCACTTGCAGAGTTGGATGAAGAAGCATTGATTCAAATTCTAACTGAGCCTAAAAATGCTTTGGTGAAACAGTTCCAGAAAATGTTTGAGCTTGAGGGCGCTGAGCTTCAGTTCAGAAAAGACGCCCTGAGTGAAATTGCCAAGATGGCAATTGAAAGAAAAACGGGCGCTCGTGGTTTGCGTTCAATTTTGGAGCATACTTTGCTTGATACTATGTATGACTTGCCAAGTATGTCGGATGTCGAAAAAGTCGTTATTAACAAAGCGGTGATTAAAGGTCAGAAAAAACCGCTGTTAATGTACAAAGAAAGCGCGAAAAAAGTCTCAAGCTAGATTCTTTCAACGCGCATCTATTTAAAAATTCTTGAGAATATATAAGCCAGTAATCCTACTGGCTTATTTTTCAGTTCAGATGGTTGTTGTATGGACATAGATCAAATCGATTTTAAAACAAATGTTTTCGTTCTTGCACTGAGGGATGTCGTTGTCTTCCCAGGTATGGTTGTGCCGCTTTTTGTTGGGCGTGAAAAGTCAATGAACGCATTGAATGCAGCCATGCAAGAAGATAAGCAAATCTTTTTGGTAACGCAGAAGAACGCTACACAAGAAACACCGACCTTGGATAGTCTTTATAAAATCGGGGTCATGGCAAACATTCTTCAGTTGTTGAAGTTGCCTGATGGCACATTGAAAGTGTTGGTTGAAGGGGTCAAACGTTTTGAGCTGATAGATTTGAACGACCAAGACCAGTATTTAACGGGCGATATTCAGCAAGTGGCAATTAATGAAACGCTTGGCGTTGAAGAGCAAGCACTTGTCCGATCTATTCAGAAAAGCTTTCAAAGTTATGCTGATCTTAAGAAAAAAGTGCCTTCTGAAGTACAAAAAAGCGTTCAGAAAACAGATGACCCTAATCAGTTGGTTGACACTATTTCCGCGAACTTGAAGTTGAGTATTGAAGACAAGCAGACTTTGCTTGAAATGCTTTCTTTGACCGATCGCTTGGAAAAAATTCTAGCGACGATCGAATCAGAAATTGATTTGTTGGAGTCGGAAAGCAGAATTAACCAACGCGTTAAGAAGAAAATGGATCAAACACAACGCAATTTCTACTTAAATACGAAATTGCAGGCGATTCATGAAGAGCTTGGTGAAGGCGCTGAAGACAATGTGACAGAATTCAATCGTTTAAAAGAGCAGATTGATTCTGTTGGTATGACACCAGAAGCTAAGAAAGTGGCTGAAGATGAGCTGAAGAAACTTAAGCAAATGTCTTCTCAATCTCCAGAAGCGAATATCGTCCGCACCTATCTAGAGTGGCTAGTTAATATCCCGTGGAAAAAACGTTCTCGTGTTTCCAAAGATTTAAGCAAAGCACAAAATGTTCTGGATACACAGCATTATGGCCTGGAAAAAGTAAAAGAGCGTATTGTTGAATACCTGGCGGTTCAAAAGCGTGTCAACAAATTGAAGGGCCCTATTTTGTGTTTGGTGGGGCCGCCGGGTGTGGGTAAAACCTCCTTGGCGCGTTCCATTGCTGAAGCGACCAACCGTAAATATGTCCGTATGTCATTGGGTGGCGTTCGCGATGAAGCTGAAATCAGAGGGCATCGTAAGACATACTTGGGTGCTATGCCAGGGCGAATCATCCAGAAAATGAAGATCGCCGGGACACGTAACCCGTTATTCCTGTTGGATGAAATCGATAAGATGGCTCGTGACCAACGTGGTGATCCTGCGAGTGCTTTGCTTGAAGTGTTGGATCCAGAACAAAACAAGAGCTTTAACGACCATTACTTGGAAGTTGATTACGACTTGTCGGATGTGATGTTCATCGCCACTTCTAACTCAATGGATATTCCTGAACCTTTGATGGATAGAATGGAAATCATTGATTTGTCAGGTTATACCGAGAATGAAAAGCTTAATATCGCGCAACAGCATTTATTGCCCAAAGAGATTAAAAATCACGGCTTAAAGTCTAATGAACTTCAGGTTGATGAAGCTGTTATTACTAAAATCATTCAGCTTTATACAAGAGAAGCGGGTGTGCGTTTGTTGAACCAGCAATTATCCAAGATATGCCGAAAAGTGGTGAAAAAACTGGTGACAGATGATTCTTTATCCTCTATTCATTTAACGGTAGATGATTTGGAAGAATATCTTGGTGTTGCTAAGTATCGCATTGGGTTGGCTGACGAAAAGAACCAGATAGGGCAGGTAGCTGGTTTGGCCTGGACTCGAGTTGGTGGTGATTTGTTGCGTATTGAGGCGACCGCTATGCCCGGGAAGGGTAAGAATACCTCAACGGGTCAGCTAGGTAGTGTTATGCAGGAGTCAACCCAAGCAGCAATGAGTGTGATTAGAAGTCGAACCAAAGAACTTGGGCTGACTGACGACTTCTATGAAAAGCAAGATATCCATCTGCATTTCCCGGAAGGTGCGACCAAAAAAGATGGGCCGAGTGCTGGTATTGCCATTTGTACGGCAATAGCTTCTGTTTTGACACAAATTCCTGTGAGAGCAGATGTCGCCATGACAGGAGAGATTACTCTAAGGGGTGAAGTTCTTCCAATTGGTGGGTTGAAAGAAAAACTTTTAGCAGCTTCTCGTGGTGGAATCAAAACAGTTTTGATTCCTTATGACAACATACGTGATTTGTCTGAGATTCCCGAAGAAGTGAAGAAAGGTTTAGATATTCATCCTGTTCAATGGATTGATGAAGTCTTTAAAATCGCGCTGGAATCTATGCCTAAACAAGCAGAATCTTCTATAAACTTGGATGATGAAGTAATAGAAAAAATTGTGGCAAATGAGACCGTAAAAGCCAAAAATCTTAAAAAAGATCATAAAAGGCACTAAATTCGTAAAAAAATGCGAAAACATGGCTTGACAGTAAATATTGTTCGTTGATATAACTACCTCAAGCCATTAAAGTGGTTTGTAAGACACTAAATACTTATGGAGAAACTCAAACATGAATAAGACTGAATTAGTTGCTGCAATTGCTGAAGAAGCTGGTCTAACTAAAGCTGATGCGGCTCGCGCATTGGACGCTGCCGTTTCAACTGTTACTAAAGCGTTAAGCTCTGGTGACTCGGTTGCAATTATCGGTTTTGGTACATTTAAAGTTGGGGAGCGTTCTGCGCGTACTGGCCGTAATCCACAAACTGGAGCAGAAATGCAAATCCCAGCAGCAAAAGTTCCAAAATTCTCTGCTGGTAAAGCACTAAAAGAAGCAGTTAACTAATAGAGTTTTCCTTCTTCTGAAAAGAACCTCCCTTGTGGAGGTTTTTTTATGTCCTAAATTTTTAAGTTCATTTGTTGATTTTCCTTATAAATAGTTGTTTTTATTTGGAAACACGCATCTTTATTTTTCCTAGATGTCTCTTAATAGATTTAAAAATCTAATCACCTCTACACGTGAAGTGTGAATCATCTGCAAGGGGCTTCAAAACGCAGTTTGTTTGTTATAGAGAAGTGAGCTTTTGTCTTGTAGTAGCTATTTGTTTAGGGACTAAATATAAAATCGTAAAAAATGAAGATTTTGGTTTGACAATGGAAGCCGAGTCTTTATAATACGCCCATCAGTTAAGGGGCAGCGTTGTTTATAACAAATCTGTAACTTAATGGTTATAAAAGTCAGAGTTGGGTGATTAGCTCAGCTGGGAGAGCATCGCCCTTACAAGGCGAGGGTCACTGGTTCGAACCCAGTATCACCCACCAATTTTGACAACCTGTACGGAGTGGTAGTTCAGCTGGTTAGAATACTTGCCTGTCACGCAGGGGGTCGCGGGTTCGAGTCCCGTCCACTCCGCCATTTTTATAACACGAATTAATTCTTTAATTCGGGTGATTAGCTCAGCTGGGAGAGCATCGCCCTTACAAGGCGAGGGTCACTGGTTCGAACCCAGTATCACCCACCATTTATTTTTTGACACCTGTACGGAGTGGTAGTTCAGCTGGTTAGAATACTTGCCTGTCACGCAGGGGGTCGCGGGTTCGAGTCCCGTCCACTCCGCCATTATTCTTCTTTATTTTTATCGAATTTTAAATCTACACTAGAAGCCAGAGAACTCTGGAATACTTCTATGTTTCTGCATATTTCATTTTCATAAATTTTGGATATAAAAAATCCCCAGTGAAGGGGATTCTTAATTGCAATCAGCTTATCTTAGTTAGAAGACGCGATATTGTAGCCGCCATCAACATAAGTGATTTCACCAGTGATACCTGATGCTAGATCAGAGCATAGGAACGCCGCAGTGTTACCTACTTCTTCAATCGTAACATTACGACGAAGAGGCGTCGCAGCCGCCGCTTTATCAAGCATAGTACGGAAGTCTTTGATACCTGATGCAGCAAGGGTACGGATAGGTCCTGCAGAGACAGCATTAACGCGAATGCCATCCTGACCAAGGTCTGCAGCTAAATAGCGTACAGTCGCTTCTAAAGACGCTTTGGCAATACCCATAACATTATAGTTAGGCACAGCGCGCTCAGCACCCAGGTAAGATACTGTCATCACAGAACCTTGATTAGCCTTAAGCATGTCATAACCAGCTTTGGTCAAAGCTGTTAAGCTGTAGGCAGAAATGTCATGAGCGATAGAGAAGCCGTCGCGAGTCGATGCATCGATCATGCGTCCTTCAAGCTCTTCACGCGGAGCGAAAGCAACCGAGTGAACCAGAATGTCCAAACCACCCCAAGATTTTTTAAGTTCTGCAAAAACGTTTGCGATTTGCTCGTCAGAAGTAACATCAAGAGGCAAAACGATGTTGCTTCCTAATTCCTCGGCGATTTTCTCAACACGACTTTGTAGTTTTTCAGTTTGGTAAGTTAATGCGATTTCAGCGCCTTGCTCATGCATTTGCTTAGCGATACCGTAAGCAATGGATTTGTTATTGGCTACGCCAACAATCAGTGCCTTTTTACCTGCTAGGAAGCCCATTTCAACTCCTTGTAAGTGTTTATGTTGTTATTTCAATAAATAAAGTGGTGTCATTATAACGTAAATCATT
Source organism: Hydrogenovibrio marinus (assembly GCF_013340845.1). Lineage (NCBI taxonomy): Bacteria > Pseudomonadati > Pseudomonadota > Gammaproteobacteria > Thiotrichales > Piscirickettsiaceae > Hydrogenovibrio > Hydrogenovibrio marinus. The sequence goes on from NZ_AP020335.1 coordinate 1,273,160, forward strand.
CTATAGGATAGGTTTGTCGCCAAATCTCCCAAATGTCAATGGGCTGGTGTATACTGGCTTGCAGCGTTATTATGTTTAATGTCTTACCAAAACCATACTTAGGAATTAAGGCAGAATTTTGATCGGACGTGCTGTTGTATTCTTACTGTTGATATCGGGACTAACTGCTTGCTCGGGCTCTATGTGGAATAGCCCTTATCCAGTAGGGCAGACCCAACAAGACATTCTCTACTCTTCCTTCTCATCTCCACCTAAACATCTTGATCCAGTTGTCTCTTATAATGCCAATGAGTGGGCGATTATCAGCCAGGTTTACGAACCACCTTTGCAATACCATTACTTCAAGCGACCTTATAGCTTGGAGCCATTAACGTTGATGAACATGCCGCAGGTTTCTTACCTGGATAAAGACGGCAATAAAGTCGATGAAAAATCTGCCAGGTTGGCCTATACGGAATACCGCTTTACGCTAAAGCCTGAAATCTATTTCCAGCCGCATCCTGCCTTTGTCAAAGATGCCAATGAGAATCTAGTCTATGGTCATTTGAGTGCTGAGGATGTTAACGGGATTCAAAGCCCTGGTGACTTCAAGTTGCAAGATACGCGCAAACTCACCGCCGCAGATTATGTCTATGCGATTCAGCGCATGGCATTGAAACAAAATCATTCGCCTATTTTGGGGACGATGCAGCAGTATATTGTTGGGCTAAAAGCCTATTCAGATAAGGTTTCAAAACAAGTTTCGCAGAACCTAGATTTTGCTTTCAGGAAAGAAGCTATCTCCGGCGTTAAAGTCGTTTCTAATGATGTATTCTCTATTAAAATCAAAGGTTTGTATCCACAATTTCTATATTGGATGAGCATGAATTTCTTTGCACCGGTGCCTTGGGAGGCAGTGCGTTTTTATCGTCAGGCGGCGTTGAAACAAAAGAATATTACGCTGGATACTTTTCCCGTGGGCACAGGCCCTTATATGTTGGTGGAGAACAATCCGAATAAACGTATGAGGTTATTGAAGAACCCGAATTTCGATCATGAAGTCTATCCATCGCATGGCTTGCCGGCCAGCGCGCCAAAGTCCCTTTTGAAAGACGCGGGTAAACCTTTGCCTTTCATCAATGAAGTCATCTATTCGCTGGAGAAGGAAAGCGTGCCTTTATGGAATAAATTCCTCCAAGGCTACTATGATGCTTCAGGTGTGTCATCCGACAGTTTTGACCAGGCGATTTCCGTTTCATCCAGCGGCAATATGGCGTTAACGCAAGCGATGAAAGAAAAGGGCATCCATTTCCTGAATCAAGTTGAGCCGACCATTTTCTATTTCGCATTCAATATGGCGGATCCGGTTGTAGGTGGCTACACCGAAAAGCAACGCAAGCTGCGCCAAGCCATCAGTATTGCCATCAATATGGAAGACTATATTTCCATTTTCTTAAATGGGCGCGGCATTGTTGCACAAAGTCCGATTCCGCCGGGGGTTGCCGGTTATCAATCCGGTAAAGAGGGCATTGACCCTTATGTTTATGACTGGATAGGCAATGGTACCAATGGACGAGCCAAACGAAAGTCGATAGAAGTCGCCAAAAAGCTGTTGACGGAAGCAGGGTATCCCGGTGGACGTAAAGCAGATGGTTCGCCATTGGTGCTTTACTATGACACGGCAGCAACCGGACCTGACAGCAAATCCATGTTGAATTGGTACCGCAAGCAATTTGCGAAACTCGGTATTCAGCTCGCAGTGCGTGCCACCGATTACAACCGTTTTCAAGATAAAGTTCGCACCGCCAAAGTACAAATGTTTTCCTGGGGCTGGAACGCGGATTACCCTGATCCAGAAAACTTCTTATTCTTATTGGCAGGGGTCAATGCGCCGATCAATACCAACGGGCAAGGTGTGAATGGTGCCAACTATGATGACACGCAATACAACAAATGGTTCGACCAGATCAAAACCATGCCGAATTCTCCCGAGCGTATGGCAATCATTCATAAGATGATTCGCAAGCTTCAGAAAGACGCTCCCTGGGTTTGGGGATTTAACCCGAAAACTCTGGTGCTCTATCATGACTGGTACCACAATGCTTGGGCAAACCCTTTGGCAAACAACACGCTCAAATACAAGCGTATTGATGCCCAAAAACGTTATCAAGAACAACAAGCTTGGAACAAGCCGGTTATCTGGCCGTTTATTTTCGTTTTGCTGATTGTCATCGGTTCGATATACCCTTTGAGAAAAGCCTATTTGAGACGATTACATTCACGCATTGATGCTGACAAAGAGGATGTCGCCTGATGTTTGCCTATATCATCCGTCGATTGCTCTATGCCATCCCGATACTCATTGGTGTTAACCTTATTACCTTTGCGTTGTTTTTCATGGTTAATACACCGGATGACATGGCGCGTGCGCAGCTAGGTGCCAAGCAAACGTCACCTGAGTTGATTCAGGCATGGAAAGTGGCCCACGGCTATGACAAACCGTTGTTCTTCAATGAGAAGGCACCTGGCTTTGAAAAAGTGACAAATACCCTGTTCACGCAAGAGTCGCTGAAACTCTTTATGTTCGACTTTGGGCAGTCTGATGCCGGTAGGCAGATTTCCAGTGATATTTTGCAACGCATGGTACCGAGTTTGTCGATTGCCTTACCGACGTTTATGATTGGGTTGATTACCAACATCGCTTTAGCACTATTGATTGTGCTGTTCCGAGGTTCGGTGTTGGATTCGGTCACCATGACAATTGCGGTCGCTATCATGTCGATTTCCGGGTTGTTCTACATTATTGCCGGACAAGTCTTGTTCAGTAAATTATTGCATTGGGTGCCTATTTCCGGCTATGCCACAGGATGGGAGGGCGCGAAATTCGTCGTTCTGCCTATTTTGATTGGCGTGTTCGCAGGGTTAGGTTCCGGCGTGCGCTGGTACCGAAGCTTGTTCTTGGAAGAAATCAATAAAGACTATGTGCGCACCGCAAGGGCAAAAGGGCTGTCTGAAATTTCCGTCTTGTTCAAGCACGTGGTGCAAAATGGCTTGTTGCCGATTTTGACTGGCGTCGTGGTGGTGATTCCGACCTTGTTTATGGGAAGCTTGATTATGGAGTCCTTCTTCGGCATCCCCGGGTTGGGGAGCTACACCATTGATGCCATCAACTCGCAGGACTTCGGCATCGTTAAGGCAATGGTATTCCTAGGTTCCGTGTTGTACATCTTCGGTTTAATCCTGACGGATATCTCCTATACCTTCTTTGATCCAAGAGTGAGGTTGAACGGATGATTCCTTTGTTCAACGGCATTTCCATTTATTTCTTTTGGACTGATATCATGATCTGGGGGCTGTTTTTCAGCCTGTTGGTTTGGTCGAGAGTGATTGGTCGGTCTGAGCAGGTCAAAGCGCAATGGCATCGCGTGTTTGAATCCAATGTTGCGATGATTGCCGCCATTATTCTGGTGACGTATTTTGCGATAGCATTGATGGACTCGGTGCAAATCCACTTGGCGCATGCCAATACCCAACCTGGCAGTTTTTTGGATGTTTTACTGACGCATTTGGTGTCTGCAACCGAGCGCACTTATTCAGCACCTTTTGCACTGTCTGAGTTTACCAAGTCAACACAGATGGGCTTGAATGGTGAAATGCAGCAGGTGTATCTACCGCTTAAGCATGTTGATGCTACCGCTTCGATATGGATGCAAAGCATTGAAGCCATCGCGCTAGGTTTGGTTATTAGTGCGGTTTTGATTGGTTTGCACGGTTTGTATCTTGCCAGACTTAATCAAACGTCATTAATCGGAATGCTATCCGCCATTTGGTTTGAGCAAACCAAGTTACCTTGGCGTACCGCTTACATTACTCTGACATTGCTTGTGGTCGTGATGAGTTGGTTATTCATCCTCAGTTATTCATTCCATGTATTGGGGACAGATCAAGTCGGCATCGACGTACTTTATGAAACGCTCAAGAGTATTCGTACTGGCGTATTGATTGGTGTGCTGACTACTTTGGTGATGTTGCCGATAGCGTTGACCTTGGGGATTACCGCAGGGCTGTTCAAAGGTTGGGTCGATGATGTCATCCAGTATCTTTACACCACGTTGAATTCCATTCCCAGCGTATTATTGATTGCCGCCGCAGTGCTGGTGATGCAAGTCATGATTAACAACCATCCGGATTGGATGCAATCTACCGCCGAGCGCGCCGATTTACGTTTGTTGTTTTTGGTGGGCATTCTGGGGGTTACTAGCTGGACAGGACTGTGCCGCTTGTTGCGTGCCGAAACCCTTAAAATCAGCCAGATGGAATATGTCGTTGCAGCCCGTGCTTTTGGCGTGAGCAGAGCCAAAGTCATCTCGCGTCATATTTTGCCAAATGTCATGCATATTGTATTAATATCGGTCGTATTGGATTTCAGTAGTCTGGTGCTTGCAGAAGCTGTACTGTCTTATGTCGGAGTCGGTGTTGACCCTACTATGAACAGTTGGGGGAATATGATCAACCAAGCACGTCTGGAAATGGCGCGAGAACCTATGGTTTGGTGGTCACTGTTTTCTGCATTCGTGTTTATGTTTATTCTGGTGCTGGCCGCCAACCTTTTCTCAGATAGGGTACAGACCGTATTGAACCCTAGAGATAACACGAAATAATCCAACAAGTTTTAATGATGAGTTTAGAAGTAATGAGTTCAAATCAGCCCGTATTAAAAGTCGAAAACCTCTGTGTTGAATTGGAAAAGAATCATCGACCTTTGATTTCCAATGTCAGCTTTGAGATCAAAGCAGGGGAGATTTTTGCACTGGTAGGCGAGTCGGGCAGTGGTAAATCTCTCACTTCACTGGCGATTATGCGCCTGTTGCCTGAAGCTTTGCAGGTGTCTTCGGGCGCTATTTCGCTTAACCATCAAGGCCTATTCTCATTGCCTGAGTACCAAATGCAAAAAGTGCGTGGTAGACAGGTTGCCATGATTTTCCAAGAACCGATGACATCCTTGAACCCAGTCATGAAAGTGGGGGATCAGGTTGCAGAAGTGCTTAGAGTACATCTGGGCATGAATCGTAAAACCGCTAGGGAAAAAGTCGTCAGTCTGTTTGATGAAGTCGGTATTCCTAATCCAGAAGAACGTTATGACTGGTATCCGCATCAATTATCCGGCGGTCAGAAACAACGAGTCATGATTGCGATGGCGCTTGCCTGTGAGCCTGATTTATTGATTGCCGACGAGCCAACAACTGCCTTGGATGTCACCATTCAGGCGCAAGTGTTGAATCTGCTTAAACAAATTCGAGATGACCGTGGTTTGGCGATATTGTTCATCACGCATGATATGGGTGTGGTCAATGAAATTGCCGATCGCGTTGCTGTGATGAAAGACGGTGAAATTGTCGAGCAAGCAGAGACAGGGCATTTCTTTACCGATCCGCAACATCCTTACACGCAAAAGCTGTTGTCAGATGCAATTCCAAAACGAGAAAGTTTTGAAGATGAAGCTTTAAGTACTGTTCAAAATCTTTTGCAAGTGAATGATTTGAAAGTTTATTTCCCAATCAAGAAAGGCATCTTTCAACGCACAGTTGGCCATGTTAAAGCGGTGGATGGCGTCAACTTAACCATTCCAAAAGGGCAGACATTGGCGCTGGTAGGTGAGTCAGGCAGCGGTAAAAGCACTATTGGACAAGCCATTTTAAAACTGGTGGATGCCACTGCTGGGCAAGTAAACTTTACCAATGACCAAGCTGCTCAAGCCATTAACTTGGTGGACTTATCCGAAAAAGCTATGAAGCCTTTTCGTAAAAAGGTGCAGGTGATATTCCAAGACCCGTTTTCGGCACTGAATCCAAGAATGACCATAAACGAAATTATTCGCGAAGGTATGAACAGCCTACAGGTTGGCCCTAAAAGCAGAGTTGAGCAAGACAAACGTATTGAGTCATTGTTGGAGCAAGTTGGCTTATTGCCGGAACATAAATACCGTTATCCGCATGAATTTTCTGGCGGGCAACGTCAACGCATCGGCATTGCCCGAGCTTTGGCAGTAGAGCCGGAATTGATTATCTGTGACGAACCAACCAGTGCATTGGATGTTTCTGTTCGTGCACAAGTCTTGGCGCTATTGAAAGACCTGCAAAAGACTTATCAAATGTCTTATCTGTTTATTACCCATGACCTATCTATCGTACCCAGTATTGCACACCATGTGGCAGTCATGCAGGCAGGCAAAATCGTCGAGCAGGGCTTGGTTGAAGAGGTTATGCAAAACCCGCAGCATGACTACACACAAAGATTGTTAGCTTCTGCTCCAAAGCTAGTAAAAGAGTCATTAATATCAGGATGAAAATTTATGGATGAAATGATTAAATCAATTAAAGCAGCGCTGTATGATCGGGCTACAAGCCCCTTAGTAGGTAGTTTTGTTGTTGCATGGTTGCTTTGGAATTATGATTTTGTCTTAGCATTTTTTTCTAATGAAGAATTGTCATACAAATTAGATTATATACATACATTCATTTTTGGAAACTGGATTCAGTGCTTGCTTAACGGTTTTTTGATCCCATCATTTGCTGTTTATGTCTATCATTGGTGGCTTCATAAAATTTCTATTAGGGTTTTTAGGAAGGCAACAAAAAATAATCAAGAGCTTATTGAAGCAAAGAAAACTCTTGAAAAACAAGTCGTAATGTCACTAGAAGAATCAAATGAGATTCGGAAACAAATAGATGCAATTCAAAACCAAACCCACATTGATAATCATGAAAAAGAAGCAAAAATTAAGGAGTTAAATGCTGAATTAGAGGCTAGGTCATCCAAAGAAAAAGAACTAATAAAAAGATTAGATAACCTTAACTCTAAATTAGAGTCATCGGTTCACGGACAAAATGTTAGTAATAAAAAATCCGCAATCACAAAAAATAATATTGAGCCTGAGATCTCGAAGGATGTAGGTGAAGTGTTGGTTGCTATTGGGGACGGTAATGTAAGTGTGTCAGGAATTTTGGATTATCTGTCTCGTAAAAATATAAATTTACATCAGGCAAGGTGTCTAAACTACATAGAAAAATTGGAAGAACTTAATCTTGTTAAGAGAAACAAGTATGACCATTTTAGTTTGACTAGAGAAGGTAGAGACTTTTTAGTCGATAATAACTTAGATGGCCACAACTATTCAAGTTAGTCACTTTTAACGATTAAGCCTTTTCTCCAACTCAATAATATCCTGTGTAGTTTTTAAGATTGAATCTGGATTTAAGCTCATAGAGTCAGCACCCAATTCCACCAAAAACTCTGCCATTTCTGGATAGTCCGAAGGCGCTTGTCCGCAAATGCCTGAGTGTAGTCCATTGCGTTTTGCGCCTTCAATCGCCCACTTAATCATGGTTTTCACGCCTTGGTCGCGCTCATCATAGTCATAAGCGACCAGTTCGGAATCTCTATCAACGCCTAACACCAGTTGCGTTAAGTCGTTTGAACCGATGGAAATACCGTCAAATAGTGGGGCGAAGTGATCGATTTCAATCACGTTGTTTGGAATCTCACACATCATATACACTTTCAAACCGTTTTCAGTGCGGCTTAAGCCATATTTCTTCATCACTTCAAGCACTTGCTCGGCTTCTTTCACACGACGCACGAATGGAATCATGACAATGACGTTGTTCAAGCCCATACGTTCACGCACGGTTTTGATGGCTTGGCACTCCAAGGCAAAAGCCGGCTCGAAAGCCTCTGAAATATAGCGAGATGCGCCACGGAAACCAATCATCGGGTTTTCTTCTTTTGGCTCAAAAGCGCGCCCGCCCAGTAAGCTGGCGTATTCATTTGATTTAAAGTCGGATAGTCGAACCACGACCGGTTTCGGATAGAAAGCGGCGGCGATGGTACCAATACCTTCGGAAAGCTCATGCAGGAAGAAATCTCTACCGGAAGCATGTCCATCAATCAGTTCGATAATTTGCTGACGTTCATGGTCACTTTCGATTTTGTCCATGTTGAGTAGGGCAAGTGGGTGCACTTTGATGGACTCATTGATGATAAATTCCATACGCGCCAAACCAACGCCTTGGTTAGGTAGGAAGCTGGTTTTGAATGCCAAATCCGGGTTGGCGATGTTCAGCATCATTTCTGTTTTTGGTGTTGGTAAACCGGATAAATCTGTGTGCATGACATCAAAAGGCACGCTACCTTCATAGACATTACCCGTGTCGCCTTCGGCACAGGAAACGGTGATTTCCGGGTTGTTTATGAGCACTTCAGTCGCATCCTGACAACCAACGATTGCTGGAATACCTAGCTCACGGGCGATAATCGCAGCGTGACAGGTGCGCCCGCCACGGTTGGTGACGATTGCCGAGGCGATTTTCATCACAGGTTCCCAGTCTGGTGTGGTGATATCTGAAACCAGTATCTCACCCGCTTTGAACTCATGCATGAATGAAGCATCACGAATGACGTGTGCTTTACCCTGAGCGACTTTGCTACCAACGGCTCTACCGGTGACCAGTGTTTTGGTGTCTTCACTTTTGTTGACATGATAGGTTTCAAGCAAGTTGGCTTTGGTTTGCGAGGCAACGGTTTCAGGACGAGCTTGCACGATGTAGAGTTTGCCGTCTAATCCGTCTTTTGCCCACTCCATATCCATCGGTTTTTGGTAACCGGCTTTCTTGCTGTAATGCTTTTCGATCTTGATGGCGTATTCGGCAAGTTTGAGCACTTCATCATCTTGAATACAGAAGGATTTTTGTTCGATGGAAGAGGTCGGGATGTTTCTGACTGGAGATTTGGTGATGTCTGGAGAGTAAATCATCTTGATGCTTTTTGCACCGCGGTGACGACGCAAAATATGGCGATAACCTTGCTCATAAGTCGGTTTGTGTACATAGAACTCATCGGGATCAACCGCGCCTTGAACTACGTTTTCACCCAAGCCGAAAGCACCAGTGATGAAAACGGTATCGCGGAAACCACTTTCGGTATCCAGTGAGAACATGACGCCGGAAGCCGCCAAGTCGGAGCGTACCATTTTCTGTACCCCAATAGACAAGCCGACATCAAAGTGATCAAAGCCTTTTTCGACACGATAGTGGATAGCACGATCCGTAAACAAACTGGCGAAACAACGCTTACAGGCATCCAATAACGAGCCTTTACCGTGAATGTTTAGGTAGGTGTCCTGTTGTCCGGCAAAACTGGCGGTGACCAAATCTTCGGCCGTTGCAGAGCTACGTATCGCCAAACTGATGTTTTCATCGAATTGGTCTTTGAGAAGTTCGTAGGCTTCAATGATTTCCAACTCAAGAACTTTTGGTAGAGGGGCGTTGTAAACCAAGTCTCGAATATGATGCCCACGGTCGGCCAAGTCTCGAACATTGTTGATGTCCAGTGTATCAAGTAGGCGGTGCATTTCACCGAGCAGTTGGTTTTCATTGATGAGTAGGTGGTAGGCTTCGGAGGTAATGGCAAAGCCGTTGGGAACCAATACACCTTGCGGAACAAGTGCTTGGTACATCTCGCCGAGAGAGGCATTTTTACCACCAACCAGGGGAATGTCTTCAATTCCGATTTCGTCAAAAAACTTGATATAAGTAAAACGCGACATGGCTCCTCCGGAAATGACTGTAAAAGACTTCTTTAGTGTTGAACAGCATAACAGAATTGCCTAAATAAAATCACTATCGAAAGTGTGGAATTCAAACTTTATTCAGACAATTTAACCCCCAACCTGGCAGATTTTAGAAAGGGATTTGATTTGGTGCTTAATCGGATGATTGAGCTGCGTCATCGTTGAGTTTGCTGATGTCTTCGGAGTGCAGGCCTTCTAAAACAATTTGCAACAGGTGATTTGCCATGGCTTCAGCAGTTGGGAGCAGAGTAGGGTCTTCACTTGGGAACTGTCTACTGCGTGTCGCAGACTGGAATGCGCCAAGTTTAGCATTGTAAAAATCGATATTGTCGGATGGGTTTTCAAATGCGGTGGTAACCATCAATTGTTCCAGTCCAGCTTTGGCAACACCGTAAGCGCCATAATAAGCAGGGTGGCTTTCAGTATCTTGGTCAAGAATGGCAACTAATTGACTCGTTGTCTCGCCGTTTTTCATTAGAGGCAAACATTGCTGGATCAGATGAAAATTGGCGTTTAGATTGGTGTGCAGTACTTCGTACCACTGTTTGTAGTCGAAGAACTCAATAGGTGTAAAGGCCGGCAGGATAGCAGCATTCAGGAAAACACCATCAAGTTGACCATATTCGCTACGTAACGTTTCTTGCAACTGACCATAGTGGTCGATGTTTGCACCCAATAAGTCCATAGGAAACAACGCGGGTTCACAATCACCTTTAGTCGTCAGCTCGTCATAAACCAGATTCAAAGCTTCAAGGTCTTTATCAAATAAAATCAAGTTGTTATTGTTGCTTGCTAAACCCAAAGCGAGTGCGCGACCGAGTCCTTGTGCAGCGCCAGTGATTAAGTAAGTGCTCATGGTTTTGTTCCCTTGGTGTTTGTTTTGTGGCTATTTTAGCTGATTGATGAATTCGCTGATTTCAAAAGGCGTATCGAAGAAGAAATCCGCTGGCCAGTCACCGTCTGCTGCCGACTCCGGCAAGTAGCCGAACAGCGCGGCACCCGTTTTCATCCCTGCATTGATACCCGCTTCGATGTCACGAGGATGGTCACCGATGTAAATGCATTTTGCAGGCTCGATGCCACATTCTTCGGCGGCCTTGAACATCGGTTCTGCATTGGGTTTGCGAACGGGCAGGGTATCGCCCGATATGACAGTCAACGGCGTAGAAGGGAATGGTATTCCCGATAGGAGTTTTTCAGTTAACCAACCGGGTTTGTTGGTGACGATTCCCCATGGAATTTTCTTTTCATTGATAAGGGTTAAACCACGCTCAAGGCCGGGAAAAATACGGGTGTGGTGGTTAATGTTATCAAAATATACTTGTAGAAAGTATTGGCGCTTTTCTTCTAAAGCATCACCTTCCAAATCTGGAAATGCGAGCTTTGTCATGGCTAGACCGCCTTGAGAAACGGTTTTGCGAATATCTTGGTAGCGCAAATGCGGTGCATTGAAATGTTTACAGGTACGGTTCAGGGCGTAGGCAAAATCGTAGGAAGTGTCCAGTAGTGTGCCGTCCAAATCAAAAAGAATGCAGTCGATGCTCATAGTGACCTTATCAGTATAAATGTAGGAGTGTTTTTGTCAGTTTTTTTGGTACGCCAACAGGTAGTTGACGTCTAGTTTGTCTGACAGACCATATTGATTGAGTACAGGGTTAAAGTCGATTCCCGCACCATCAATCAACTGCAAACCTGCTTGACGAGCCATTGCGTCCAACTCAGAAGGTTTGATGAATTTGTCATAGGTATGCGTGCCTTTCGGTACCAGATTCAACAGGTTTTCCGCTGCAAAAATGCCGAGAAGATAGGCTTTGTAATTGCGGTTCAAAGTAGAGAAGAACACCCATCCGTTTGGTTTGACACAATCCGCAGCAGCCTGAATGATGGAAGCCGGGTCTGGAACGTGTTCCAACATTTCCATACAAGTCACGACGTCATAGTGTTCAGGATGGGCTTTTGCGTGTGCTTCTGCTGCAATGCACTGATAGTCAATACTCAACTCGGATTCCAAACTGTGCAGCTTGGCGACGGTAAGAACCTCTTCGGCCAAATCAATACCGGTTGTTTTGGCACCGGCTTGTGCCAAAGACTCGGATAGAATTCCGCCGCCGCAACCAATATCAAGTGCCGTTTTGCCCTGTAATGGGGTGTGAGACTCGATGAATTCAACACGAAAAGGGTTGATGGTGTGCAACGCCCCGAATTCACCTTCTTTATCCCACCAAGTATGGGCAAACTGGTTGAAGTTATTGAGTTCTGCTTGATCTGCGTTTGAATGGTCGGACATAGTTTTCAATATCATTAATCTTAGTTGCCTTGAATTATAAACAACTTCAACCGGGCTTGTGGCATGACTTTATCTTTCGTGAAAGGATTGTCAGTCACCAAAGCGTGTTGCTTGAAAGCTGTTAAGTAAATAATGCATGAGATAACAGAAAACGAGCGTGCCGATGATTGCCACCATGATGCTACTGACACGATAAAAAGAGGTGAATACCAAATCATTTTGTGGCGTCAGGTAAAGACCAAATAATACCGCTAGGGTTGTCATCGCGCTAAAACCTGCACCAGAGCTGACACCTTCCTTAACGTGCGTTTGGCAGAACAGAAACGTTCCTATCCAGAGCGATAGCACAACAAGAATCAGTTCGCTGGTCCAATCTTGTAGAAGAATTTGTATTACCAGCGCGTAGATGACACCCAAAGTGGCTCCTGTAGCGCGTTTTCTGGCGTAATCCATACTGCCATGCCAGTGCATGGGAAAGAGCAATAGAATGGTTGTGACTTGTGCAGAAAGTGAGTCGTATAAATCGAATACCTGAAACACCACGAAAGATAAGGTTGCCACACTGGCACCCATCAAGGCTTCGTGTCGCACACGGTGCGGTTGTTTTCCTGGCGGTGTTCGTTTTGGGAGCGGTTCGGCATCTGGAATGAGTGCGGTCACTGCGTAGGCAATCAACACTGAGAGAATGCCTGCCCCAAAATTGGTGAATATCATGTCATTAATGTCGGTATCGGCATAGCTGGCGAAATGCAGCATGATACTTAATGTCAAAACGCCATTGGCACCAAATAAAAACAAGCTGCCTCGTGACATGGCGATAAAACGATACAGAAAGAGTACAAATACCACAGGAATCATAATCCCCGGGTGTGTGCCAAATAGACCTCCAAGGATACCAAGCTCAATACCGCTGATTGCCGAAGACGCCAGTAGCTGCTTTGCGGCATGGGCGTTCATCTCTGGAACCAAGCCCAGCAATAGGATAGGGAAGATGGTGAAGAATACACCATAATCCCAGTTCATTAATTTGCAGATGGTGAAGCCGAGCGTTGCACCTAATCCGACGCGAATGCTTCGTCTTAAGCCGTTTTCATTTAGTGCAACATGGTTTAGTATCATCTGAAATCTCGGTTAATTTCTTAATAAATATAGTGCAACAGGCTGATGCCTTTGATTTGCAACTTGGCAAGGAAACGGTAGAGGCTATTTTTCGGTATCAATTGCACAGTAGCCAATGAACCGGTTGCCAGTAAAGGGAAGTCTTTGGTTTGCAGGGATAAATGCAGGCGCATTCTCTGTGCATCGCGAATCCAGCGGTCAGATTTTATAGGTGTGGCTAGACTACCATTGGCATCGAATTGGCCTGTGCTCACACCGGCATCTCGACTGGTTACTTGAGCCAAAAAGAGTTTGCCCGGATCGGCATCGAACGTTACCCAAGCCTGTGTTTGGCTGTTGACACCGCGGAGGCTTTTTTCACGAAAGTCTGCAATGATGTCGAGCTTGTCGGATACGATGGCAAGCACTGGCTGATCGTTAGCCGCGATACTGCCATCCATGAGTTGTAGGTTGGTGACTACGCCGTCTTCCTGAGCACACACTTTGGTGTAGCTGAGGTTGAGCTCTGCTTGTTGTTCTTGGTTGTGAGCTTGCAGTAATTTCAGATTGCTGCTGCCTGTATTGCCTCTTGCGGCAATCAATTTAGCCAATTGTGCTTTGGAAGCGGTTAGAGCTGCTTCTGTTGTCCGTACATCGGTAGCGGCTTGATCTCTTAATTGACGAGAAACGCCGTTGCTGGCATAGAGAGCACTCAGGCGTTTTGCATCACGTCGTTTTTGTTCAAGTTGTGCTTCGTTTGCATGAATTTCAGCCGAGGCAGCTCTAATGGAAGCGTCTAGCTCGGCATTATTTTGCATCGCTTCATCCAATGATAGTTTTGCTTTCTCCAAGGCTAGCTTGTATGGCGAGTCATCAAGGGTGAAGAGAATATCACCTTGTTTGACATGCTGGTTATTATGCACAAGCACATTGGTTACTCTGCCACTCACCTGAGGTGCCATTTTGACAACCGTTCTAGTTGCCATGGCTTGAGTGGTTAAAGGCATTTTCAAATCTGCAAGCATGAAGTAGGCGAGAATCGCGACAAAAAGTAGCATTGAAAATTTGATTAATCGTGCGAATTGTTGATCAGGCGTCATCTCTTTCTCTCTGTGACTGTTTTGTTTTTTTATGGTGCCAGGGGGGTCGAAGATAGCTTGTCGTGTATATTCGTAGCGATACGCTCGATCACGGAGTCAAATAAAGCCAATTCTTCTGGCGTGATGCCGGCAAGCAATTCGGTTCGAACTTGAACAATGCGGGCTTCCATTTGTCGAATGATGGCAATACCTTCTGGTGTTAGATTCACCAGTCTTACACGTTTGTCTTCAAGACAGGTGTGTCGCTGAATTAATCCCTGTTCCTCTAGTTGGCCAAGCGTGCGCATAAGTGAAGCAAGTTCGATTTCAAGTGCATCGGCCAGATGCTTTTGACTGATGTTTTCACCCATGCGCCAAAGTTTCCATATAGCAGTCCAGCGGGGGTGGGTAAGACCCAAAGGCAGTAGTTCTGCATCGACAATAGCACGCCATTGGCGATGTAAACGGCCAAGCTTTTCTACTAATGAGGTATGGGTTGATTGGGAGATGTATTTTTTCATAGCGTTCATTATTCTTTGATTAGTTATTTAGCGTGCTAAGTAATAAATAGTTTAGCATGCTAAGTAAATTTGTCAAATCAAGTCCGAAGATTTTCAAAAAGATGAAAGGGAAGAAGGTTCGTAAGAAAAGGGGTTGGAAATGCCCTGTGGGGAATTCAGAAAAAAGGATGAGATTACAAAATTAACCGAAACTTAACAAAACACACTCTAAACGCGATTTTTTGGTTATAATCTTTGGCTAATTTCAACTCAATATAAGTCGATTTTTTATATGTCAGATTTTGCAAGAGAAATCCTTCCCATCTCGCTTGAAGATGAAATGAAGCAATCCTATTTGAGTTATGCCATGAGCGTTATCATCGGCCGTGCGTTGCCCGATGTTCGAGATGGATTGAAACCCGTTCACAGACGCGTGCTTTACGCCATGAACGAATTGGGTAATGGTTGGAATAGGTCATATAAGAAATCGGCTCGTATCGTCGGGGATGTAATCGGTAAATACCACCCGCATGGTGATACTGCTGTTTACGACACGATTGTTCGTATGGCACAGCCTTTCTCGTTGCGCTACATGTTGGTAGATGGTCAAGGGAACTTCGGTTCGATTGATGGTGATGCACCGGCTGCGATGCGTTATACGGAAGTACGTATGGCGAAGATCGCACACGAGCTTCTAGCAGACCTTGATAAAGAAACAGTAGATTTCTCGCCTAACTACGATGGTTCAGAATCAGAGCCAAATGTTTTGCCAACGCGTATTCCAAACCTTTTGGTAAATGGTTCATCTGGTATTGCCGTTGGTATGGCAACAAACATCCCTCCGCACAACTTGACTGAAACAGTCAATGCCTGCGTTGCTTTGATTGATAACCCGGATTTAACCATTGATGACTTGATGGAATACCTTCCGGGCCCAGATTTCCCGACACAAGGGATTATCAATGGTACGCGCGGTATCCGTGAAGCTTATGAGACAGGTCGTGGTCGTGTGCAAATTCGTGCTAAAACGGCTATTGAAACTGACAAGTCCGGTAAAACATCCATTATCGTTAATGAAATTCCTTACCAGGTAAACAAAGCTAAGCTAATTGAGCGCATTGCTGAGCTGGTAAAAGAGAAGAAAATCGAAGGGATTTCTGGATTACGTGATGAGTCTGATAAAGACGGGATGCGTATCGTTATCGAGATTCGTCGAAACGAAGTGCCTGAAGTCATTATCAACAACCTATACAAACAGACTGCAATGCAGACAGTGTTTGGTATCAATATGGTTGCTCTGATTGATGGTCAGCCAAAACTATTGAACTTGCGCCAGATTCTTGATGCGTTTATCAAACATCGTCGCGAAGTTGTTACACGACGTACCATCTATGACTTACGTAAAGCACGTGAAAAAGCGCATTTGCTGGAAGGTCTGACTGTTGCGCTGAACAACATTGATGAAATGATCGAGTTGATCAAGTCATCTGCTAGTCCTGCAGTAGCGAAAGAGCGTATGTTGGAGCGTGATTGGCCGGTTGGTAACGTTGAGCAACTGCTTGAAAAAGTAGATTTGAATGATGTGAGACCAGAAGATCTTGAGCCTGGTTATGGTGCCGATGGTGGAATTTACAAGTTATCACCTGTTCAGGCGCAAGCAATTTTGGAAATGCGTCTACATCGTTTGACAGGATTAGAGCAAGACAAGATCATTGAAGAATATAAAGAGCTTGTTGAGAAGATTGCCGAGTTCTTGGATATTTTGAGAAATTCTGACCGCCTAACAGAAGTGGTTCGCAATGAATTGTTGGAAGTGATTGACAGTTTTGGTGACGGACGACGTACTGAAATTGATTACAACTACCAAGATTTGGATGCGGAAGATTTGATTGCTGTTGAAGATCGAATCGTTACCTTGTCTCAAGATGGTTACATCAAAACACAGCCTTTGTCTGATTATCAGGCACAAAGACGTGGTGGTCGTGGTAAGTCTGCAACGCAGATGAAAGAAGACGATGAAGTCGGTCAATTGTTGGTTGCGAGCACGCATGATATGTTGCTGTGTTTCTCGAACCGAGGGCGATTGTACTGGCAGAAGACATGGCAATTGCCATTGGCAAGCCGTGGTTCAAAGGGTAAGCCGATTGTAAATGTCTTCCCATTGGAAGAAAACGAACACATCACGTCCATCTTGCCGGTTTCTGAGTTTGTTGAAGATAAATTCGTCTTTATGGCAACAAAGAAATCTGTAGTGAAACGTGTTTCATTGACTGACTTCTCTCGTCCGCGTGCAAACGGTATTATCGCGGTTGATTTGTTGGAAGGCGATGAACTGGTTGGTACAGCGTTGACCAATGGTGCGCAAGAAATCATGCTGTTTAGTGATGTAGGTAAGGCAATCCGCTTTGATGAGAATGATGTTCGTGTTATGGGACGTCAAGCTCGCGGTGTTCGCGGTATGAAGCTGAAAGATGACGTTAATGTCATCAGCATGCAAGTTGCCGAGCCGGATACTTTGATTTTGACTGCAACTGAAAACGGCTTCGGGAAATGTACGCCAGTTGAAGACTACTCAACCATCAATCGTGGTGGACAAGGGGTTATCTCCATCAAGACTTCCGACCGTAACGGTAATGTCGTTTCCGCAGTATCAGTCAAACCTGAGCAGGAAGTTGTACTCATTACCAATAAAGGAACGCTGGTTCGCACAAGAGTGTCTGAAATTTCGGTTGTTGGTCGAAACACTCAAGGTGTTAAGCTGATCAATGTCGGTAAAGGTGAATGGGTTGTCGGTTTGGCCGTGGTCGATGTCAATGACGAAATCGATGAGGAAGACCTGGAAGAAGGTGAAGTAGAGAATATTTCATCCGAAACACCTATCTCTGACGATACACCCGAAAGTGAAGAATAATTAAAAGACAACACCAAGACAGGCGCCGTATTAGCGCCTGTTTTTGGTTGTTGATATACGAACGCTAACTTAATACTTTTACACTTCGCTATTCAAAATTTTTTATAGGAAACACGCAATAAATGAGAGCATTTAACTTTAGTGCTGGGCCAGCGATGCTGCCTGAAGAGGTTATGAGAAAAGCGCAAGCAGAGTTCTTGGATTGGAAGAACACTGGCATGTCGGTTATGGAGGTCAGCCATAGAAGCAAAGAGTTCATGGCATTGGCACATAAAATGGAAGCCGATTTGCGTGAAGTGATGCATATCCCTGATAACTATAAAGTGTTGTTTGTGCATGGTGGTGCTTCTCTGCAATTTACCGCGATTCCGATGAACTTGACACAGGAAGGCGACACTGTTGATTACATCAATACTGGTGTATGGTCAGAAAAAGCCATTAAAGAAGCGTCTCGTTATGTGAATGTCAATGAAGTGGCAACCTCTGAAACGGCTATTCCTAATTTTGATGAAATGACTTTCAGCAAAGATGCCAAATATATTCACATTTGCCAAAATGAAACCATCACCGGTGTTGAATATCAATCACTACCAAAGACAGACAAGATAATCGTTGCAGATTTCTCATCAACTATCTTGTCTCGACCAATTAATGTTTCGGATTATGGTGTTATCTACGCAGGCGCCCAAAAGAACATTGGACCAGCCGGTTTAGCGATCGTTATCGTTAGAGAAGATTTGATTGGTAATGCTCGCTCAGATACGCCAACATTGATGAATTGGCAGACCTATAACGATAACGAATCTATGTTTAACACCCCATCCACTTATGCGTGGTATTTGGCTAGTCTTGTGTTCGAGTGGATCAAAGATCAAGGCGGTGTTGAGAAGATGGCCGAAATCAACCAGCGCAAAGCGAATAAGCTTTATGAGTTGGTTGATGCTTCTGACTTTTACTATAACGAAATCGAGCCTTCAGTACGTTCTTGGATGAACGTAACTTTTAAACTTAAAAACCCTGAGTTGGATACCTTGTTTTTGGAAGAGTCCAAAAAGGCTGGCTTGTTAAGTCTGAAAGGGCATAAAGTTTATGGCGGTATGAGAGCGAGTATCTACAACGCTATGCCTGAAGCTGGAATTGATGCTCTTGTATCATTCATGAAAGATTTTGAAGAGAAACACGCGTAACCCAGATTAAATAGAGAAACGAATCGGATATATGGAAATTTCACAGGCAGAAAAGGAAAGACTACTCGAAATTCGCAATGAGATCGACTCAATCGATGCGGAAATCCAAACATTGATTGCCAGACGTGCTGAATGTGCTCAACAGGTTGCACATGCCAAGACACAAGGTGGTCAGGTTGATGTGGTATTTTATCGCCCTGAAAGGGAAGCTCAGGTCTTGAGAGCTGTGAAAGAACGCAATAAGAGTTTGATTTCTGACAATGAAATGATGCGTCTGTTTCGTGAAATCATGTCTGTATGTCTGGCGTTGGAACAACCAATTAAAATCGCCTATTTAGGGCCAGAAGGAAGCTATTCCCACGCCAGTGTTATCAAACAGTTTGGTGCGTCGGCCCATACCTTGGCCGTTTCTTCAATCGAAGAAGTGTTTACTGCAGTGGAAAAAGGGGATGCCAACTATGGGTTGGTGCCTGTTGAAAACTCATCGGAAGGTGCGGTAAAACAAACACAGCAAGCCTTGATGAAAACCTCACTCAAGGTCACTGGTGAAATTGAACTGGTGATCCATCATTGCATCATGTCTCAGAATGAAAAGCTGGAAAACATCAAAAAAGTCGTTGCCCATACGCAAGCTTTAGGTCAGTGTGAACACTGGCTGAAGAATAATATGCCGTGGGTGGAAATTGAGGCGGTTGCGTCAAACGCATTAGCGGCTCAAATGGCAAGTCAAGATGATACTTTGGGGGCAATTGCTTCGGAACAGGCTGCACAGCTTTATGGCTTACGCGTGTTGGAATCACACATTGAAGACAGCCATGAAAACAGTACAAAATTTTGGGCAATTGGTTCTGAAGAAACCGAACCAAGTGGCGATGATAAAACAGCCATGATTGTTTCCATGTCAAACAAATCTGGGGCACTAATGGATGTGTTATCCAGCTTTGCCAGCCGCAAAATCTCTATGACACGCATTATTTCAGTGCCATCCACTGACACAAAGTGGGATTACTTGTTCTTCATTGATATTTTAGGGCATAAGAAAGAAGCTTCCGTTGCCGAAGCACTTGAAGAGGTGAAGCAAAAAACATCCTACTTCAAATTACTTGGATCTTTTCCTACTTCACCATTCAGCTGATATTTGAGCTTATAAAATCATGACAAAACTTTTTGAAAAGCTGTTACAACCGCAAATCACTGGTATTCAAACTTACGTACCTGGTAAGCCTATTTCAGAGCTTCAACGCGAATACAATCTTTCACGTGTTTCCAAACTTGCATCGAATGAAAATCCGTTGGGAGCCAGTCCAAAGGTGTTACAGGCTATTCGCGACCAGTTAGCGGATATTGGACGCTACCCAGATGGAAGTGCTTATTATCTGACGCATGAGATGGCAAAGTTTCTGAATAGAGAACCTGAAGAAGTTGCTTTTGGGAATGGTTCAAATGAAATGCTGGAACTGGTTGCAAGAATTTTTGCAGGACCAGGCGATGAAATCGTTTACTCGCAATATGCATTTGCCATTTACGCTATCAGTGCGCAGATTGTGGGTGCAAAGGGTGTTGAAGTGCCAGCAAAAGGGTGGGGGCATGATTTGCCTGCTATTTTGAAAGCAATTACACCAAAAACCAAGGTTGTATATTTGGCCAACCCAAATAATCCGACGGGAACCATGTTTACCAAAGATGAATGGGAAGCTTTTATTTCAAAAGTGCCTTCGGATGTTATTGTGGTTCTTGACGAGGCCTATTTTGAGTATGTCAATGACACAGACTATGCAAACGGTTTGGAATATATTGACGATTATCCTAATCTGTTGGTTTCAAGAACCTTTTCCAAAGCCTATGGGTTGGCGTCTTTGCGCTTAGGTTATTTGGTAGGGCACAAAGAGCTGATAGGCTATATTAACAAGCTACGTGCTCCGTTTAATGTTAACCACTATGCGCAAGTCGCCGCAGTGGCTGCAATTAAGGACCAAAATTTCGTCAAAAAGACAGTAGATTACAATTTGTCGGGTATGGCACAATTTCTGGCGGTTTTTGACAAACTTAACATTGACTATATTCCTTCATACGGTAATTTTGTGTGCGCTTCTTTTGGTGATAAAACCAATGAAGTGAATCAAGAGTTACTTAAAAAAGGCGTGATCACCAGGCCATTGGCTGGGTATGCTATGCCTGAGTATTTGCGTATATCTATCGGTAGTTCAACCGAAAACCAACACTTTATCAGTGTTATTACCTCTTTGATGAAGTAGCGCGGAATGATGGATGTGAAGAAAATTACAATTATCGGCGTGGGTTTGATTGGAGGTTCGTTTGCCAAGGGATTGAAGGAAGTTTCTGAAAAGAACAACCTAGGCTACGAGATAACTGGCTATGAACCGAATGTCGATAATCTGAAGAAAGCCGTTGCTTTAGGGGTTATTGATCGCTACGAAACAGAATTACCAAATGCAGTTCAAGATGCGGATTTGATTCTTTTGGGTGTTCCGCTTGGAGCGATGGCGACGGTCTTGAGCGAAATGCGTGGTTGTATCAAGCCCAATACCATTATTACGGATGTTGGCAGTGCCAAAATGTCGGTTATTTCTGCGGTTAAGGAAGTATTTGGTGAAGTGTTGCCAAACTTTGTTGCTGGCCACCCCATCGCAGGAAAAGAAAAGAGTGGGGTAGAAGCAGCTTGCTCAGATTTGTTTATAGATCACAGAGTGGTGCTAACGCCTACACAGGAAACTTCTGCCGATGCAATGGCAACGGTTAGAGCTTTGTGGGAAAGCTTGGGGGCTTGTATTACTGAAATGGCGCCTGAGTTTCATGATGAAGTTTTCGCCGCGACTAGCCACTTACCGCATTTGTTGGCGTTTAGCTTGGTTGACTTGCTTAACGAGCACGAAGAGCTGGGTAATGTTTTTCAATATACTGCAGGCGGATTCCGTGACTTTACCCGTATTGCTTCAAGTGATGCCACCATGTGGCGAGACATTTCACTTAGTAACGCTCAAGCGATTGTGAAGTGGCTTAGAAGCTACCAAGCCGAATTAGATAATTTAATCGGCTTGATTGATGGGCAACAGTCTGACGCTTTATATAAGCTGTTTCATGATGCCAAAGTCGCGCGAGACACACATATTGTAAAAGACACGCTGTAAAGTCAGCGGTCGAATGATTTACACACGATTTTTATAGATTAGGGTTTTAAAAAGTAATGGCTAAAAATGTACAGTTTCACGTCAAACCTGGAGGGGTTCTAAAGGGACGCATTCGTGTACCTGGTGACAAGTCGGTATCGCATAGAAGTATTATGCTGGGGTCAATCGCAGAAGGAACAACCAGAGTAACCGGTTTTCTGGAAGGTGAAGACAGTTTAGCAACCTTGCAAGCTTTTAAAGATATGGGAGTCCAAATCGAAGGTCCTGATCAGGGAAATGTCACTATCCACGGTGTTGGCTTACGTGGCTTGAAAAAACCATCAAATCCTTTAGATATGGGGAACTCAGGAACTGCAATGAGATTGATGGCAGGGATTCTTGCGGGCCAAGACTTTGAGTGTACTTTGATTGGGGACGCTTCTTTATCCAAACGCCCGATGAAGCGCGTGACCCAACCGCTTAGTGAAATGGGTGCTGATATTGATACTGCCGAAGGTGGAATGCCTCCTTTGCATCTTAAGCCGACTAAAACAGGTTTAAATGCTATTGACTACACGCTGCCAATGGCGAGTGCTCAGGTTAAGTCTTGCGTATTGCTTGCAGGTCTTTATGCAAATGGGACGACCTCTGTCGTTGAGCCTGCACCAACTCGCGATCACACGGAGCGCATGTTGAAAGGCTTTGGTTATGATGTAAAAACCGAAAAACTTGATAGCATGCAAACTCGTGTTGAGCTGAAGGGTGGTGGTGTATTAAAGGCCATGGATATCGATGTACCTTCAGACATCTCTTCAGCAGCATTCTTTATGGTAGCAGCCGCCATCGCACCGGAAGCAGACTTGGTGATTGAGCATGTTGGTATCAACCCGACAAGAACTGGCGTTATAGATATTCTGAAGCTGATGGGCGCTGATATTACTTTGGAAAATGAATCTACAGTTGGTGGTGAGCCTGTTGCAGATATTCATGTTAAGTCTTCTAAATTAAAAGGCATCAAGATTCCAGAAGCCTTGGTACCTCTTGCGATTGATGAGTTTCCAGTGTTGTTCGTAGCAGCCGCTGCCGCAGAAGGGCAAACGGTTTTGACTGGTGCAGAAGAGTTGCGTGTAAAAGAGTCCGATCGTATCCAGGTGATGGCGGATGCATTAATTGCGGTTGGTATTGATGCGCAACCGACACCTGATGGAATGGTGATTAATGGTGGGCAACAAAAAAGCCAGGTTGGGGGTATTAACAGTCATCACGACCATAGAATTTCAATGGCAATGACTGTTGCCGGATTGAATGCTGTTGACGATATTGTGATTGATGATTGCGCTAACGTGAATACATCATTTCCAACATTTGTCCAATTGGTTAATCAGATCGGAATGACAGTAAATGTCGTTAAGGAAGGGCAATAATGTCATCTCCTGTTGTAGCAATTGACGGTCCTAGTGGCGTAGGTAAAGGTACACTGGCGCAGTGGCTTTGTTGTAAAACCGGGTTTCACTTGTTAGACAGTGGCGCTATTTATCGAGCACTGGCTTACGGCGTATCGAAAGAAGGTATTGATATTGCCGATGTTGAGAGTTTGGTGACATTGGCGGAATCTTTGCCGGTTGAGTTTAAGGCGACCAGTATTATTTATGCAGGTGATGATGTGACGTCGATTATTCGAACAGAAGAGGTTGCTGCAGTTGCATCGAAAGTGGCCGCAATTCCTGAAGTTAGGCAGTCATTACTAAAGCGCCAAAAAGATTTTGCACAAGCACCTGGATTAATCGCTGATGGACGAGATATGGGGACGGTTGTTTTCCCAAATGCCAATGTTAAGTTGTTTTTAACTGCTTCTGCAGAAGAAAGAGCAAAAAGACGTGTTAACCAGTTGAAAAATCAAGGGGTTAGTGCTAACATTGCGCAAATTACTCAGGACATCATGGAAAGAGATGAAAGAGATCGTACTCGAAGCTCTTCTCCTCTGATCCCCGCAGACGATGCTTTGATTATTGATACGACGAGTTTAACGATTCAAGAAGTATGCGATAAAGCACAAGGCGCGTTAGTTGAAGCGGGAATTGATTTCTGATAAAAACTACGTAACTTATTGTTATGTAAAAAGAATCTAATCTTTATTCGAAAATTCGAATAAAGATTTTTGTTTTTGTAGTGATTTAAAACTGCAGAGCGATTTAGTCAGGCGTTTGGGAGTCTGATCTTTAATTAACTGACCCGATTATTTCTTTTACACCCCAATCAAGAGAATATAAACGGCTTTTTAAAATTTTGGTATAACCCCATGAGTGAATTATCTTTCGCTGAATTATTTGAACAGTCTTTACAAGAAGACAAATTCCAAACTGGTTCCCTAATCCTAGGGACTGTAGTCGCAATCGACAAAGAAGCTGTTTTGGTCGATGCTGGTATGAAATCTGAATCTGCTATTCCTAAAGCACAATTTGAAAACGCTAACGGCGAACTAGAAGTTGCTGTTGGTGATCAAGTTGAAGTTTACTTGGAAACGCTAGAAGACGGCTTTGGTGAGACTCGTTTGTCTCGTGAAAAAGCTAAGCGTGCTAAGACTTGGGATCGTTTGGAAACTGCTCTTGAAAATAACGAAACTGTTGTGGGTCTTGTTACCGGTAAAGTTAAAGGTGGCTTAACAGTTGACGTTGAAGGTGTTCGTGGTTTCTTGCCTGGTTCACTTGTGGACGTTCGTCCGATTCGCGACTTTGGCTTCCTAGAAGGTAAAGAGATCGAACTTAAACTTGTTAAACTAGATCGTAAGCGTAACAACGTTGTTGTTTCTCGTCGTGCTGTGATTGAAGCTGAAAACTCTGTAGAAAGAGAAGCGCTTCTTGCAAACATGGAAGAAGGTTCTACGCTTAAAGGTATCGTTAAAAACCTTACTGACTATGGTGCGTTTATCGACCTTGGTGGTATTGACGGTCTACTTCACATCACTGATATGGCTTGGCGTCGTGTTAACCACCCATCAGAAGTTATCCAAGTGGGTGATGAGATTGAAGTTAAAGTTCTTAAGTTCGACAAAGACAAGAACCGTGTTTCTCTAGGTATGAAACAACTTCAAGAAGATCCTTGGGCTGATATGGTTGCTCGTTACCCAATTGGTGCGGAAATCATGGGGAAAGTTGCCAACATCACTGATTATGGCGCATTCATCGAAATCGAAGATGGTATTGAAGGGTTGGTGCATACTTCTGAGTTGGATTGGACTAACCGTAACATCCACCCATCTAAAGTTGTTCACCTAGGACAAGAAGTTAAAGTTAAGATTTTGGATGTTGACCAAGAGCGTCGTCGTATTTCATTGTCTATCAAGCAGTGTACTGTTAACCCATGGGAAGCGTTCTCTGCAACTCATGCTAAAGGTGACAAAATCTCTGGTAGCATCAAGTCTATTACTGACTTCGGTATCTTCATCGGTCTAGATGGTAACATTGATGGTCTTGTTCACTTGACAGACATTTCTTGGTCTCAACCAGGTGAAGAAGCTGTTCGTGACTTCAAAAAAGGTGATGAACTAGAAACTGTTATCCTTTCAATTGATCCAGAGCGTGAAAGAATCTCTCTAGGTCTTAAGCAACTTGAACAAGATCCTTTTGGTGAATTTGTTGCTGAAAACGGTAAAAATAGCATCGTAACTGGTACTGTTAAGTCTGTTGACGAAAAAGGTGCTGTTATTGATCTAGCTGATGACGTTGAAGGTTATTTGCGAGCTTCTGAACTTGCTGAAGATACTCGCGATGCAAGCTCAGTTCTTAAAGTTGGTGATACTGTCGAAGCGAAAGTGATGAATGTCGATCGTAAAAACCGTACGCTTTCTCTTTCTGTAAAAGAAAAAGAAGCTCAGGAAGAAGCAAACGCGATTAAAGACTATTCATCATCACAACCGCAAGCAGCAAGTACTATTGGTGACTTGCTAAAAGGTCAGCTTTCTACTGACGAGTAAAATGCAACAAACTGCTCTATCTCTCGTTTAAGAGATGGAGTAGTGCCTAGTCTTAATAGACTTATGGGGGATGGATATCCCATTTTACTCTTAAGTAATTAAGAGACTTTTTACAGAAAGAGACAGTAAAAATGACTAAGTCAGAATTGATCGAATTGATTGCTAGACGTCAAACTCAATTTAGTCAAAAAGACGTTGAGTTAGCGGTGAATCAAATTATTGACTCTATGATAGAAAGCCTATCAGAGGGGGATAGAATCGAGATTCGCGGCTTTGGAAGTTTTAGTCTTCATCATCGGCAAGCTCGTGTTGGGAGAAACCCTAAAACCGGTGAGAATGTTGAGCTGGGAGAGAAGAGGGTTCCTCATTTCAAACCTGGAAAGACTTTAAGAGATGAGGTCGACGAATCTAAGGATATGTACGACATTATTTCTTAACGATAAAAACTCACATTCTAATTTTCCAAAGGGGTACAATATTTTAAAAAATTGTACCCCTTTTTTTATGTTCAAAGCATTCTCAATCATTATCACCATCCTGTTTTTGGCCTTCGGAATATTTCTAGGTGTTCTGAATCCGGGCAATGTTAAATTTGATTTAATTTTTCAGCAAATTGATATCCCGTTATCAATTCTGTTAGCGATTACGTTTTCTATAGGCATGTTATTGTCAGGCACTTATTTCACTTTTATTTTGCTGAGTAAACAATGGCAATTAAGAAAAGTAAATAAGCAAAAAGCAAAACTTTCCGGTGAGATAGTCCAGCTTCAAAAGCAGATTGCTGGCTACGAGAATTCGAAAGTGATTGAAGCTAAGAATGAAATTGCAACGTTGTAAGCAAAGAGAGATATATGCACAAAAAATCAGGTATTCCAGATCCTAAAGTCGTTGTGGCTTTAGATTTTCCATCAGTCGCAAGAGCAACATCTTTCATCAATCAGATGAAACCCAATCTGTGTCGCCTAAAAATAGGTAAGGAGTTGTTTGCAATTGGTGGGCCTGCTTTTGTCGAAAGTTGTATCGACAAAGGGTTTGATGTTTTTCTGGATTTAAAATATCACGACATTCCAAATACCGTCGCGAAAGCATGTCAAGCCGCTGCAAAAATGGGCGTTTGGATGATTAATGTTCATGCCTTGGGCGGACGCAAAATGATGGAAGCAGCAAAAGAAGCTGTCTTGCAAAACTCTCATCAACCGATTCTAATTGGTGTGACCATATTAACAAGCATGGAAGAATCTGACCTAAAAGAGGTGGGATTGGTCGGAACGCCCCATGACAATGTGCTGCGCTTGGCAAAGTTGGCATCAGATTCCGGTTTAGACGGGGTTGTTTGCTCAGCACAAGAGGCTGCCGCAATTCGTGAAGTAGTAGGGAAAGATTTTTGTTTGGTGACGCCTGGCATTAGACCAGAGACAGCAGATGCAAATGATCAAAAACGCATAATGACACCTGAGGCAGCACTAGCGGCAGGATCAAGCTACTTGGTCATTGGAAGACCAATCACACAAGCTAAAGATCCTATTCAAGCTTTGGTTGATATCAATGAATCCATCAAGGGTCTATAGTGCTTAATTCTTAATAGTGGGTAGCGTGATTTTTATCACCACTCCAATGGGCTGGTTACCTATGTCCATATAGTTAAAGGCTTCGGCCTTGCCTTTATGGAAATCTGTAATCAGTTTAACAATATAAAGCCCCAGTCCCAAATGTGCCTGATTGTCAGCGTTGGTTTCTCGAATAGATGTCATACCATCAAATATTTGCTTCTCAATTGATTGCGGCAGCGCTTTCCCTGTATTTTGCACAAGAATTTCCACCTCATTTTGAGTGTTTAATGCCGCACTGATGGTAATCGGTTCCTTGCCATTATCGAAATCTTTAGCATTGCTGATCAACTTATCCATAAGTTGCTCAAGCATAAAACCATCACCAATGACGCGAGTGTCGGACGGCATGTTGATTTGAATATTGAATCGATGGTCAGGATTCAAGGCAATCACGTTCTCTAGGTAATGAGTCAACATTTCGGATATATAAAAAGGTTCTGGCTCCTGCATTGATAAACTTTCTTCAATACTGTTGGCTTCCGACAAAGAACTGATGATTTGCTTTAATTGCTCTAAAGCATGTTTTGAGTACCGAACCTGTTTATGGTCGATATCCTGTTCCAATAATGACAATGACATTGATAAACGATTCATAGGGTTGTGCAGCTCATGTCGCAAAGCTTTTGGCAACTGCTTTAAGTAACGTTCATAAGCTGAAAGCTGACTTAACATATCGTGGATATGGTGGCGCAAATCTGAAATCTCGTCATAGTAGTATCGAGGCAGAATATCGGAAAAGTTAAGCTTATTGACCTTGCCGTGCGCATCAAACGTATTGCGGACATCGTAATCCAAGCGGGCAATTCGTTTTGAGAGCGATGCGATGTAAAGTACCGCACCAAAGAATACAACAAGGAAAATCAATGCACCCATTCCGATTAAGCGATAAAACCGCTTCAGAGAGTCGGTCAGCAAGCTGTTCATGGTTTGCTCTAAAACAATCGCACCAATAATGTGTCCTCTAAGTTTTAGCGGGGTGGCGGACATTAAAGAAATAGGGTTATCTTTATACATACGGTATTGCTGGAATGTATGACCCGAAATTGCCTGACGAATAAGTGCTACTTCCGGGTTGGTGCTCTGAGGGTAGGGGTATGGCAGAGTAAAGGGAATGACATTGGAAAGTGTTTTGATCAAAAAGTAGCCGACCCTGGCAAACCAATCCTTATTCAAGTCACTCGGCTGTTGTGAAAGACGACCCACTACGTAAGTTACTTGACCGAACTCGTTGACAATCCAAAGTACTGACTTATCCAGATTTAAATGGCTAAGTTGATTTGTTGGTGTACCAGACAATATTTGCTGCGCCCATAAATCTGTACGATTTTCAAGTACATAGGATAGGTTTATAACAGTTTGCTGCTGAATAATCGCTTGGTTTTCAAGCAGCATTCTGTGAAGGTCAATTGCAAATCGGTAAGCAAGTGCAGGAAGGAGGGTTAACATCAGAAGCAGTATGTAAAACCGCGTTCTGATTGTTAATCTCATTTTAAATGAGGGCTTCATTTTTGTCGCCAGCTGTAACCTCGGCCATATTCGTTGTGAATAAGATTAAAGTCATTATCAACTTTCTTAAATGCATTTCTAATACGGCAGATGTGGGTATTAATAGTATTTCGTTCAACAACACCCTGTGTCGATTCCTGAAGCTTGTCATAAGTGACAACACCTTTTTCGCCCGTTAAAGCAAACTGCTTCAACATTTCAAACTCAGTGGCAGTCAGGTCTAACACCTGGCTGTGCCAGTAGGCTTTGAATTCATTGTTTGCCAACACTAAACCATCAATTAATGACTTGTCGCCATCATCGCTAGATTGGATTGAGCCGGTGATGCGCAAAAGGTTTTTAACTTTTGCCGTTAATACACCAAGGCTGATCGGTTTTGGCAAATAGTCGATAGCACCTAGAGCATGGCCTGTGTAAATGTCGAACTCCGATTGACGTTCAGAAAGGAAAATCACGGGTATTGCAATTTCAAATGATAAAAGGTGCTTAGCAAGCTCAAAACCACCATCAATTTCATTCCCCAAAATAATATCGGAAATAACCAAATCAGGTAGGCCCTCTTCAAAGCTAGCTTCAGCAGAAGCTCTGTCGCTAAAGGTTTTGATTTTGAAACCTTGTTCTGAAAGTGCCGTACCTAGGTTTTCCAATTGTAATGGGTCGTCTTCAACAATTGTGATGGTGTAATCATTGTTTAGCATTGCCATGAACTCTTCCTGTTGTAATTGGTTTTATAAGATTTTACAACTTAACTGATGTACTGGAAGTCCAAAACCTGCATATTCATAATTAATCCAGCATCTTGAATAGGCAGTACGATGGCATCTTCGCCTGAATGGTTATGATGCGAATGCCACCAGCCAGGAGGCGTAACAAATACAGCGCCCGGTTCCCACATTGCTTTGATTGGATCAACCAAGTTGCCGTTTTCGTCAATTTCTTTACTGATTAAAGTGTAGGTATCTGAGCCGGCAGCAACACAGTAGTCGATCGCGACAGAGTTGTGTCTATGAGGCTTCTGGACGACACCAGCAGGCAAAGCATTATATAAAGACCATAGTGTATGGGTAAGCGTCATGGTTTTTGGGAAGTTAGGATTCGCCAAAAGAATGCCTGTTCTATTTCTGCCCTCACCTTCACTTCGTACTTTGGCAAGTTCATTATCCAAACGCTCTTTAGTGTAAAGAACAGGGCTGAAGCGTTGCTGAGTAGGCTGTACCCCCAAATATTTCAATAGCGGGGCATCATTTACCCAATATATAGCAGTGTCTTCCGAAGCAGTGTGTAAAGCACCTTCAACAGAAGGTAGTGTGAAAAGGTCGCCCGTCTTCCACTCGATAGTTCCCTCTGACATCTGTGTTTTACCTTGTCCGTTAATGACATAGAACATTTGAGAGGTTACTTTCGCTGAAGTTTTGATAGACTCGCCCTTGCAAATGCGAACAAAGTTCGCCAATAGATTTGGGGATGTTGCTGGGTAGTCAATTTCAAGTGATTTGGACAAATCAAAAGGAATGATTCGTGTTGGTCCGGATTGATGTAAAGATGCCGCAAAGCTTGCTACATCAATTTTAGGCATTGGCGGGTTTACAGCAGACATGTACTCTTTAAAGTCAGCCTGTGTTTGCCATTGCTGTTGAGAAACTTCTTGACGTAATTCAACGGATTGATTTGGAATCATTGTTAATACTCTTGTTTAATTTTTTATAAAACTATTTGAATCTGTTTAGTTTTTTGCTATCACTAGAAGAGGGGATACCCATAGATTCGCGATATTTAGCGATGGTGCGTCTAGCCACGTTGATTTCTTTTTCTTCAAGAAGTGACATTAGCTTGTTATCGCTCAAAGGTTTGTTTGGATCTTCAGCTTCAATCAGTTGTTTGATATGCGATTTAATTGCAATAGCTGATTGGTCTTCACTGCCGTACTGAGAAACCCCTGTTGAGAAGAAATACTTCAACTCGAATGTACCTCTAGGCGTTTGCATGTATTTTTGGTTAGTTGCCCGCGAAATGGTTGACTCATGTAGTTCAAGCGACTCTGCAACATCTCGCAGCACCATTGGTTGCATGGCTTGCTCACCTTCATCAAAGAATCTAGCCTGCTTTTCGATAATATATTTACCAACTCGCAGCAGTGTTTCACCGCGGCTTTGAATGCTTTTGATAAGACCTTTTGCCTCAACCAGCTGTTCTTTTATTTTCTTGGATTCATCTGATTGCCCTGACAACTCCGACGCCATGTTCAAGTAAGCTGAATTAATGGTTAGGCGAGGGAAGGCATCCTGGTTTAATTCAATCAGGAAACCATTTTTGGTACGAGAAAGGATTAAATCCGGCGTAATCATTTCACCTTGAGAGGGAGAGTACTCACGCCCTGGTCTTGGGTTAAGTGATTGAATAACCTGAATAACTTGATGCAACTCATCATCATCCAAGAAATAAATCTTCTTAAGGCGTTTGTAGTCTCTAACCGTCAAAAGCTCGAAGTTTTCTTGAATCATTTTTGTCGCAGTTACAACAAAAGGGTTTTGTTGAAGAGATTTCAGTTGAATCACCAAGCTCTCCGGCAAATCTCGTGCCGCGACGCCAGTGGGTTCAAAGTCCTGAATAATCGCCAATACTTCTTCAACGTCGGCAAGATCAACATCCAAGTCAGGCTCTTTATCTAGGATGTCTTGCAGGATTTCTTCCAAAGAAACGGCCAAAAAACCTTCGTCGCTGACTTCATCAATAATGAAAGAGGAAACAAGTTCCTGTTCACCTTGCCAAGGATAAATATCTGATTGCCAGTACAGTTTATCTTTTAAGGTAAGTTCAGCGGAGGTGTAGGTGTCTGGTGAATTGTAATCATCTAAAGACTGAGTTTTGGAAATCTGAGAGGTGCCGTAATCGCTGTAAACTTCTTCCCACTCACAGTCTATTTCCATATTGTCAGAAATGGCATCTGCTTGTTCAATGTCAATTTCTGATTCAGACGCATCAGGCTGATCTTCAGATGAGGACTCAATCTCGGGAGAAATATCATCCATATCATCTTGAATGTCATCCACCTCAAGCATGAAGTTACTTTCAAGTGTAGTAGCGATGGTTTGCTGGACTTCAAGTGCAGAGTATTGCAATATTTTGATAGACTGCTGCAGCTGTGGGGTAAGCTTAAGCTGTTGACCAATATTGATTTGTAATCCAGGCATTAATGCCATTGCACGTTTCTCCTTGAAACCCGAAATTCGCTTTTAAAACTGATTTAACACTATAATAATCGAAAATCCTAAAAATCGGTATGTTTCTTGTTAGAGTTTTTTACATGTATATTACAAAAAAAGACGCTAGAATAAGGACGTAAACGCAAATTAGACATTATCAAATGGCATAGATGGAGGGTATTGTGTCAATTAAAGAAGAAGCAATCAAACTTGTAGAGCAGCTTCCTGAAGAAGCCAGTTGGAATGACCTTGTAAAAAGCCTGATTCGTGACCGAAAAGTCACTCTAGGATTGACGGATATCGAAGTGGTTCAGGATCAACTGACAGAAGAGGAATTGTCCGCTGTCATCGCAAGGCTTGAATCGGCAAGTTCTGCTCAAGACGACATGAGAAACACTCGTAAATATAATCCAGATGACGCCCTGACGATTAGCTGGGTATTGGTTTCTTTAGCGCCATTGTTGTTTATTTCTATTCTTATTGCGCCTGCGGCATATCTATTATCTGCACTCGGTATCGTTTTTGGTGCTAAAGCTTGTATGTCAAAAGTTAATGGTGCATGGCTGCCAACAGTGGTTGGTGTGATCGAGCTAATTTTGTTTGTGGCATTGCCAGCTGCAGTTGGCTAATTTGCACAAACCCAACCTGGTAGAGATTTTGAAGCTAAGTTGAGAGAATTAGGAAAGCGGCTTATATGGCCGCTTTTTTATTATTTGAATTTTGGCTAACTTCGCATAATGTATATTATGTTAAATTCAATATTTTGTATTTAAAACTCGATATCTCACAAAAGAAACTGGTTAGCTCCCTTCGTAATTATAGATTTGTTATTTTAATCACCTGCAGAAATAGCGTTTTTGTGGAAATAGTTTCTCAATGCATTTTCAAAGTGCAATTGATAATCAAGTGAGATGTGACCTTTTTGAAATGGTTCGTCTGGCTTGAGGTTTCTGAAGTAATGCATTTTTTCAGTTTCCGTTTTGCCTTTTGGGATTTTGGCCAAGGGCTTTGGCCATTGCGCCATACTGTGGCAACCAAGACATGAGAATCCATAGAAGTCGAGCGGCCCATTCAAGCGACCTCCATAACCCAGTCTGCGGCGCGCATAATCAGGAATGCTATTCATAACAACCGTTTCTTTCAATTTAGTACCATTCTTTACCATGCTCGGCGTTATCGTTGGGTCATTTCCCCATTGGACGCCAAGTGGTACCATTTTGTCCCAAGCACCGTTTTTACCTGCTTGAGCATCTTTATCATAAACAAAGGCACCCATAACCCAGCTAGTTGTATCATCTGCACGTTTATCCCGAATGGAAAAGTCGATTTGAACCAGTCTAACCGGCAATATTTTTTTAGGGCTTTTTCGATTAATGGTTTCGTTTATGTTGGCAAGCACTGTTGGTGCGCCTTGCATGAAAGGTAATTGTTTATCCGAGCCTGTTATGAAGACGAATTTGGCAATAAAGCTGCCCTCAGGGAACTCTGTTTTTGTCAGGTCTGGCGCCCCTTGTTTTAAATTTACCTTGTCACCATGACACCAGATTTGTCCAATTTGGTAGGCTGAATAATTATTATAAAAGCTTAGCTCCCATTTTTGCTGGGGTTCGGTTTGCGTTGGCGAAAGCTCAAATGGCTTGGCATCCGCATTTCTGTTGAGCCCTCTCACCCCTTCTCTGGCACGTCTTCCCATAGTGACCCATGGCATATGGTACCAGTGATGCACCCTATTTTGTCCTGGGCGCCAATCAGCTTGTTGCATACCAGCAAAAATATAGGCTTTGATTTTCTCTAGGTAATCGACAGGATCTTTTTTGAAGTTCCAGTTTTCCCATGGTCGTGGAGTCGTGGGAAAAGCCTTTGGATAGTGATCGTTTAGCTTGAATAGTTGTCCATGGTACTTTCCGGTGACTTTGTCTTGATAATCAGGGAAGCCGCAATTACCTTCCGCAGCAAAGCTACTGCCAGAGTAGATTAAGGAAAGAACAATAGCAGAAAGCCTAAGAGTAGTAGCTGCTCGGCGATTTACACAATACTTATCAATCATTCTTACCAAAAACCTTAACCCATATTTCCTAATAATGCGGCAACGTTTTCTGGTGGGCGCCCTATTGCATATCGACCATTTATTTTCACAATTGGGCGCTCAATCAATTTAGGGGTTTGTTCTAGAATCGCCAACCACTCTTCACGGGTTTTATTATCGTTAATCGATAGTCCCAACTCTTTAAATAGTTCTTCTTTTGTTCTAATGAGTTGCTGCGGCTCGATTCCTAGTCCCGTGCAAATTTCATCAAGCGTAGCGACATCAAGTGGTGTCTTTTGATAGTCGATAACTTCAACGTCTGATGTAACTGAACTATCTTCCAGGAGTTGTAAAGTTTGTCTACTCTTTGAGCATCGGGGGTTGTGATAAATTATTGCCTTCATTTGTCTAGTCTTCGCTATCGTCATCCACTTTGTCGAGTCGCTTATTCAGCGCAGATTCCACGGCTTCAATACGTGACTGACACAAGGTGTAAGCACGAGTGGCTTCATCAACCATTGGCACCAACTCATCTATATCAATATTGTCTGATTGAGAGAGCTTTTGTGCAATTTCCTGCAATTTCTCATAGTTTTTTTGGTAACTGTTTTCTGTACTCTGAGCCATCGTTTAAAACTCCGTTTTGTTCAATTCTGAATATCTATTCTTTAATGACGCTTACATCAATAGAACCATCTGAAAACTGTATTTCCAGAGTATCCTGTTGTGCAGCCAGTTCTTTTGTCGTGATTGGTTTTTGGGTGTCCTTTGCCTTAATCATTGCAAACCCTCTGTTTAATTGGGTTTTGGGTCCAGAACTCAAAATAAAGCCAATCAATTGTTGTGCATTTTGCTTGGCAGATTCCAGCAACTTTGCAGGTCGCAATAACAAAATGTCACGGTAGTGAGATAGGTTTTGTTTTTGTAGCTGCACTTGGTTGGTTGCCTGATGGAAAATGGTATCAAAGCACTGCTCCAATAGATGCTGCTGCTGATTTAGCTTACGAATACTTTGCTGCTGAATATGAATCATCAACGGCGTTAGGTTTTGTTTATGCAGGTGTAAGGACTGTAAGCTCTTGGTTTGGATGCGAGACTCCATTTCCTGTAGCTGTTGCTTTTGTCTTTGTACGTACAACAAACTGGCCTTTTCAATAAAAAGCCAATTTTGTTTTGCTGTTTGCGCAGATGTGACAATAGCACGCTGTACTGCACCAATTACTTTACTCGGCGTGTCAAACCTGACTGCGCACACCTCATCTAAAAGCGTATTATCCCTTTCATGCCCTATACCTGTTAATACTGGGAGCTGCATGTTTGCGATGGCTTTTGCCAATGCATAATTATTGAGCGGTTGTAAATCAAGCTTCGCACCGCCGCCGCGGATAATAATCAGCGCATCAAAGTGGTTGGATTGATGTAGCGCCAGAAATGCTTCAAATGCCAAAAGCATTTCTTTTTCTACGTTTTCACCTTGAAACGCCGAATAGAAATATTTGAATTCACATAACTTATGCTTAACCAATAGATCTGCATCGGCGCGAAAATCTCCAAGTCCTGCTGCAGAAGGCGGTGCGATAACCGCAACACGGTAAAAGTCTTTCGGCATGGAAAAGGCTTTGTTTTTATCGTAAAGCTTTTCGCTAATTAATTGCTTTCGGACTGCCTGTAGAGCAGCTTCCAACTCACCTAAAGTGAAACTTGGGTCAATGTCCTGAATCACTAATGAAAAACCAAATTTCTCGTGAAATGTCGGCTCTACCATCAACAATACTTTTTGACCTGGAGCCAAATCAGAGCCGGTTTCATCCGCAAACTTTCTTAAAAGCCTTTCTGCTTGGCTTTGCCAAATCATCGCGCGACAACTGGCCAGTTGAGCGCCCTCTTCGGTAGTTTCGGTCAACTCGAAATACCAGTGCCCTCTTCGCTCATTCATATTGGCGACTTCTGCTGTCACCCATACCGCACCAGTAAATTGTTTACGAATCGCCAATTGAACCTGAGACATTAACTGACTCAGTGGAATGCCCTTTTCTTTTTCATTTGAAGACGTCGCTTCATTACTACCAGGAAGGACTATTTGCTGAGTTGATTCATGCGCGGCATCTTGAGGTAGCCAACGTTCAAATGGCGCAAGGTCAGATGACAAGTCATCAGGAACATACCATTTCTTTTCAACGGGGTTCCAGCGCGCGCCAACAGACTTGGCAATATCTTTTTCGGCAAATGGCACTTCAAGCAGAATCATGACGCTTGTTCCATCCGGTAAATTTCATCATTGACCTTCTGCAATGCAGTTTGCAGTACTTCAATTCCTGCACCCGGTTTAAATGCATTTTCAGAAAGGTAACGTCGCCAAATCCTTCCCCCAGGCATACCATGAAATAGCCCAAGAATATGACGGGAAACCTGATGCAGTTTACCGTCATTTGCCAAGTGCTTTTCTATGTAGGGATAAAGGGCCTCCAGAACTTCCTGACGAGTCGGCACCTGAGTGTTGTCTTGATAGTAAAGGGGGTCAACACTCGTCAATAAGTAAGGGTTTTCGTAGATGGCTCGACCTAGCATTACCCCATCAACAGCTGGAAGTGATTGCTCTGTCGTTAAGAAATCCTGTCCCGCTTCCGGGGTTGCAATGCCGCCATTAACGGCAATGGAGAATGTCGGAAATGTTTGTTTGATTTGACGAACCCAGTCGTATTTCAAAGGAGGAACATCTCTGTTCTCTTTTGGAGACAAGCCTTGTAGCCAGGCATTTCTTGCATGCAAAATAACACCGTCGCCACCGGCATCAATAATGCCACCAACGAAATCGACTAATTTGCCAAAATCCTCATTATCATCTAGTCCGATTCTCGACTTCACGGTAACCGGAATTGAAATCTTTTGCTTCATGGCATCAACGCCTTCTGCCACCAACTTGGGGTGGTCCATCAGGCAGGCACCAATCATATTATTCTGAACACGGTCAGAGGGGCAACCCACATTTAAGTTGATTTCATCATACCCCCACCCTTCGCCTAATTTTGCGCAATGCGCTAATTCAAGCGGATCAGAACCACCGAGCTGTAAAACCACAGGTTGATCTTGCTCATGCCCTAAAAAACGAGGAAGATTATTTCCATAAATAATCGCGCCCGTCGTCACCATTTCACTATATAGCCAAGCGTGCTTTGTAAGCTTTCTATGGAATGCCCGACAGTGACGGTCAGTCCAGTCCAGCATTGGCGCAACAGAAAAGCCTTGGGCGCTGTTTTGCTGAATGAGAGAGTGAGTTGTAGTGCTTTGAAACATACTATCTTGTGAGTTCATAAAGTTCATAATCTTGGCATTATCGCATTTTCTCAAGTTGATGAACATTGCCAATGGTTTTTTCACCACTATATCCAGATTTATCGAGCATAAATAGGTATAAATTCGGTAAACTACACGGTGACCTAATACCTAAGAAACAAAATAAGAAAAGATTTCAGAGGCGGAAAAACAATAAAAATGACTCCCCAAGAACTTTATCTACAAGTCTTTAAAAAAGAATTTGACCACCAAGAAGACGATGCTCTCAGCTTTAAAGCTTGTGAAATTGCGGTTGAAGCAGAAGAATTACCAAAAGTAGCCCGAGTAAGAAGCACTGATGTCGCTGTTGTTTTGGCTGGACTAAATCTCGATAGAGATACCTTAATTGCGACGCTCTTAAGTGACGGCAATTTAGACGAAGCCTATCCCATCGAAAAACTGAAATCTCTCTTCAGTCCTAACATTGTTCAGATGGTTTCAGAAATTCGTCGCTTGAACGCCATCAAAGAATTTAACGCGGCCTCTGCTACCAACGAAGTTCAAACCGAGCGCCTAAGGCAAATGCTATTAGCCATGACTTCAGACATTCGCATTATGATTGTCAAGTTAGCGTATCGCGTTGTGCGCCTGCGTAACCTAAAAAATGAACCTGATAACGTCAAGGAACAAATCGCCAACGAAACCCAGTTGATTTTTGCCCCCCTTGCCAATCGCTTAGGGATTGCCCAGCTCAAGTGGGAACTTGAGGATTTGTCCTTCCGCTACCTGAATCCTGAGCTGTATAAATCTATTGCTCAACAACTTGACTCAAAGCGTGCCGGACGAGAAGCCTTTATCAGTAACGTGATTGACACTTTGAAAGCAATGTTTCATGAAAAAAATATGGACTTCAAGATATCAGGTCGCCCGAAACAC
The DNA here is from genome assembly GCF_013340845.1 of Hydrogenovibrio marinus. Taxonomy (NCBI): domain Bacteria; kingdom Pseudomonadati; phylum Pseudomonadota; class Gammaproteobacteria; order Thiotrichales; family Piscirickettsiaceae; genus Hydrogenovibrio; species Hydrogenovibrio marinus. The sequence continues at coordinate 1,311,484 of NZ_AP020335.1, forward strand.
ATTTATAGCATCTGGAAAAAGATGTCAAAAAAGAACCTTCCGATTGATGAACTTTATGATCTTCGAGCGGTTCGTATCTATGTGGATTCTATTGAGCAATGCTATGAAGTATTAGGGATGGTTCACAGCCGTTGGAACTACATTAAAGATGAGTTCGACGATTACATTGCAAGCCCAAAGGAAAACGGTTACCAGTCAATTCACACCGTTATTATCGGTGCAGAAAACAAAACCGTTGAGATTCAAATTCGTACCTATGAAATGCATCACCACGCGGAATATGGTGTAGCGGCACACTGGCGCTACAAAGAAGGCGGCAAGAAGCTGGATGCGCGTCTTGAACAAAGCATCAACCTTGTTCGACAAATGCTGGAGTACAACGATAACCCGGATTTGTTGAATGAAATCAGTACAGAACTTTTGTCTGAGCATATCTATGCAATGACGCCAACGGATGAAATCATTACGCTAAGTAAAGGCTCTACACCGCTGGACTTTGCCTATTATATCCATACCGAGCTTGGGCACCGTTGTCGTGGCGCAAAAGTTAACGGCAGAATCGTTCCACTTACCTATCAGCTGAAAACGGGTGATAAGGTTGAGGTGCTTACCGTTAAGTCTGGTGAACCGAGCCGCAACTGGCTAAATCCTAACTTAAATTATTTGGGAAGCAGCCGTGCACGTGCCAAAGTACGCCATTGGTTCAATCATCAAAACAAAGAAGCCAACCGAGATGCCGGTGAAGCAATCTTCAATAAAGAATTGCGCCGTTTGCATGCTCAAGATTTTCATGTCGATCAATTGGTTCAGCAGTTCAAGTCCGAATCCGTATCAGACTTCTTTGAAGCGCTAGGTCGAGGTCAAATCAATGACCGACAACTGAACAGTGCAATTCAAAAACAACTGAAACCGCAACAAAGACACATTACATCTCAAGATCCGGCTAAAACCAAGGTTACTGATTCAATTCATTTGACCGACAACCGTCATGAGCCAGCAAGAGCTTATGTTATCGGCTCACCTCAACTAAAAACACTGTTGGCTCCTTGTTGTCACCCGACCGAGCATGACGAGATTATCGGTTATGTCACACGAGGTAGAGGGATTACCGTCCACAAAAAAGATTGTAATAATATTCTTAACCTGAGTTACGAAGAGCAAAAGCGCTTGATTGCCGTGTCTTGGACGCGACATCAAGAAGAGCTGGTTGAGACTTACGAGGCCGAGCTGAGCGTGCTTTGCTTTGACCGAAAAGGTCTACTGCGAGATATCATGACTTTGTTGACATCAATGGACATTAATATTTTACGCTCTGATACGTCATCCGATAAATCCGATGGTACGGTAACAATGCAGTTTGTCTTAGAACTGGATTCACATATTAGCGTGGGGAATCTACTTGACCAGCTGGAGCAGATTGATAACGTAGAAACCGCTTCAATTAACTTAAACTAAAATCTACCAGGTTGGGGTATTTGTTTTAAATATCAACAACTTGTTTTGTTTTATAAAAGTCGAAATTTATAGAGTTTTAAAAACATCTTCACTCAGATAAGTGAATGTATTTTCTAAGCCATAGATGTTTGAAATGGGGAGATTCTCCCCTTTTAGCCATTGTTGAATGGCCTGATGTTTTGAAGCACCCGTCACAATCTTAATCACGGTTTTACTGTTGCAAAGCGTTTCGAAAGACAAGCTCAAACGCTCACTTGGCGGTTTAGGGGATTGATGTTCCAGCACAGTATATTGATCTTCGATATAAAAATGCCCGGGGAACAAACTGGCGGTATGTCCGTCCTCGCCCATTCCTAGTAAACACAAATCAAAGCATCCAACAGAATCAATCACAGCATGAACAATGTCATTATAAGCTTTGGAGGCTGTCTCTAAACCTAGCTCCATTGGCATGAAATGAATTTGGTCATTTGGGATTTGGCCCTGCTTACCCAACCAATACTGAGTTAAGGCGACACTATTCCTTTCCGCATGAGTTTCAGGATAACAGCGCTCATCACCCATATAAATATGCCAACGTGCCCAATCTGAATCTGCCTTTGAAAGCAGTTCATAACAACGATTGGGAGTCGAGCCCCCTGCTGTAATAAAATGAAAACTTCCCTTTTGTGAAATAGATTGTTCCGCAATCAGAAGAATTTGCTCAGTAACTTTTTGGGCAACGTCTTCAGCGGTTTGTAGCGCGATCCAATTATTTGGTAAGGATGTGTTCATTTGGCTATCTTTACGGATTAGTGGCGCACTCTGGGTTGATATGACGACGCCAACCTTGATCTGGATGATCAAAGAGTTTTTCAGCGCCTTGTGGCCCCCAACTTCCCGATGGGTAGGTATCAATATAGCTGGTATCGGATGCCCAAACTTCCAATACAGGATCTACAACTTTCCAAGCCGCTTTGACTTCATCGTAGCGCAGGAATAGTGAGCGGTCGCCTTTAATTACATCCAGCAAGAGTTCTTCATAAGCATCTATAGAGTCCTCGCCTTCCAATCTCATGGCGGCATCCAAACTAATCTGCTGGGTTGAAATCTCCAAACCAGGTTCTTTAGCAGTCATTTCGACTTTGATAGATTCGCGAGGTTGTATCCCAAAAATGATCCAGTTAGGATCCATTTTTTTAACCTGAGAATCGCGGAAAAACTGCTTGGGAGGGTGTTTAAAACAAATGGAAACCAATGTTTTCGACGCAGCCATATTTTTACCCGTTTGAATGTAAAACGGCACACCTGCCCAACGCCAATTATCGATATAAAGCTTAAGGGCAGCATAGGTTTCTGTGACGCTATCTTCTGCAACGCCTGGCTCTTCAAGATAGCTTGGAACCTGCTCCCCTTTCACTTCTCCAGCTGCATACTGCGCGCGATAAGCTTGAGATTTAACATTGTTCTTGGAAATGGAGCGAATTGACTTAAGCAGCTTGACCTTTTCATCACGTAAATCTTCAGCATCCATGGATGCCGGAGGTTCCATCGCCACAAGTGCCAGAAGTTGTAATAAATGACTTTGAATCATGTCTCGCATAGCACCACTGGTGTCGTAATAACCAGCTCGGCTTCCAATTGGACGATCTTCTGCATGCGTGATTTGAATATGGTCAATATAATTTCGGTTCCAGAGCGGCTCCATCAACAAGTTGGCGAAGCGGAAAACCATCACGTTCTGCACCATTCCTTTTCCTAAGTAATGATCAATCCGATAGGTTTGTGATTCACTGATGTGTTTGTTTAGTTCTAGTTGAAGCGCTTTTGCACTGGCAGTATCATAACCAAATGGCTTTTCAAGTACCACTCTTCTCCAGCCCATGCTTTCATCAAGCAAGCCTGTTTTGTTTAGGTTTCTAACAACCTTGGCAAAGTGGTCAGGTCCCAAAGAAAGATAAAACGCCATGTTCGATGGCATATTTTCAGCATTCAACAAGTTTTCTAACTCGTGATAAGAACTGATTTCATCGGCATCCATGGCAAAATATTGCATGCGTTTTGCAAAACGTGCGAAAACATCATCTTTTAGTCCGCCACGCGCCTTTGGTGAAACGGATTTTTTAATGATCTCCAACCATTCTTCTTGCGTATAGTTTTTACGTCCTAGGGTGATAAGACGCATGCCGTCACTTAAACGGTTCATTTCATCCAAGTGATAGAAGGCAGGCATCAGCTTGGTTAAAGATAGATTTCCCGTCGCACCAAAAACAACAAATGAACAATCTTGTGGCATTCATTACACCTCGTAAGTTGTGGAGCTGACATTTCCGCCGGATTGAATCCAGTCGGTATGGAAAAATTCGCCGCGAGGTTTATCGACACGCTCATAAGTATGGGCGCCAAAATAATCACGCTGAGCCTGTAATAGGTTGGCTGGGAGTGTCGCACTGCGATAACCGTCAAAGAAAGCAAGTGCAGAGCTTAGTGCAGGCGTAGGTATCTGACTTTGAATACCAAAAATAATTGCTTTACGCCAGTTGGACTCTGCCCCTTTAATGGCCGACTCAAAGAAATTCGCATGCAGAAGGTTCTGTAAATCTGGCTGCTTGTCATAGGCCGCCTTAATTTCACCCAGGAAGGTGCTGCGGATAATGCAACCGCCGCGCCACATCAAAGCGATTCCGCCATAGTTCAATTCCCAACCAAACTCCTTGGCGGCTTCGGACATCAACATATAGCCCTGTGTGTAAGAAATGATTTTAGAGGCATACAGTGCATCATGAATAGCGGTCAATGTCTCTTGTTTGTCAACGGATAACGCGACTTGTTGTTTCGGGAAAATGCCCGCTGCTTTTTGTCTTTCGGTTTTTAGTGACGACAAGCAACGGCTATAGACTGACTCGGTAATCAAGGTTAGAGGAATCCCCAAATCCAATGAACTGATTCCCGTCCATTTTCCGGTTCCCTTTTGTCCTGCGGCATCAAGAATCTTATCGACTAGCGGTTCACCATCCTCATCTTTAAACGAAAGGATATTTGCCGTAATCTCAATCAAATAAGAATCCAGAACCCCTTTATTCCACTCTGCAAAAATCTGTTGGCACTCATCCGCACTTAGCCCAAGCCCCTCTCTCATAAGTTGGTAGGCTTCGGTAATCAACTGCATATCACCGTATTCAATACCGTTGTGAACCATTTTGACATAATGTCCAGCGCCACCTTGCCCAACCCAATCACAGCAGGCTTCATCGTGACTCTTCGCTGCAATATCCTGAAAAATAGGTTTAACGGATGACCATGCCTTCGGGTTTCCACCAGGCATAATGGAGGGTCCAAATCTAGCGCCTTCTTCACCACCGGAGACGCCTGTTCCAATAAACAGAATGCCTTTTTCTTCTAAGTATTTGGTACGACGGTCGGAGTCGGTATATAGCGAATTTCCACCATCAATAATGATGTCACCTTTTTCTAGGAGGGGCAATAGCAATTCAATAAAGTGATCAACCACTTCACCAGCCTTAACCATCAGCATGACTTTTCTAGGAGCGCTAAGGCTATCAACAAACTCTTCCAGAGAGTAAGCACCTACAATCGGACGATCTTCAACACGCTGTTGCAAAAAGGTTTCTGTCTTATCGGCAGATCGGTTGTAAACCGTTACGCGATAACCGTGATCCGCCATATTTAGAACAAGGTTCTGCCCCATGACTGCTAAACCAATTAGACCGATATCCGATTTTGACATAGAGCAACTCCTACCTAGACGCATTTACTCACTAAACAACGTTGAGATGAAGCTTTAGCTTAGCGATGAAATACATTATCAATATGAAATAAATTTTAAGAAAAGCGAATTTGTGCTGATAGACACCTAGACACGACGATGTGCTTGAATTTCAGTTTAACAGGAAAAATAAAATCGAGAAAGCGGAAAAACGAGAAATAAAAAAGCCCGACATAACTCACATTATGTCGGGCTTTTAGTGTGTGGCGTCCCGTAGGGGAGTCGAACCCCTGTTACAGCCGTGAAAGGGCCGTGTCCTAGGCCTCTAGACGAACGGGACAGATTTGAGCGTCCGCTCGGTGCTTGTATTTCAACAAGCGATAAGCTGAAAGGTTTTATGTACGGGCCTAGTCGTACCCTATTCAACTTACCTAAAAATGGAGCGGGAAACGAGGATCGAACTCGCGACCCCAACCTTGGCAAGGTTGTGCTCTACCGCTGAGCTATTCCCGCATAATGGCGTCCCGTAGGGGAGTCGAACCCCTGTTACAGCCGTGAAAGGGCCGTGTCCTAGGCCTCTAGACGAACGGGACACTTTTGAAAGTGCATATCTAAAATATGACGCGACTATGGCCTAGTATAATCGTGTTTATCAGTTCAAATTTGGTGGAGCTAAGCGGGATCGAACCGCTGACCTCAACACTGCCAGTGTTGCGCTCTCCCAGCTGAGCTATAGCCCCAAATTTCCACTCTAGTTAAGATTGTGAAATCTTAGTCAGGAGCCATGTAACTGATAGGCGCGTATTATAAAGATATGCCGCCTTGGGTCAAGGCATTTTTTCATAAATCTGTAAATATTTTTCGTTCCACTGAGTGTGCTAACGTCGGCCCAAAAACAAACGGGCGAACTTCATTACAAAGCCGCCCGTTGTATTTCTTTTTTTATCAATATATTAAGCGTCTTTCATGCGCTGTTGAATATATTCGATTGCAAGGCTAATACGATCCACACAACGTTGTTGCCCGATCAACTCGGCCGTAGCATCAATTGATGGTGACTGCCCGCCTCCAGTAATCGCAACACGTAAAGGCATCCCTACTTTCCCCATTCCTACATCAAGTTCTGTAGCCGTGGTTTCAATTGCATGGTGAATGGCTTCTTTGCTCCAGTCAGACAACGCAGCAAACTTTTCCTGAACGTTTCTTAGTGGCTCTTCCGCAACCCCTCTTAGGTGCTTTTTGGCAGCATCGTCATCAAAAGTTTCATAGTCCTGATAGAAATACACAGCACCATTAGCCATTTCAACAAGGGTTTTGGCTCTTTCTCGCAACAAATCCGCCACTTTTGAAATATCTGGACCTTGTGCTATGTTCAAGCCTTTCGCTTCCATAAACGGTGTTAGGTTTTTAACCAGGTTATCTATTCCAGTATTTTGGATGTGTTGCTGGTTAATCCATAGTAGTTTTTCTACATTGAACGTAGAGGGTGCTGAATTAACCTTTTCCAAATCAAAATACTCAACCATCTCATCGATAGTGAAAACTTCCTGATCTTTGTAAGACCAACCAAGGCGCACCAAGTAATTCAACAAGGCTTCAGGTAGGAACCCTTCTTCCTTATATTGCAATACAGAAACAGCACCATGACGCTTGGACAAGCGACTTCCATCAGGTCCCAATACCATTGGAATGTGGGCAAATCTTGGTAAGGATGCGCCCAGTGCATGGTAAAGGTTGATTTGTCTTGGCGTATTATTCAAATGATCATCACCACGAATGACGTGCGTGACATTCATATCCCAGTCATCCACAACAACTGTTAGATTGTAAGTAGGCGTGCCGTCCGAGCGTGCAATAATCAAATCATCCAGTTCTTTATTAGAAACAGTCACCTTTCCTTTTACAATGTCATCAATAACGACATCACCATCCAAAGGGTTCTTGAAACGGATAACTGGCTTAACACCTTCAGGAGGTGTTCCTTTAAAGTCACGATAGCGTCCATCATAACGTGGCTTTTCGCCACGCTCGCGTTGTTGCTCACGCATCGCATCCAACTCTTCAGGCGTTGCATAACAGTAATAAGCCAAATCATTATCAAGAAGTTGTTGAATAACAACTTTATAGCGGTCAAACCTTTGCGTTTGGTAATAAGGACCTTCTGAATGTGACAAGCCAAGCCACTCCATCCCTTCCATAATGACATCGACAGATTCCTGAGTTGAGCGCTCCAAGTCAGTATCTTCAATTCGTAAAATAAAATCGCCGCCCTTTTGCTTGGCATACAACCAAGAATAAAGTGCCGTTCTAACACCGCCGATATGTAAATAACCTGTTGGACTGGGCGCAAAGCGAGTTTTTACCACGAAGTTCTCCTAGAAAAAGTGAATCAAAAATGGCATCTATTATAAAACATCTTAGGGCAGCAATGATGAGACATCGTGACAGTTATTGCTCTTCAACGATACTTCTTGTCAGAAGGGTACGTGTCATGTGGTACAGCAAAATGCTCGATAACGTGATATTCGTCACCATGACAATAAATGCCAGACTTAGAATCACAGGGTTTCCTGTTAGGTCGTAAATAAACTGTAGTGAAACGTCATAGGATGCTAAGGGATAAATGAACGCCCACCCTATCATGGTCAAACGAATCTTCCTGAAAAAGCGCTGCATCAAGAACCACATTCCCAAAAAGAAGGTCGCAAAGCTGAACAAGGCCCAGGTTACCACACTCATTTCTGTCGCATGAGACAACAGTGCATAAGCGATCAGTCCCAGCGATGGTGGCGACAAAATGATAAACAGACTCGGTCTTAAAGTGTCTTGGATACTGACTTCAAAAATCAGGCGATAAAACAGGATAAAAATAAATGTAAACCACAAAAATAAGCTGACCGAGAAGTAGAACCATAAGAATTCATCATAGGATTTCGGTAAATAGAAATCCCCTACAATCACCACCATGAAATTACCGGACAACAGAATGAAAAAGGTTGGACGTATATCTTGAAGCTTCAGGTTTGTGTCATTCAGCCAACGCGTCAGAATCTCAATATTCAAAAAGGTATGAGCGATCACTATCAGTGCAAAAGCGATCAACCATAAGCCCTGCCCTTCATTGAAGTCTTCCAGAGAGAGCAGAAGCAAGAGCGCTGTGAGTGTGAGAATAGGAAAGTCTAGTAAGCTGATGGAGTTTTGCCACTGGGCTTTAATGAATTGTCGCCCTTCTGCTTTGAACAGGTTTGCAAACGAAAACACCGTCATTGCGGCAAGAATCAACCAAGCAAGATGCATTATCCACGCGCTAAAAGTGGTACCCGAAGCAATGATTCTTTCAAAATGATGCACTTCGATGCCCAAACCGATAAGCCCCATAGGCATCGAAAAATAACTGACCGGTAACTTAAAGAAGTCACGCTTTTCAAACATGGGGCTTTTTTCCATCGGTTTACGGGGTTCCTTTCGCTTTTCGGTGCATGGAATTAATATTCACTAGTTAAAAGTATGGTGAACTTACTGGAAATATTCAATCATTTCTTCACGCCCAAAATACTTACGCTAGGATTATGCGGGGCTGAAGGATAACAATTTTTCGGCAAGTCATTATAATAGCCGTAAATCCAATTTTTCTTTGCAACATCGCTTATCGTTTGGGGACACCATGACTGAACAACAAACTATTTCTACCGAAACGACACCTGACCGCATAATCTTCTTCCCGATTACACTTTTCGGAGCCATTATGGGCTATGCGGGTTTAACCATTGGCTTTCATAATGCACATACTATTTTAGGAATGTCGCAAACCGTTGCCTTGGCGCTAACGGCGATTACAACGTTGTTTTTTATTATGGTTGCATTAGCTTACGGTGTTAAGCTGTTGAAATACAAGGATGCCGTAACCAAAGAAATCAATCACCCGATAGCAGTCAACTTCTTTCCTACTGCCAGTATCAGCCTATTGCTTTTGTCGGTTCTTTATAAAGATATCGCGCCGACCCTTTCAGAAGGGATGTTTATCATTGGTGCCCTTGCCCAACTGGTACTGACCTTCTATGTTGTGCAATCCTGGATTTTGCATGAAAAATGGCAAATCAACCAAATGACGCCGGCTTGGTTTATCCCGGTTGTTGGTAACATTGTTGCGCCACTGCCGGCAATGCAATTCGGATTCCATGAAATCGCATGGTTTTATTTCAGCATCGGCTTGGTGTTCTGGTTGATTCTATTAGCCATTGTTATGTATCGATTGTTTTTCCATCCGCCAATGCTCAGGTTGATGGAACCGACCTTGTTTATTTTAATTGCACCGCCTGCAATGGGCTTTTTGTCCTACTTAGCGATTCAGCACGGCGATTCAATTGATAACTTTGGTCGAGTGCTTTATTACACCGCCCTATTCTTTGCGCTATTGTTGTTCACGCAAATTTGGCGTTTTATTAAGGTTCCATTTTCTTTATCTTGGTGGGCATACACCTTCCCGATCGCAACCATTGCCAATGCCAGCTTTATGATGTACGAAAAGCTACACATGAACGCATTTGGCTTTTTTGCCGCGTTCTTTTTATCAGTGCTTTCCGCCTTGGTTCTACATCTAACGCTAAAAACGTTTATCGCAATCAAGAACAAAAAGCTTTGCATACCGCCACCAGCAGAACCAAAGCAAGTGGAACCCTCTGAAACAGAACAAAACCAAGGTTAATATGACAATCCATTACACCATCAGTCTAGAAAAGGCACATGCTCATTTAATAGATGTACACCTTCGTATTGAGAACGTTAACCAGACAACGCTGAATCTAAGTTTGCCTAGCTGGATTCCTGGCAGTTATCTAATCCGAGATTTTGCCAAAAACCTCATTGGCATGACCGCAAAAGATAGCAATGGCAAAGCCTTGGAAATCCGGATACTCGACAAGTCTCATTGGCAGCTTTTGAGCACGGATGAAAACGTGCTTGGTAGCCTTGAAGTCAGTTATCAGGTCTATGCCTGGGATTTATCGGTACGTACCGCACACTTTGATCAAACGCATGCCTTCTTTAATGGGACGTCTGTGTTTCTGCGTGTTGATGATTTTGCCGACGCGCCGTACGAAATTTCTTTACCGAAAACTAACCTAAGCGAACAGCAAGGTTGGCGCGTAGCTTCCACTCTACCAAAGGTAAGTGTTGATCCATTTGGTTTTGGTGACTACCGTGCAGAAAACTACCGAGATTTAATTGAATATCCAGTTGAAGTGAGTGATTTTGTTGAGATTGCGTTTGTTGCCAATGGCGTTCCTCATCGTGTTGCTTTTACCGGAAAGTTTGAAAGACAAAAACTGAACAAAGATCAACTAATCAAAGACTTAACAGCTATTTGCGAAACAGAGTTGAGCTTATTTGGTGAGCCCTATCCGTTTGATGAATATCTATTTCAAGTCATGATCACTGATAACGGCTATGGAGGGTTGGAACACACCAACTCTACTGCACTACTGTGTTCTAGAAGTGATTTGCCTTATACAACGGATGCAAAACCTACGGATGGTTATATTCAATTCCTAGAGTTGTGCTCGCATGAGTATTTCCATAGTTGGAATGTAAAGAGAATTCAACCAGCCGTCTATCAAACATCGGACTTATCTGAACCTGTTTATACCAACCAACTATGGTGGTTTGAAGGCATTACTTCTTACTTCGATGGTCTATTTTTGAATATGGCAGGCTTGGTTGACTCTGACACTTACCTTAAGCGCCTGTCAAAAGAAATGACGCGTGTCTATCGCATGCCGGGGCGCTTCAAACAATCCGTAGCAGAGTCTAGCATAACAACTTGGACCAAATTCTATCAGCAGGATGAAAATGCTCCCAATGCCATTATCAGCTACTACACCAAAGGCAGTTTAATCGGCTTAGGTTTAGACCTGCTTATTCGTCAGCAAACGCAAAACCAAAAGACCCTTGTGGATGTTCTAAAGGCACTTTGGCAAAATCATGGCCTGCCCCGAAAAGGTCTGTGCGAAGGTGAAATAGAGCAGATTTGTGCGGAGGTTTCAGGTGTCGATCTGACAGATTTTTTCAAGCAACATCTGTTTGAGAAGGAAGATTTACCTTTTGAAAACCTATTCTCACCTTTTGGTGTTGATTTCACACTACGTCCGGCAACAGGATTGAAAGACACGGGTGGCACTACCGAGGAAACCAACTTCCCTGTACAGCTAGGCGCAAACCTACAAACAACAGAGCATCAAACCGTGCGAGTAACGCATGTATGGAATGACTTGGCGCTTCACAATGCAGGTATCGCAGCATCAGATGAAATCATTGCTTTGAATGGCTACAAAATGGTCTCTACAGATGCGGTGGAAAGCTTTTTGAAAGGTTGTGAGCTGGGTGACAAAGTTAGCTGCCATTATTTCAGGCGTGATGAACTTATGGAAACGGAAATACAATTCAACCATTTAGTATCGGATCGAGTCGTTTTGGAAAAAAACAATCAATATGGAGAGGCTTTGTCATGGCTGAAGAATTAGATGTGCGCGTTTCTGAACAGGAAGCCAAAATTCATCAATTGGAAATCCATCAAGCCTATCAAGATGAAACAGTTGATCAACTCAGTCACTTGGTTGCCAAGCAGCAACAAGACATCGTGGAGTTAAAACATCAATTGAAGGTGCTTTCGGACTTCTTAAAGAACATGAAATCCGAAATGGGGAGCCAAATCAAGCTGCCGAGCGAGGAAAGTCCCCCGCCTCACTATTAAATATTTTTTCGTTATTTGTGCCGCCAAAAAGCGGCCAATAATGAACCTGACAAATTGTGCCAAATGCTGAATAATGCACCTGGCAACGCACTGACTGGACTAAAATACTTTAACGCCAACGCAACACTCAGACCTGAGTTTTGCATACCAACTTCTATTGCCACGGTTCTACTGGTTTGAACATCGTAGCCCAACAGCCTAGTAATGCTGTATCCAGAAGCTAAACCAATCAGATTATGCAATATAACAGCAAAGATAATCGCTACACCTACTGTTGACATTCTGTCGTGGTTCAACGCAACGACGATGGCGATAATCAACACGATGGATGTCATCGAAACCAAAGGTAGGAATGGCTGTACTGACAACAGTTTGGTTTTCAAAAAATGCATCACCAACATTCCCAATACAACCGGCAGCAGCACAATCATCAACAAGCTGGACAGCATTTTACCGGCAGGTACCGTAATCATCTGATTCAGATAAAGCCAAGTCAACAAAGGCATCAGCGCAACAGCCAATAAAGTTGAGACCAGCGTCATGCTGATAGAGAGCGCAACACGCCCACCGATTAAGTAAACTATGACATTCGAGGCAGTACCGCCTGCTGTCGTGCCCACCAACATCATCCCGGCGGTCAGTTCAGGCGAGAAATTCATGGCTTTGGAAAGCAATAATGCCGCAAGCGGCATCACGATAAATTGAATGGCAACACCAAGCATGACTACGCGTTTTTCAGAGAGAACACGTTGGAAGTCCTGCCAATGAAGCGTCAACCCCATGCTGAACATAATGAGCGCCAGAAGCGGCGTAATCCAAGGCCTTAGTGCTGTGAATTCATCGGGTTGCTGATACGCCCAAAAGCAGGCCAGCAAAACCCAAAGTGGAAACAGTCTCGTCGTAAGGTTTAGCATAACTATTGCATAGCATTCTTGTTGTTCAAATTAAGTGACTATCCCAACCTGGCAGATTTTGGTGACAGCTTTATTCTGCTGTACGGCGAAAGTAAATACTCTTAAATGACTTGAGATACCCAAGCGGAAAGCAGACCGATGACACCACCAAACACTCCGCCCCAAACCACGAGCCAACCAAGGTGTTCTTTGATGATTTGTTGAACCATTTGCTTAACCAACTGCGGCGTTAACTCTTCTAAACGGGATTCGATGATGGATTCAACTTGCTGACGAATCTCTGAGATAACATTAGGTTGATCGATTTCCGCTTGTAGCAACTCAACGAATTCATCTTTTTGCGTCATTTCAATTAACGCTTCTTTCATGTTGATAATAAAAGGATTTTTAAGTGGTGTTAGTGCGCTGGCGCCGCCAAACATACCCAACATGCTGCCAAAGCTAGATTGCATGATAACCTCAACTAACTTATCGAATGCGGGTGTTAAATCTACCTTTTCGATAACCGGCGCAAGCTTCAACTGAGGCGATGCGGTTTCCGCTTGAACAAAACGATCGATATTTTCCTGAGTAAAAAACTGCGCCATCATCAGGCTCTTGATGGCGGTTTTAAATTGTTCAAATTGGTTTGGGATAACCCCTGATCCAACCAAGCCCGGAACCCGCTCAAACAACATGTAGATTGCTAGCCAGTTGGTCAACGCACCAGACAAAGCAAATGCGCCTGCCATCATAATCCAATGATTATGAAAAGCGACTCCAATCAAAACAATAATCAGGCTAATGCCATTGGTTAATAGGTTTTTATCCAACATAATTTTTCACTCAAAATCTGCCAGGTTGGGGGTTACTGATTCTCTCCGCGCTGCCTACCTTTATAAGGGCTAGAAGAAGGTCTTCCTCTTAAGCTGCCCGCTGGGTTGCTACGCTTGTTGTTTGAAGTTGATTTAGAATAGTCTGGTGCCGCCTTCGGTGTTAAATCCGGTCTTGGGTCAAGTGGTAAGCCAACGCTCTTTAATAGCTGGTTTACTTGCTTCCAGGTCAGGGTTTCAACCTTGCCGCGTCGTAATGTTCTCGGCAAACTAAACTCACCATATCGTGTACGGATCAAGCGACTGACCTGCACCCCTTGAGATTCCCAAATGCGTCGAACTTCACGGTTTTTACCTTCTTTCAGCACAACACGGAACCATTGGTTAACAGAGTCTTCTTCTTGTAGTTTCAAGTGTTCAACCTTGTCGAATTTTGCCCAGCCATCTTCAAGCTTAACCCCTTTTTTCAAGGTTTTAATCATCTCATCAGTCACTTCGCCAAAAATTCGTACAGAATACTCGCGCTCGATTTCATAGGATGGATGCATCATGCGATTGGCCAGCTCGCCATTATTGGTGAACATCAACAAACCTGAAGTGTTCAAATCCAAACGACCGATACTCACCCAGCGGCTGTTAATAATGCGCGGTAAATGCGCAAAAACCGTGTCTCTGCCCTTTTCATCTTTGCGGGAACAAACTTGCCCTTCGGGCTTGTTGTACAAGATAACTTGCGTAGATTGCTTGGCTAGGCGCGTTTCCTTAACAGGTTGATCTTTAACCTTGATGGTATCCGTTGGTAAAGCTCTTTCACCCAGTGTCGCCACACGGTTATTGACTTTGACCAAACCGGCTTCAATCAGTTTTTCAACTTCTCGGCGTGATCCGAAACCCGCTCGAGCCAAAATTTTCTGCAATTTTTCGCCAGCAGGATTTGCTGCGATCTTTGCAGTTTTCGGCGATGCCGATTTGTTTGGTGTTTTATTCATTATGCGAGTCCGACTATTTGATAAATAAGTTGCTGAAATGCCTGGTAAGGTCCGGAAATAATCGGCCCGAGGAATCCTAGCAACATCATGCCTAATAAGATAAAGAAACCATAAGGCTCTATACGATTGTAATTGTACGCTAAACGTGGCGATAAAAATGCCGACAATACTCTACTACCATCCAACGGCGGGATAGGAATCATGTTCAGCACCATCAACACCAAGTTAATGGCAATACCTGCAGTGCCGGTATAAGTCATGAACTGAGCAATCTCTGGCTGAGAGTCCAGTCCATAACCAATTCGCGCGATGATTGCCCAGAAAATAGCCATCAAAAAGTTAGAAACTGGGCCGGCGACAGCGACCCACGCCATATCTCTTCGAGGATTCTTGAAATTACTCGGGTTGACCGGAACGGCCTTTGCCCATCCAAAGATGAAGCCCCCCATGATCAATAAGGCGATTGGCACTATGACTGTACCGAAGGGGTCGATATGCTTCAAAGGATTGATGGTTAAACGGCCTTGCAATTCCGCAGTACGATCTCCAAACTTCATCGCTACCCAGCCATGAGCGACTTCATGAAGGGTGATGGCGAAAATCACGGGGATGGACCACACCGCAATTTTCTGCATAATCGTTAATTCATCCATCTGAAATCCTTTGCCATTGCGTTATGAAAGACGAGGTTCAACTTTGAACGTTACTCGCTGAATTCTCCCTGACCTTGACGTATCAATACCGGAACGTCATCCGTAAAATCAATCACTGTCGTTGGCTCAAAACCACCAAAGCCGCCATCCAAAACAGCATCCAAAGCATGACCTATTTGCTCCTGAATAGACCAACCATCTGTCATCGGCAGCTCTTCACCCGGCAAAATCAATGATACAGAAATCAAGGGCTTGTCAAAATATTCTAGCAAGTGATTGGCGACAATGTTTGGAGTAACCCTTAATCCTATACTTTTTTTCTTAGGGGTTTGCAGACGTCTCGGCACCTCTCGGCTTGCTGGTAAGATAAAGGTGTAGGGTCCAGGTAAATGGGACTTTAAGTAACGAAATTGGATATTTCCAACCTTAGCGTATTCCGATAAGTTGCTGAGATCCTTACACATAATGGTGAAATCATGTTTTTCATCCAAGCGACGGATAGCGCGAATGCGATCTGCCCCTTCTTTGTTATCCAGCAAGCAACCAAGCGCATAACCTGACTCCGTCGGATAAGCGATGACACCGCCTGAATTAAGAATTTCAACCACTTGCTTGAGTTGTCGCTCCTGAGGGTTGTCAGGATGAACGGAAATATATTGACAGTCTTTTCGCACAGCTTTTACCGATATAGCTTATTTTCTATGACATTAAAGTTGCTGCGTATTATATGAAAAAGAACAATGAATGTGCAGAGTATTGAGGACTGATTGAACGGCTTATACTGGGGACTTAAAGTGGTTCCATACCGGATCGACGCCGTTAGGCATAGGAGACAACCACCCCAACCCTCTCCATGATTGCTCAGGACGGTGAAAATCACTTCCTAGAGAGGCATAGAGGCCAAAACGTTTTGCACGATCTGCCATCCCCATTTGATCGGAGCAAACTCTTGGTTGATTGACCACTTCGATAGCCTGTCCACCAGCATCCCTGAACGTCTCAATCATTTTGTTGAGTTTGTTTGCGCCCATTTTATAAATGTGTGGATGTGCGATGACCGCAATACCGCCTGCACTTAAAATCCACTCAACCACTTCTGTGATGTCTGGCCAATCCACTGGTGCATACAAGGGACGACCTTTCTTCAAATAACGGTCAAATGCCTTTGGTTGATCGTTAACAATGCCGCGCTCAATCAATGCATGCGCAAAATGGTTTCGCCCGATCATACCAGACTCCAGTTTTGGCAAAATGTCAGTTAATAAACTCGGGAAACGTTTCTGCGCCTTGGTATCCATTTCAAAAGCACGTAACCAACGCTTGACGCGGTTCATCTTCAAGCCGTTTTGTAAGTCGCTGTTAATCACATCGACATCAAGACCGACAACATGAATTGTATGGCCTTGCCACTGACAAGAAATTTCCGTTCCGGAAATCAACGTTATGCCCTGCTCATCGGCAAAAGGTTTTGCCAATTCATATCCTAGGGTCGTATCGTGATCGGTAATAGATAAATGCGTTACTCGCCTTTCCTTCGCCAAAGAAATTAGGGCTTCAGGAGACAGTGAGCCATCGGATATGTGAGTATGACAATGAAAGTCAGCTTTGAAATCGGACATGTGAGCAAAAATTCTTCAAACGTAAGTTGATGTAACTGTGGCAGCAACACCAAGTTTCCACCTTTTCTACAGCATTTTAACTTTATTTAGCCCGATAACCCAGATAAAATGCAGGAACTAAACAAATAAGACTCTAACAAGACTACCTCAAAAACATGAAATTATTATTCGATTTTTTTCCGATCCTCCTCTTTTTTATAGCCTTTAAACTTTTTGGAATTTATGTCGCAACTGCTGTTGCTATCGCCGCTTCAGTCTTGCAGGTAGGCTATGTCTACTTCAAAAACAAGCGCGTCGAAAACATGCATTTGGTCACACTTGCTTTGATCATCATCCTTGGTGGCGCCACTCTAATTTTCCATGATGAAACCTTTATCAAATGGAAGCCAACTATTGTTAACTGGGGCTTTGCGCTTGTTTTCCTTGGCAGTCATTTCATCGGCAAAAAGCCAATCGTCAGACGTTTGATGGATCAAGCGCTATACCTGCCTGAAAAAGTATGGATTCGCTTGAGCTACATGTGGGTGGTCTTCTTCATCTTTTCTGGTATTGCCAACCTTTATGTCGCCTTCAACTATGACACAGACACTTGGGTTAACTTCAAGCTTTTCGGTTTGATGGGCTTAACGCTTGCCTTTATTTTGGTTCAAGGTGTCTATATTTCCCGTTATATTCAGGATGACAACGTTGCCAACGAGGTGAATGAAAAAGCGATGGAAACCCTTGCAGATGTGGAAATGGACTCGGTTGTCGTCGCCAAACACCAGCAAGAAGAGAAAGACGACGAAGGTCAACCACCCGCTTCACCAGACACCAAATAATTACGATTCAGAACAGGAAAAACGATGTACTACTCTATTTTTGCCTACGACGTTCCAAACAGCTTGCCGTTGAGAGCAAGTGCTCGCCCTGACCATATTGCACGCTTAAAAGCGCTGTCAGAAAGTGGGAAATTACTGCTTGCAGGTCCAAACCCTGCGATTGACAGTGAAGAGCCAGGTGAAGCGGGTTTTACGGGAAGCTTGATTGTCGCTGAGTTTGACTCTTTGGAAGCCGCACAGACATGGGCTAATGCAGATCCTTACCTTGCTGCCGGGGTTTATAAAAAGGTAGAAGTAAAACCTTTCAAAAAAGTGTTACCTTAATCAAGTTTAGTCGTTAGAATAAAACCTAATTGGGCAAACATAACCAGAGGTGTGCAATGTCGAATGTAGCTTACTTGATTCCAAAACGTAATCAGAAACTTCAATTGGCTGAAGCCGATCCACTAGAAATGGTGGATGTCGATTTCGTCCAAATTCCTTTGCTTGGTTGGACATCAGCTGGTCAGCCGATTCAAATGGAAATGGACTACGACACCATCGCTGTTCCCAAAACCATGGTTAAAAAGGAAACCTTTGCACTACGTGTTAAAGGAAATTCCATGATTGAAGAAAACATCGAGGATGGCGATATTGTCATTATCGAAAGACGCTCAACCGCAGAGAATGGTGAATCGGTCGTTGTTCGCATCAACAACGAAGAAGTAACTATGAAAAAGTTCTACATCGAAAAAAACGGTATTCGATTGCAACCTGCAAATAGTGAAATGGAACCTATCTATATCACCAACGAGCAAATTGAAATTTTAGGAATCGTTACAGGAATCCTACGTCAACCATGAAAGACCAACCGCCGTCATCCATTACTGACAACCAATCAGAGTTACTTCTACTGGTAACAGGCGGCACTCTGGATAAAAACTACAATGCTCTTTCCGGCGAACTTGAGTTCTCGTCCACGCATGCTCCACAAATGCTGTCTCAAGCCAATGCATCCTTGCACTCGGTTCAAACCTTAATGCTAAAAGACAGCTTGGACATGACGCAAGCAGACAGAAAAACAATTGCCGAAGCCTGCATTAAAGCACTCCAGCAAAAAATCGTCATCACTCATGGTACCGATACCATGACAGACACTGCACACTATTTGAAGGCGTGTCCAGAGCTGGCAGACAAAGTTATTGTTCTAACAGGGGCTATGCGCCCTTTCATGCTCGGAGATTCGGACGCTAGCTTCAACTTGGGCACGGCTATTATGGCGGCGAATCTATCTGAAAATGGTGTCTATATCACAATGAACGGAATTCGCTTTGAGGCGGATGACGTCTGCAAAAATAAATCGCTTGGCATTTTTGAACGACTTCGACGCTAACGTTCAAAAAATCACTTCTTTTATTTCGTTAAAGTTTAAATTTAAAGAGACCAAGCATGAATGTATCCGTCGCCTATTTTTTAGTTATCCTTATATGGGCCACTACGCCATTAGCAATTCAATGGAGTGGGCACCTTGATTGGTTTTTTGGCGTTGCTGCACGTATTTTGATCAGTGCCATCATCGTCATTCCCTTAGTTTTTGTCTTTGGCAAAACGTCATTTTCGTTAAAACCATCTGCACTCAAAGTTTATGCTGCAGCAAGCTTAGGTATGCTCGGAGGAATGACGCCTATCTATTTTGCTGCACAAACCATGCCTTCTGGCTGGATTTCGATTATTTTTGGATTGACACCAATTTTGACAGGTATTTTTTCTTATTTCTTGTTGAAGAACTTCAGGCTAACATCCAATAAACTATTGGGGATTTTTGTCAGCTTTGGCGGTTTAATCGTGGTTTTCAGCCCACATTTGGATTGGCATTCTTCACTGGCTCTTCATGGCTTATTGCTGGCACTATTGGGTAGTAGCTTTCATTCTCTAAGTACAGTTTTGGTCAAACGCTATAACCATGAAGTGCCTCATACACATGTGGTCGCAGGTACGGTTTGGATAAGCGCTGCGGTGTATACGATTTTACATCCAAGCTATTTATTGTCATTTCCTGAAATGGATATGAAAGCACTTGGCGCTATTTTCTATTTAGGCAGTGTAGGCTCGGTATTTGGTTTTATTTTGTACTATTACATTTTGAAAAGGCTAGATGCAGTAAGAATTGGGTTGATTACCCTGATTACGCCGATTGTCGCGGTATTTCTAGGACACTTCCTAAACCAAGAACCTCTTGATAGCATGATTCTGTTAGGGGTGACTTTGGTTATATCGGGCTTGATCGTTTACGAATTTGGACACAAAATCCGTAAACCTAATCGGAAAGTAAAAGTTAATCGGTGAAAGTGAGCTTTTTTAACTCACTTTCTACCACTCAAGTCCTCTGAGGTATTTGAAGATAGCGCGCGAGGATTTAGGCGGCTTGTTTTGCTCAGCTTCTTTTTGAGCATTACGAATGGCTTGTCGTAGAATCGTTCGATCCGCTTGTGGGTAAGATTCCAAAAACTCATTCAAGGCATCATCCCCTTCTTCGACCAAACGGTCACGCCATTTTTCTAAACGATGAAAGTGTGCATTTTGTTGCTGAGCTTTTTGTTCTTCTTCCTGAAATTTTTCTTTGATTTCAACAATTAAATCTTCATTCTTGCGAAGCAACTTCCCAATAAAAGCTTTTTGCCTTTTTAGTGCTGGTCCTTTATCCATACGCTTTAATAACAAAATCGCATTTAACAGCTCATCCGTTAAGCCTAAGGATTTAATTTTGGACTCAGACAGTTCCGCCAACTTCTCACCTAAATCGGTAACAGCCTGAGCAGCTTTTTTAATATCCGTTCGGCTCTCAAACTCTTCTTGTTCCCAGTCAGGAATTTCTTTAGGCGTCTTGGCGCGGTTTACATTACGTGGTCTAACCATCTTCTTATCCTTTTCTTTGCCTCTTTGCCGAAGTTAACTTTCCGGCATCATTTCAAGCCATTGCTGTTCACTTAGCACAGTTATACCAAGTGATTCGGCTTTTGCCAACTTAGAGCCAGCCTTCTCACCCGCCAACAAAAAATCCGTACTGGCTGAGATACTTCCTGTGACTTTTGCTCCTGCCGCTTCCAGCAGTTTTTTGGCACCCGTTCTTCCCATGGATTCCAAGGTACCGGTAATGACAATGACTTTACCTGCAAAAGGACTGTCTTCCTGAACGACTATATCTTTAGGTTCCGGCCAGTGCACCCCTGCGTTGAACAAACCTTGTATCACTTCTTGGTTATGTGGCTGCTGGAAAAAATGAACCAAATGGCTCGCAACCACTTCTCCAACGTCATTCACTTCAATGAGATCTTCCAGTGTCGCCGACGACAAGGCTTCATAGTTTTTGAAGTGTCTTGCCAAACTTTCAGCCGTGACTTCTCCAACTTCAGGAATCCCCAAACTGTAAATAAACCTACCGAAGGTTGTTGACTTGGAATCCTGTATTGAATCCACAACATTCTGTGCAGACTTTGTCGCCATACGTTCAAGACCAGCTAATGTTTCAACATCCATGGCATAAAGGTTATCAGGGTGATTGACCAGTTTTTCATCGACCAACTGGTTGATGAGCTTCGTTCCCAAGCCCTGAATGTCCATTGCTTTCCTTGAAACAAAATGCTCAAGAGCCCGTTTTCGTTGTGCAGGACAAAATAGTCCTCCAGTGCACAGGTAAACGGCCTTATCAAGCTCTTTAACAATCTCTGAACCGCACTCAGGGCAATAATGTGGCATTGAAAAGAGTTTTGTATTATCGGGTCTTTTAGATAACACTGGACCAACTACTTCTGGAATGACATCACCCGCACGGCGCACAATAACAGTGTCACCTATATGAACATCCTTTCGCTGTATTTCATCCATATTATGCAGTGTGGCATTTGAAACTATTACACCGCCAACATTAACAGGTTTAAGCCTTGCCACAGGGGTAATGGCGCCGGTGCGACCCACTTGAACATCTATCGCCAACAATTCAGTCCAGACTTCTTCCGCTGGAAATTTTCTGGCTATGGCCCATCTAGGCGCTCTGGCGGTAAAGCCAAGTTGCTGCTGCAACTGTATGGCATTCAGTTTATAGACAATGCCGTCAATTTCATAAGGCAAGGAAGGTCTCAGCTGTAGCATTTTTTCATAGTAGCCAGCCATTCCCTCAACGCCCTCAACAACAGTCGCATTGGGATTTAAAGGAAGCCCCCACTCACCAAAAAATGCAATCATCTCACTGTATAATTCGGGTATAGCCCAACCTTCTGAAACCTCACCCCAACCGTAGACATAAAAGCTCAGGTGTCGCTGCGCAACGATCTTTGAATCTAGTTGGCGTAACGTCCCTGCAGCAGCATTTCTAGGGTTCGCAAACGGTTTGTCACCTTTGTCTAATTGTTGTTGATTCAACTTTTCAAAAGTCGACTTGGACATGAAAACTTCACCACGGACCTCCAAAGTCGTCGGGAAATTCGCACCGCTAAGCTTTAATGGAATTGACTGGATGGTTTTAACGTTTTGAGTAACATCTTCACCTACCTTGCCATCGCCTCTTGTTGTAGCTTGGACAAACACACCCTCTTCATAGCGGAGGTTGATAGCCAAACCATCCATTTTGGGCTCAGCAGAAAACATTAAACTTTGTTCAGGATAGCGTTCAGCAATTCGTTGGTAAAACTCCTGCATATCGTCATCGTCAAATGCATTATCCAACGAGTACATCGCAACACGGTGGGTAACTGATTCAAAATGGCTCAGAGGCTGATCGCCAACTCGTTGAGAAGGAGAATCTGTAGCAATCCAATCTGGGTTTTCCGCTTCAGTTTTTAGTAGCTTTTGGTAAAGCACATCATATTGCCCATCACTAATCTGAGGGGCATCTAAAACATAATATTGATAGCTGTGATGATTGAGTTCAGTAACGAGATCGTTATAACACTCAAGTGATTGGCAGGCAGCATTTAAAGTCATAAAACGAGAAAATTACTTTAATGCTTGTGATTCATAGGCGACAGCGGTATCGCGCATCTGTTGCAAATCTGATTCTTTTATAAGATGACGTTCTGCATTATATAGACGCCCATTTAAACGCTGAGAAATCTTTCTAGCCATCATAATCATGTCATGCATGACTGCTGGTGCTTTAACGGTTGTTGGCAACTCTAGAATAAGTACAACGCCTGGCGTTTGATAATCATTGTTTGTTGGTTCTTCAATAGGGAAAGTGCCTGGTTCCAAGAGGTTGGCGACTCGGATAATTTCATTTCCCATGGAATCTTTTTTGACAAAAATCTGGCTTACATTGGAAACCAACCCAACTCCTTGAAGGGTTTGATTCACTTTTGGCCATAGGAAGTCTTCTGTTCCCATTACGATAAGTGCAAAAACCTGTGGTTCTGTCTTTTCAACATTACTTTTTTGTTGGGCAATTTCTGCTGCGACTTTTGACGGTTCAGTAGGAACACCAAAATCAGGAAGGTCATCTTTGTCAGCGGCAAAACCATCAATTGCAACCAAGGTTTCATCCTTAATGACAATATGCTTTGGTTTCTTTTGCTCAGCTTTGTCATCAGTATCTTTAACATTCTCAGCAACCTCAGGAACTGGTTCTTCTTTT
The DNA here is from genome assembly GCF_013340845.1 of Hydrogenovibrio marinus. Lineage (NCBI taxonomy): Bacteria > Pseudomonadati > Pseudomonadota > Gammaproteobacteria > Thiotrichales > Piscirickettsiaceae > Hydrogenovibrio > Hydrogenovibrio marinus. Next base: position 1,334,806 of record NZ_AP020335.1, read on the forward strand.
TCTTTTTTAGGGGGTTCAAACCCTTCTCCAAAAGATAGACCAAGTTGGTTCTCGGGGACATCCTCTTCATCCACATGGAGTCTATGCTGCGTTTGAGAAGAAACCGTGATGTGCGGCTCACCTAAGTCATTCAGTGCATTATCCGCTTTCTTTTTGGTAGAGTCTGTCGAGGTGTCGGAAGACGGTACTTCTGTTTCAGAGTCAGATTGGTGAGACGACGAGGTAAACTTTTTCTTTTGTAGAAAATAAAGGCCGACAATGACAATAATTGCAAATATGATTAAAACCTGTTGCAATTCATTCATTTAACTGTACCCTCTGATTTTACGACCGACTAAACTTCGGTCTTAATTTTGTCTCACATTGTCCTAGGTTTTAGTCGCCTCAAAAAATGCTGCAATTAATGCAAAATTTAATGACCAACATATCCGCTCAAATTCTACTTGAAATCATCGGCAATGAAAAGGCAAGATACCCCCTGTTTGGCAGAAACAGAGAAAAATAAACGCATGAATAAAGTCATCAGCTTTAACGACTCGCTTAACGGAAACATTTTAGGGCTTGATATAGGGACATCTGGCATTCGTGCGACCGTGGTTTCACCAACAAATGTCTTATTACATACTATTCAAGAAGAGATGCCCTTTCCCATCCGTGACAATCTCATCAGCGAGCAATCCCCAGCAGTATGGCAAGATACCCTGAAACGCTTGTTGAACAGATTACAGCAGAATTCTGTTTTATCTGGAATAAAGCATATTGTTGCTGATGCCACCTCATCTTCTGTCTTATTAATGGACGATCATTTGGCGCCACTCACTACTGCTCTGATGTATGACGATAAAAGAGCTATTGAACAAGCAACTAAAATCTCTAAATATGCACCAACTAATAGTGCTGCTCATGGTGCCTCTTCCACATTAGCAAAAGTCATGTGGCTGGAAGGGTCGCTGCAGCAAAAGCTTCCTCAAAACGGTTGTAAAATTGCACACCAAATTGACTGGGTAAATAGTTTTTTTACTCAAGCGTTATGCCCTACTGATGCCAACAACGCTCTAAAACTAGGGTTTAATCCGGTTGAAAACAAATGGCCGGACTGGGTTCAGAAACTTGTAAATTCTTCCCTTCCAGAAGTTGTCATACCTGGCACAATAATCGGCAAAATTTCACAAACCGTCGCAGATACCTATGGATTTCCAAATGACGCTCAAGTTTATGCAGGTACAACGGATTCCATTGCTGCCTTTTTAGCTTCTGGCGCAAAAAACCTTGGAGATGCGACCTCATCGCTTGGCTCAACAATAAGTTTAAAACTCTTAACCGATAAACCGATATTCAGCCCGGAACATGGTATCTATAGCCACACCTTAGGAGAACTTTGGCTAGTCGGTGGTGCATCTAATACAGGTGGTGCGGTACTGCTGAAATACTTTTCACTACCTGAAATCCTTTCTCTTTTAGAGGAAGTGAATATCAATCAGCCAACCAATTTAGATTACTACCCGCTCCTGACACCAGGTGAACGTTTTCCCATAGCAAACAATGCACTGCAGCCAAGAGTATCCCCTCGCCCGTCATCTGACAGTAAATTTCTTCTCGCTTTGATTGAGGGATTAGTTGGCATCGAAAAACTCGGGTACGAACTGCTTGAGGAATTAAGTTCAACTAAGATTCAAACAATTTATACAACCGGCGGTGGGACAAAAAATGACGTTTGGATGGCTTTACGAGAAACGCGGCTAGGCTATAAAACAAAAAAAGCGGCTCAAACAGACGCCGCTTTTGGTGTGACTCAACTTCTGTTTAGAAGTTTTTGTCGATAAACTTGGTTTAGGCATTAGCGATTTTGTGTACCAAAGCCAAATCCAAATAATCCTGCCCGAATGTTTCACCTGACAGTAACGTGAATGGTCGTCCTGGTTCACCCATGTGATCCAAAACGACTACAGCATCAGAAAAGTCATCATCCTTAGTGTATTCGTTGATTGTGACAATAGTCTTCAAGTTAGCTGCAGCAGAAGACTGAATACCATTTGAAGAATCTTCAAAGGCAATCGCATCTTCTGGTGTTAGGTTCATTTGCTCCAATGCCCAGTAATAGATGTCTGGCGCAGGCTTTTTAGCCGGCACGATATCTCCAGCAGCAATAACCTCAAACCAAGATTCTGAATCTGGTCCTAAAGTACTTTCCAATAATGCTGTAACGTTAGCAGGCGTCGTTGTTGTTACGACAGCCATACGCATGCCTGCTTCTCTTGCTTCTTTGATTAAACGCTCAACCCCCGTGCGTAATGGAATCTTTCCTTCCGCCATCAATTGCGTGTAAAAATTGGTTTTAGATTCATGAAGACCTTTAACGAAATCATCAAAGTTTTCTGGCTTTTCAAAATCGGTGTTGAACTGTTCAAGATAAAAGCGAATACGTTCCTTACCACCCGTTACCGCCAATAACTCTCCATACAGCCCCTCATCCCAGCTCCAGTCCAATCCAGCGTCTTCAAACGCCATATTAAAGGCTACTCGATGCCCATCTCTTTCAGTGTCCGCTAAGGTTCCATCAACGTCAAACAACAGTGCTTGCAATTTAGACATACTTTACTCTCCAAGTCGTAATTTCAATACAAAAAGTATTGTCATTTAATTCAATTAGTTAGCGCGGTATTATCCTTTGTTTATTAAATTTTTCAATCATTTGCTGAAATAATTTATAGGGTTTTAAGTACATAAATATTGTCTCGTCTGATTTTTATATGGTATAAATCCGGGTTATAAAATTTTTTCAACTACAAGAAGAAAACAGAAATGAATATTGAGACTGATTTCATTGAAGACTATCCAGCTTACGTGCCTGAAAAAGGTGAAGAATACATGAGCCCAAAAATGCGTGAGCACTTTAAGAATAAGTTGCTTGCTTGGAAAAAACAGCTAATGGATGAAGCTTCGAGCACTGTCGATCACCTAAAGTCTGACTCAAGCACGCCTGCTGATCCTAACGATCGCGCGTCACAAGAGGAAGAGTTTGCTCTTGAATTGCGCACACGTGATCGTGAGAGAAAGTTGATTTCAAAAATTGACAAGTCTCTTAAAGACATTGAAACCGGTGAGTACGGTTACTGCAAAATGTCTGGTGAAGAAATTGGCCTTGCTAGAATGGAAGCTCGTCCAACAGCAACCTTAACGGTTGAAATGAAAACCAAACAAGAGATGCGCGAGAAGCAAGGCATTGCCTAATCCTTGCCATTTTCTCTCGTATTGCGATTGCGTTCAATCTGGATTGTATTCAGGTTGAACAAACCCCAACCTTATTCTTTTTGCACCTGACTCAATGGACTTAATTCCCCTCATTGATCAGCTCTCCGCTAGCGACCTCTACCCTCACCCCGTAGAAGTGATCACTACAATTGAAACACACATATCCATTGTATTTCTAACAGGTCAATTCGCTTACAAACTAAAAAAACCAGTTAACTTCGGGTTTCTAGATTTCTCTACGCTTGAACAGCGTAAAAACTTCTGCAGTCTTGAGTTAGCACTTAACAAAAGAACGGCTCCCGAAATCTACTTAGAGGCTGTGCCACTCTATGCACACCATGATCGCTTGAGCTTTACGCAATCCAACGACAGCGAACCAGTGGAGTATCTTGTAAAAATGAACCAGTTTAACCCCAACTATGTATTAGGCCGTTTTTTACGAGAAAACACTTTAGAATTCGAACAAATCGAAAACTTGGCTACACAAATATCAAACTTTCACCAACAGGCTGAAGCCTGCCCGGCTGACCTGATATATGGTCATCCTGACGATGCCGTCCATCCTATGTTGGAAAATTTTCCCTCTTTGATTCAAACTTTTGAGCACCCGGAGGTTCGTTACCGCTTAACACAGCTAGCGCAATGGACACACTTTAAGCAAAAGCAACTTTATTCTCTGCTTGAAGGTCGTAAAAATGATGGTTTTGTGAAGGCTTGTCATGGCGACATGCACCTAGACAACATCACCCTTATCAATGAAAAACCTGTGCTATTTGATGGCATTGAATTCAATGACCAATTTCGTTGGATAGACACTATCAACGACCTTGCTTTCCTGTTGATTGATCTCGATTACAGGCAACAAACTGCTTTAAGAAGACAGCTTCTTTCGTTATACATGAACCAAACTTCCGACTATAAGGCTTTGGAATTGTTACGTTTTTATCAGGCTTACCGAGCTATGGTTCGTGCCAAAATCACTGCCTTGCGCTACCACCAACTCGATAAAAACAGTCGTGAAGCTGAAGATTGCTGGCAAATGGCTCTAGACTATATCAAGCAAGCAGAAGGCTACGCCTATGATGTACCAGACACTAAAATTATTCTGATGCAAGGTATTGCGGGTTCTGGCAAAAGTCACTACGCACAACAACTGCTAAATGAAGTCGATGCCATTATTATCAGCTCAGACATTGAGCGCAAACGCCTATATGGTGTTTCGCCATTGCACCGTGTGACCGAAGAAGAAAAGACCGAACTCTACTCTGCTGAGATGAACCAACGCACCTACGAAACACTGTATGACTTAACTGAAACCATTGTTAAAGCGGGTTATAGCGTTATAGTTGATGCAACCTTCTTGAAGTACCAACACCGAGAAGTCTTCATGGAACTTGCTGAAAAACTGAATGCGGATTATCGAGTGGTTTATATCGAACCGGAAATTAATTTGATTGAGCAGAATATCGAACAACGACTTTATAAAAACGATAGCCCTTCCGATGCGACTATCGACATTATGCATCGTCACTTGGAACAGCTTGAACCTCCTTCACACGATGAAGAAGTTTTTAAACTGACACCGCATGAAAACATTTGCCCGGAAACTTTCAAGTCCTGGCTAAACCGGCCGATATAACTCATATCCTAGTTAACAAACTGTATTTTCTCGGTATTTATTATGAAAAAATGGCTAGTCATTCCTTTTCTGCTGTTTTGCTGCTTGCCTCAGGCAGTCAATGCCGAAGACAATCCGGACGCTCCGCCAAAACCAAAATTTAAGGCTCCGCCTCCACCGCCATCCGGCACGCAAGGGACACCTGATGGCGTAACCTTATTTGGGGTTGCATTAAATGGTGCCGTACGAGACTTGATCAACACCCAAATTAAAGACATCGGTGGCTTCGCTGAAGCTAGATCGACCCAGCGAGAGCACAATTTTGACAAATACTTTCCAACCTTTAGAAAACGTGAACTCTATTATGTTGAGTTTCACTACACGCCAGATGGACAGTTTTATTCCGCTAAAGAGGTCTTCCGCCCTATTTCGACTCGTTTCGAAAACAAGCTAACCCCAATTAAAACCAGAGAAGTGGCACGTCAGTTGGCAGAGAAAATAGGACAACCCAGTAGAATCGAAAGAAAATCTGCCGATGGTACTCCCGGTTATAACGCCTACATTTGGGACGGTAAGAACCTTAAAATCACTGTAGACCGTGTCGGCAGTGAAATTTATGGTGAAGTCTTCGTGCTTTATCAAATGAAAATCAACCCTTATCTGGTTGCATCCTACTAACGACAGCGTTATGATTTAAGAAAAGCAAAGGGTTAAAGAAGATGGATGTTTCAAGCGTAGGTTCAGCGACTCAAAACTCGATTCAAGGCATGCAAAAAGGCTTTGAACAACTAGATCAAGCGAGTAAAGACATTGCAAACCCAAATCAGCCGGATAAGGCAAGCGGCTTAGTACAAACCAAATTCAGCGAAACGCAAGTTGAAGCTTCTACCAAAGCTTTGAAAGCGGCGGATGGTCGTATCGGCACACTTTTAGACGTCATGGCCTAAAAAGTTAGCTACAGTCTTCGATAAACCCTCTAACCTCGTCCCAAGACGCTTCTAAATGCTGAAAAGCATGATCCCCGCCTTCAAAAGCCAATACTTTTGAAGAACTTACTTCTCGATATTTTTCATAAGCAAACTCGTAAGGGATTACTTCATCCCCTTTATCCAACAATAATCGACTTGGTGTCGTTATGGCGCTAGGCGTTATGTACTGTTTTAACGATTCTATATAGGCTTCATCGATAACAATATGCTCCCCGGTTTTAGGATGATCATATTCGCCAATGTTTTGTTCAAAAATAGGAACTGGGTCAAGTGCAGGATTAACCATCACCAAAGGAACTGCATACAACTCAGCCAGATACTCTCCGTAAAAGCCCCCCATAGATGAACCAAAAATCTGCCAGGTTGGGGTTGTAGGCTTTAGCAATACCTCATGTTCAATTATCGTTTTTAAATAGGCAATGGATGCTTCGGGTGAGCTTTGCGGATAAGTCGGAACCAAAACCTCAATACCCAAGCTAGCAAACGCTTTTTTATACCATTGAGCTTTATGGCCTTCTCCACTGCTTAAAAAACCATGCAAATAAAGAATCATGCTAAAATTTATTTCCTATGCTAATGAATGCCAACGCCGAATCACTCAAAAAATTAGACCCGCAACAACCTGAAATTGTTGGGCGCCCTTTTTCTCAAAAAATATTTGATGCTGCAACAAAATTGGGACTGACCCCGCTTCAAGCTCGGCTTGTTGCCATGCGTTTGACGGATGCTGATTTTGAAGATGATAACATGACGGAAATGTTGGAAAAAATCGTTTTTCCGAAACTCAAATACCTCCAACACCCTCACGAACTTAAAAATGCAGAACAAGCGGCTAAACATATTGCCGATGCCATCGAATCAGATGGACAAATTGTCTTGGCCACAGACTACGATACAGATGGTGTCACTTCAGCATGGGTCGCCACTCGTGCACTTGTAGACTATTTTCAGGTTGAGCCAGAGCGCATCACACACATCTTGGGTGAGCGTAGGTCCGGCTATGGTATCACTGATGATGTGGTAGATCGCATTCTAGCCATTGATAAGAAAATTGATTTGGTAATTTCAGCCGACCAAGGCTCCAGTGATGAGGCAAGAATTCAAAGGTTGGCTCAGCATGGCATTTCGGTTTGTGTCACAGACCACCACCAGATACCTGCTGACGGCACACCCAAAAGTGCTATCTGCACAGTCAATCCGCAACAGGAAGGTTGCGAATACGACAAAACGGTAGCCGGCTGTTTCGTTATTTTCTTAGTGATGGGGCAAACCCGCAAAGAATTGATTGACCGTGGTATCCTCCCCGCCTCATCTCCCTCGCTTAAAGACTTGGTTATGAATGTTGCTTTGGGTACAGTCGCAGACAGCGTCAGCTTAAAAGGCGTCAATAATCGTGCAGTCGTGCAAGCGGGTCTTGCCATGATGAATGAATTGAAGCACCCTAGCTGGCAAGCCATGCATGCACTGAATGACAATAACCAACAGCCCTTTACGGCTGAATATCTTGGCTTTCAAGTGGCAACGCGCATCAATGCCGCAAGCCGTGTAAGCGATGTCACCACAGCTTTTCACTTCTTGAATGCTGAAGACTTCCATCAGGCGCAACAAATGTTGGATCAGCTGGAAATAGACAACCTCAACCGTCGAGAACAGCAAGAAACCATGTTATTACAGGCCAAACAAACTGCGGATGCTCTGTATTACCCTGGGAAGTTCACCATGGTCATCAAAATGCAGGGAAATGCGGGGATTCAAGGCATTATCGCTTCTCGCATCGGCGAACAATATGGATTGCCAACCATTGCCATGACGGATTTGGAAGATGGCTTCTTAGCGGGCAGTGGACGCGGCATCATTTCCAACATTGATTTACGCGAAGCATTTCAATGGATGTCCGACCAAGATAACGACCTGTTTGAATCAATGGGCGGACATAAAGGCGCCGCAGGCTGTATGATTCCGATTGAAAAGTTTGATGTATTTTCGGATTTGTTTGAACAGGCAATCCGCCATCAACTTGACCATGAAGTTCCAATATTCCAAATTGAAACCGATGGCCAGCTTGACCCTTATCAGCTAACGCCAAGCCTTTTAGAGGAACTAAACGTGCTGGAGCCATATGGAAGAGATTGGGCTAAACCTTTGTTTTATGGTGATTTTTGGATTCAATCTTGCCGAACAGTCGGACAGACTCAAACCCATCTTGCCTTCAACCTAAAAGCGTCAGATGGACGCCCGATTTCAGCAATCTTCTTTAACGCATTGGATTCCAATGATGAGGCAGTTCCATACCATACAGGTCAGGAAGTTCGTTGTGTGTATCAACCGGCATTGAACCGGTATATGGGGTCAACCAGCCTACAACTCAGGCTGGTTCATGCAGAAGTGATTTAAGCCAGAAACTTTAAGATTTCACTCTCAATATCTTGCTTATCAATAACTGTTTTCTGTGCAACCGGTTTTGAGAACAAAGCTTCAATTTGCGAAGGAATGGATATTCCAGCTTTATCCGCAATCATTTTCAATGCATCACGGTCATGCTCATAAATATCTCCCGTCAGCGCCTTGGCAATAACAGGTGAAAACTTCGTCCATTCCGCGGTTGAATAAGCAATGGTTTTCAATGTTTTATCTTCACGACAAGTGTCATAAGCCTTAAAACAGGTTGCCGTATGTGGACACATCAAGTAACCAACTGAAAACGCTTGTTGAATGTAGTTCATGCCCTCTTCATCTGTACAGAAGTCTGCCGCGAAAATCGCTTGCACTTGAGACAACTCTGCTTCGGTCAACTCGTAGAACTTATGGTTATCCAACTCAAACATCAACTCCTTCGTGCGTTCTGCTCCGAACAAATCGAACAACACGCGCTCAATATTAGAGGACTTCAAAATATCCATTGCCGGTGAAGTGGTTGGAATTACCGAAATCTCACGTAAATCATAACGACCGGTATTAATAAATTTGGTTAGGACATTGTTCATGTTCGAGGCGATGTGGATTTGTTTAACTGGCAAGCCCATCTTGAGGGCATAGTAACCGCCCAAAGCATTACCGAAGTTTCCACTTGGTACATTCAGGTAAACCTGATCACCCATCTGAATCGCGCCTTGACGAACCAACTCCAAATAGCTGTAGATATGGTATATGGTTTGGAAAATAATACGTCCGAAGTTAACCGAGTTGGCCGCTGAAAGCGAGATGTTATGCTCTTTCAGAGCATCACGGAATTTCTCAGAAACCAACAGGCTTTTCAGTGCTGTTTGAGCATCGTCAAAATCACCATGAATCCCAATAACTTTTAGGTTGGCAGCATCTTCTGTAACCATTTGCAGGCGTTGAACATCTGAAGTTCCACCATCTGGATACAAACAAGCTACTTGAACATTATCGCGGTTCTTGAAAGTTTCTAGTGCCGCAGGCCCTGTGTCGCCACTGGTCGCTGCCAGAATCAAATACTTCTCATCGCGAGCTTGAGCAAGGGCTGACAGTACTTTACCGAAAGGCTGCAATGCCATATCTTTGAATGCACGAGTAGGTCCGTGGTAAAGCTCACTCACGAAAAGGTCGTCATATACTTTGACGACTGGAACAGGATTGCTTGGATCATCAAACTCATCATATAGTGCTAGCGCTTCATCAATAATCTTTTCTTCGATATCAATTTCAAACGCCTTCAAGACATCTTTTGCCAATGTCTTGTAACCTGAATTTACATGAGACATGAAAAAAGCTTCATCAAAGCTTGGTAAAGACTCAGGGGAATAAATGCCACCAAAAGAAGACATCGGGCTCAAGATCGCTTGAGCAAAAGAAATATGAGTTGGGCGCTGGCCATCATTGCCACGGGTTTCGATAAATTTCATATGATCCCTGTTGATAAATTCTCGGTCGATGATCCATACAATAAACGATGGAGTTTCAATTATTTAACTAACGGCGAATTATACCGGAAACATTGGTTTTTTTCGCCCTGAATCTACCGTGATTAAACGGTTAATCTGTATATTTCTGGATGGACTTTTTCCAGCGCCAGAATTTCTTCAAATGATTTGGTGTTAGGTAATAGCGATGACTCATCCCTAAATCCAGCAATAGTGAATGAATATCTCCATTTTGAAGTGCAGACAATATTGGAGCAAACCAGTTTTCTTCAAGCTGTTCTATCAGTGATAACCACTCATCTTGCATCATATCGGACATCGCTTCATCCAGCACCACCATCTGCTCGCTAGAGGGATTGTCGACCATTAATTTCTGCCAGGTTGGGTAAGTATCCGGTACGTTCATAAAATTCGATTGCGACAGTTTTGCCAAGCCCTTCAGATAAGCAAAATCTCCCGCCAACACTGCATCTTGCCTTGCATAAATATCTTCTGTACGAAGCTGCCCTTCTCCCCATACCCAAACACCATTGATCTCAGGCAGACCTTTTGAACGACGCTCCTCGTTGACAGGATGTGTAAAAAACAACATTTGAACTTCGTTCATCAGTTGGCGCCAATAAGTGGCTGCATTACCCTCCGGCATGGCATCTTGTATGGATTGGTAACTCACCGCCTCAAGTGAATGCGTCTGTACATCTACGGGTTGAAGGATGCGGATAAACCAACGGAGGCTGCTCCCCAACACCAACTCGACCCTATCTTGTTCAAAGTGCTTATTGAATGTTTCAACCAGCGCTTTTGCCTCGTCATCTTCTAACCCAAGCCCTTCTCCTGGAATCAATACCAACGTATCTCTATCGGGAATCAAATGAACAGGATCAACCCTTAACCAAAAATAGCTCGGATCAAAGCTCTCCAAATCCACGATTGCGGTGGTCGGCGCAACAGGCAGCGTACTTTTTTGATGAAACAAATAACTGGCATTATCCGAAAAGGAGATTTGATGCGTTTTATCTTTTGGCAGTTTATCTGCTTTAGCCAAAAGCGTTTCAAGCGCGGAGAAGCGTTTTCCTTCAAGCGCACCACCAGCTTCAGCAATATGCGCTGGTGTCAGAAGATTGGGAACCCACAATGTTAAAGCCGACGAGGTCATACCCTCTCCTAAATGATTGAATACATAACAATAAGTTATTAAAAATTAAACAAAAAAGCCTTCAATTAGAAGGCTTTTTCTTTCAGGTGTCTTCAAGTAATTTCGAGTTTATTTGAACCCTGCTACTCGAATACGCATGATGTCACCATCAATCTCTTCCATACTCTCAAGTGCTGAAATCGCTTGATTGATTGTAGATTCCTGAACCTTGTTGGTAATCATCACAATCGTAGCATCATCTTCATTATCTGCACATGGCTCTTGGTGAAGCAATTCAATACTGATCTGCGATTGCGCCATGATTGAGGATACTTTTGCCAAAACACCTGCATGGTCTTTTGCGTAAAATCTTAGATAGTACGCTGACTTAATGTCATCAATGGCAACCACTGGTGCTGAAGTAAGCTGATCCAAAGCGAACCCTAGACCCGGTACGCGATCTTCTTGTGGTTGGCGCAATGCACGGATGACATCAATAATATCCGCTACAACCGCACTTGCCGTTGGGCCTGCCCCTGCCCCTGGTCCATAATAAAGTGTTTGACCAACGTGATTACCGGCTACCATAACGGCATTCATGACGCCGTTCACATTTGCAATTAGAACAGAGTCTTTTACCAAAGTTGGGTGAACTCTCAATGAAAAGCCATTATCTGCTCGTGCTGCAATACCAAGATGTTTGATTTGGTAACCTAGTTTTTGTGCAAACTGGATATCATCCCCAGTGACTTTTGAAATCCCTTCTGTGTAGACCTTGTCGAACTGCAGTTCGATGCCAAAGGCAATGGAGGCCATAATGGTCAATTTATGCGCTGCATCAATCCCTTCAACATCAAATGTCGGATCTGCTTCTGCATAACCTAATTCTTGCGCTTTTTTCAAAACTTGTGAAAAATCAGCCCCCGGCTTTTTCATCTCAGTCAAGATGTAGTTCCCGGTTCCATTAATGATACCCGCCAGCCATTCGATTTGGTTAGCGGCAAGCCCTTCTCTCAGCGCCTTGATGATTGGAATACCACCTGCAACAGCTGATTCATAAGCAATCATTACGCCTTGAGCTTCAGCGGTCTTGAACAACTCGTTACCATGTTCGGCAATCAAAGCCTTGTTTGCCGTGACGATATGCTTTTTGTTTTGGATTGCTTGTTCCAAACAGGTTTTCGCAAGCGTTGTCCCACCCATCAATTCAACAACAATATCAACATTAGGGTTATTTACAACCGCCAAAGGGTCTGTCGTTAAATCAATGCCCGTTGTGTCAACAGGTCTTGCGCGATTAAGGTCTCTAACAGCGATTTGCTCAACTTTAACGGAAACTTTTCCGCCCAATCGTCTTTGAATTTCGGTCTGAGTGGTTTGCAAAATATTGACCGTTCCACCACCAACAGTACCTAACCCTAGAAGACCCAATCTTACTTCTTTCACGAAAACTCCAATTCCTTACTCAATTTCTAATTTATAAAAAAAACGATAACTCTTAGACGTTGACGTTAATCAACCCGTCTTTGCGGAACATATCACGAATACCACGAATTGCCTGACGTGTTCTGTGCTCATTTTCAATCAAACCAAAGCGCACGTGATCATCTCCATAATCACCAAACCCGATACCTGGCGCCACAGCAACTTTCGCTTCCGTTAAAAGCTTTTTAGAAAACTCTAACGAGCCCATCGCTTTGTACTCTTCAGGAATCGGTGCCCATACAAACATGGTTGCTTTAGGCGGTTCTACTTTCCAACCAATAGAGTTCAGTCCTTGACACAAAACATCACGTCTTGATTTGTACATATCGCTGATTTCTTGAACGCAGTCCTGAGGCCCTTCCAATGCTGTAATGGCCGCCACCTGAATCGGAGTAAAGGTTCCATAGTCCAAATACGACTTCATACGTTTCAACGCGTAGACCAACTCAGGATTCCCAACCATGAAGCCAACACGCCAACCTGGCATGTTATAGCTTTTAGACAAGGTATAAAACTCTACTGCAATGTCTTTTGCGCCTTCCACCTGCATGATAGAGGGGGCTTTATAGCCATCAAATGCGATATCCGCATAAGCCAAATCGTGGATAACCCAAATATTATGCTCTTTAGCAATAGCGACCACTTTCTCGAAGAATGGCAATTCAACCGTTTGCGTCGTAGGGTTTCCAGGGAAGTTCAACACAAGCATTTTAGGTTTCGGCCAGGATTCTTTGATAGCCTTTTCCAATTCTTCAAAGAAGTCGACATCAGGCGTCATGCGAACATGGCGAATGTCTGCCCCCGCAATCACGAAACCATAAGGGTGGATAGGATAAGCCGGATTCGGAACCAAAACCGTATCCCCTTTATCCACTGTCGCCAACGCCAAGTGCGCCAAACCTTCTTTAGAACCGATCGTAACAACCGCTTCGGTTTCATAATCCAGATCCACGTCAAACTTGGTTTTGTACCAGTTGCAAATGGCACGTCTCAGGCGAGGAATCCCTTGTGACACAGAATAACGATGCGTTCCTTCACGCTGAACCACTTCAATCAACTTATCAACAATGTGTTTCGGCGTATCTTGATCTGGATTCCCCATACCGAAATCGATAATGTCTTCGCCTCTGCGGCGGGCCTCGGCTTTTAACTCACCGGTAATGTTGAATACATAAGGAGGAAGTCGTTTAATTCTCTGAAAGTCGCCAGTCACGGAAAATGAACCTTGTAAAAAAACGCACGAAATTGTGCAAATGCTGTGAGATAAATTTAAGCTGTTAATGATATACAGAAATGCCCGATTTCGTCAATGCAATTTGCGCTATAATTACGGCTAAATAAGCACTAAACATGAGATTTCGACGAGCTGTTTTATGAAGTTTACCGAACACAGAGATTCCAACATCTTGACTGTCAAAAACTACCAGGTTGGGGGGGTCAAAGTAAATAATGATTGGATAAATCACAGTTGCTATCTAAACCAAAAAAATCTGGTCGAAAACTGGGCTTGTGACACCCTTGAAGCGCTTAGCGAAGCTCGCCTAGATGAACTGTTCCTACTACAGCCAGAAATCATTATTCTTGGTACTGGAGAAAACCAGCAATTCCCAGCACCCAAGTATTTTGCCTATTGTGCACAGAGAGGCATTGGGCTTGAAGTTATGGATAACTCAGCTGCTTGTCGAACCTACAATGTTTTGACTACAGAGCAGCGCGAGGTGGTACTGGCGCTGATTATTTAACCCTACAAATCAGTGTAAAAATTTTTGATGGAATAACGGCTTAGCATCGACTTTTCGTCCATGATAACGCGCCTCGAAAAACAGTTGAGGTTCTTGTACATCGCCGGTTACGCCAACCGTCGCAATGAGAGCCCCCTTCTTCACTTCCTGCCCTTCCTTCACCAATAGACTGTCATTGTGTGCATAAATTGTAAGATACCCGTCATCATGCTTAATGATGATTAATCTTCCATAGTGCTCAATACCACTACCAGAATAAACGACTTCCCCCTGCTCTGCAGCATAAACGGCTTCGCCGACTGGAGCCTTAATTACTAAGGCATTGTTTCCAGCGGAATCACTCAAAAATTGGTAATTATATGGTTTACTCAACGGCCATCCAAAACCGGATGTAGAATCCATTTTCGGCGCTTTATGCTCACTTTTAGAGAAGTCATGTACCAAAGGTGCTTTGGTGACTTTGCGGGGTAACACCAACTCTTGTTTGATGTACAAGGTATAAGGCGGGTGTAAACCATTAGCATCGGCCAGCTTCATCATATCCACACCACAACGGTCGGCGATAATACTAAGTGTGTCTCCGGAACGAACCACATAGGGAGATGAGCACCCGGATGAACCGGATTGACTTCGTGGTGAAATACGATCTTCTTGACCAAACATTCTGTCTTGATCATTAAAGTATTGATCACCACCATTCCAACCTCTGTACTTGGCTGGAGAGCATGCGTAGAGCGACACGCAAGAAAGCAACAAAAGCAAATTCCTAACGATGCGAAGGCTATTTCGTCTCATGAATTCAAGTGTTTGATTAACAAGTAACCTAATACTAACACAATTGTTCCATAGCCTAAATAATCAACCGAACGTCGAATTTGGGCCTCATATTTCTCGCCACCTTTTTTCATTAAAAAGGCGACTAGATAAAAGCGTGCACCTCTACCAACCAAAGACGCAATGATAAAAGGCAAGATTGCTAAGTGCATCGCACCCGAAGCAATGGTAAAAAGCTTGTATGGAATAGGGCTAAAACCAGCTAAAAACACCACCCAAAAACCATATTCATTGAAAAAGCCTTCTACTTGATGATATTTATCAAGGTAATGCATTGACTCAATAATAGGCAGCACAGCGTCCAGCATCAAGTAACCAATTAAATAACCGAATATCCCACCGAATAGCGAACCTAGTGTAGTAATCAAAGCAAAGCGATAGGCTTTTTCAGGTTGGGACAGTGCCATCGGCATTAACATGACATCTGGAGGGATCGGGAAAAAAGAAGACTCAGCAAAACTCATTCCGACAAGATACCAAGGTGCTTTAGGGTGTTTCGACCAGCTAATTGCCTTGTCGTATAGTTTGGTGAATATTCTCATAATGGTTATTCTGACTCCGTCACTAGGCCTGTTTTCATTGGAACAAACAACACTTCGCCCAAACACTCTTCTTTGACACCGGTCGATGTCTTGATGAAGCCGTATAAGTACTGTTTCTCTTCCCCTATCGGCATAATCAAACGACCATTTTCACAGAGTTGTTCAATGAGCTCTTCGGGGACTTTAGCAGGTGATGCCGCTGAAATAATACCATCAAAAGGTTTGTGCTTAGGCCAGCCCCAATGCCCATCAGACAAGGTAAAGTCAATGTTATGGAGTTCAAGTTTTGCTAGAACGTTCTGCGCACGGTTCAGTAAAGGTTCAATACGCTCCACACTGTAAACGTGCTTTGCCATTAGTGACAAAATTGCCGTTTGATATCCTGAGCCAGTCCCGATTTCCAATACCTTATAAAGAGGGCCGTTTTGAAAAAGCCAAGATGTCATTTTAGCAACCACCCAAGGTTGCGAAATAGTTTGGCCATAACCGATCGGAAGCGCCGTATCCTCATAAGCACGAGTCGCCATCGCTTCATCCAGAAAAAGATGTCTTGGTGTTACTCGGATGGCATTCAACACATCCGAATCATTAACACCATGGTCGATAAGTCTTTGCACCAACCGATTACGGGTTCTTTGTGAAGTCATCCCAAGCCCTTGGTTTTCTCGGAAAGCTTCATTAGGATAAATAACTTGTTGTTGCGTGAAGGTAGAAAGTTCTGAAAAGTCGAGTTTCATCGCCGTTTAATTAAACCAATCTGAAAGTTTATTGAGCATATCATAATGCGTTAAATCTATTTTCAACGGCGTCACGGATGCATAACCGTTTTCAACAGCATAAAAATCTGTTCCTTCACTGGCATCTTCAGCTTCGCCAGCAGGACCGATCCAAAAAATATGGTTCCCTCTGGGATCCTGATGTTTGACAACCCGCTCCGAGCAATGTCGCTTACCCAACCTGGTCATTTTTATCCCTTTAAGGTCTTCTACTGGGATATCAGGAACGTTAATATTCAAGATTGTATCGGCATCTAGGGGCATGTGATGAAAATCTTTCAAAAACAGCCTCAAAACCTCACTTGCTGTTTCAAAGTGACGGTCACCACACAATGAAATCGCGATGGAAGGTTTTCCTAAAAAACGCCCTTCTGTCGCCGCTGCAACTGTTCCGGAATATAGAACATCATCCCCCATATTCGCGCCGGCATTAATACCGGAAATCACCATATCAGGCTGATAGTCCAAAGCACCATTCACCGCAAGGTGGACACAATCTGTAGGCGTTCCATTAACGCAGAAGATGTGCTCTTCCAGCTGTGTCATGCGTAAAGGTTCTGTGAGGGTGAGAGAATTGCTGGCAGCACTTCTATTACGGTCAGGAGCAACAATCAACATCTCGGAGTGGAAGTCGGTAGAATTTAGACATTCATATAATGCACGTATTCCCGGTGCGTTATAGCCGTCATCATTTGAAAGCAGGATTTTCATGTACTCATAATTTTTAACAAAAACTGAAAAAGAGATTACCCGATCACAACCAAAACTAGAAAGTGTAACCTGCAATAAACGAAATACATTCTACACCATTCATTTTAATGTGAAGCTAAAATACACATAAGTTCTGATTCAAAACAAAGCATTCAAAATATGACTCGAAAGAATGACGATGAAAAAAATTTATTTGCGGAAGCAATGAGTGACGTAACACCTTTGCAGCTGTCTTCCAATAAGGTTGCTTCGGAAAAAAAGCCGCGGCCTGTCAACACTAAAAAACCAATGCGCTCGAATACACGCTTTAATACTGCTGACCTCTATAACGAGCCCGCGGACAAAGTGTCTGCTCACGAAACACTATTTTTTCAACGATACTCATTGAGTAAAAGCGATTTAAAAGCATTGAAAAATGGAAGCTTTCAATATAACTGGTCAACTGACCTTCACGGCTTAACCGAGCTTGAAGCTGAAAAACAACTTATTGATTTTCTAAATGATGCGTTGTTACATGAACAAAAACATGTGTTAATTGTCCACGGAAAAGGCTACCACTCGAATACAGAACAGCCTGTTTTAAAGAACCTTGTAAACCAAGTTCTAAGAAATTGGCCGCATATTATTGCGTTCTGTAGTGCAAAACCTAAAGATGGTGGAACTGGCGCAACCTACGCTTTTCTAAAACTCAAGAAAGATTAAGAAAACAACTCAAGAAAGACTTACTTAGCCTTTTCAGGTGCAGGTGTAATTTTTTCTGGACTGCTCTTGTGACTGACATCAGCTGTATTCTTAGCTTCTGACTGGAGTTCGATTACCTTAACAAAGGCTTCATCTTTGCCAATCATTCCCAGCTTTTGTCTAGCAATGGTTTCAACTGAGTTCTTTTGTGATTGCAGGACATAAACTTCTTTTTTTAAGTCTGCATTTCGAGATTCAAGCTGTTGAACTTTATCTTCTAAGGTTCCCAGCTTTTTCTGAAGAGATAGGTAATCGCTTATGCCACCATCAGATGACAATAAGCGAATCAGCAACAAAAAAATAACCGTTCCTAGAACAACATAGACCGTTTTCAAAGAACGATTTCCTTTCCGATTACTTCAGGTTGTAGAAAGCGTCTTTGCCAGGATAAACCGCTTGGTCACCCAACGCTTCTTCGATACGAATCAACTGGTTGTATTTCGCAATACGGTCCGTACGAGACATAGAACCCGTCTTGATTTGACCAGAACCTGTCGCTACTGCGATATCGGCAATGACCGTATCTTCCGTTTCACCAGAACGATGTGAAACCACAGCAGTATAGCCAGCTTCCTTCGCCATACGAATCGCTTCGAAAGTTTCTGTCAAAGTACCGATTTGGTTAATCTTAATTAGAATTGAGTTACCAACACCCTTTTCAATCCCTTCTTTAAGAATTTTTGGGTTGGTTACAAACAAGTCGTCACCGACGATTTGTAGACGGTCACCATACTTTTCAGTTTGCAACTTGAAACCGTCCCAGTCAGACTCATCCAATCCGTCTTCGATAGAGATAATTGGGTATTTCTCAACCCATGCACCCAAGAAATCAACCATTTCTGCTGAGGTTAGTGTCTTATCTTCTGAAGCCAAGTAGTATTTACCGTCTTTGTACAACTCTGAAGACGCAGCATCCATTGCAATCATGATATCTTTACCAGCAACATAGCCGGCCTTTTCAATCGCTTCCAAAATAACTTGAATCGCTTCTTCGTTCGATTTCAAGTCTGGGGCAAAACCACCTTCATCACCTACTGCAGTGTTGTAGCCTTTGTCATGTAATACTTTTTTCAACATGTGAAACACTTCCGCGCCATAACGAATCGCTTCCGTAATGCTTGGTGCACCAACTGGCATGATCATAAATTCTTGAAAATCCACTGAGTTATCAGCATGCTCACCACCGTTAATGATATTCATCATTGGAACAGGCATTTTGTAATCATCAGTTTTCAAATAAGCATAAAGTGGAAGACCTTTAGACTTAGCCGCAGCTTGAGCAACAGCAATAGACACCGCCAAAATCGCATTTGCACCTAAACGCGCTTTGTTTTCAGTACCGTCAAGCTCGATCATTGTGTTATCAATTAAAGCTTGGTTCGTCGCGTCTTTACCAATCAAAGCAGACTTAATTTCAGTGTTGATATTACTAACTGCTTTTAAAACACCTTTTCCACCAAACTTAGACTTGTCACCGTCTCTTAACTCGATGGCTTCACGAGACCCTGTAGAAGCTCCTGAAGGTGAAATCCCTCTCCCCATAGAACCATCTTCCAAAGTAACATCTGCTTCTACAGTCGGGTTTCCACGAGAGTCAATCACTTGACGCGCTTTAATATCTTTAATCAATGACATTAATCGTTCTTCCTATTTTCGTTAATACTTTTAAATTCAA
Organism: Hydrogenovibrio marinus; assembly: GCF_013340845.1. Lineage (NCBI taxonomy): Bacteria > Pseudomonadati > Pseudomonadota > Gammaproteobacteria > Thiotrichales > Piscirickettsiaceae > Hydrogenovibrio > Hydrogenovibrio marinus. The sequence continues at coordinate 1,354,190 of NZ_AP020335.1, forward strand.
ATCATTTTACATAACCAATATGTCACACAAGTGACAACCGGCGTCTTACAGTAATTCGTTTTCAATAAAGCCTTGCGTTTTAACAACGTCATCAAGTCGCTTCATTGTTTCTAGCAGTGGCATTAGCTTGCCAAGCGGCCACATGTTAGGCCCATCAGACAATGCATTCGCTGGATCAGGGTGCGTTTCCATAAATACACCTGAAATACCTGCAGCAATTGCTGCACGCGCCAATACCGGCACCATTTCTCTTTGACCACCAGAAGTCGTTCCTTGACCGCCCGGCTGCTGGACTGAATGCGTCGCATCAAACACGACAGGACAACCGGTACTTCTCATTGAAGCCAAGCCTCTCATATCCGAAATCAGAGTGTTGTAACCAAAAGAAGTTCCGCGATCACAAACCATAATTTGCTCATTTCCAACTTCTCTTGCTTTAGCAACTACTTGATCCATATCCCAAGGTGCTTGAAACTGCCCTTTCTTAATATTTACCGGAAGCCCTTGGCGACACACGTTTTGGATAAAGTTGGTTTGTCTTACCAAAAACGCAGGGGTTTGCATCACATCAACCACAGATGCCACTTCTTCAAGCGGTGTATCTTCGTGGACGTCAGTTAAAACAGGTACGCCGACTTCATCTTTTACTTTCTGAAGAATTCGAAGCCCCTCTTCGATCCCAAGCCCTCTAAAGCTTTTTGTCGAGGAACGATTGGCTTTGTCATAAGACGACTTAAAGATAAAAGGCATCCCCAAAGCATCTGTCATCTCTTTAAGCTGACCGGCAGTATCAATTGCCAACTGTTCAGACTCGATAACGCAAGGACCTGCGATTAAAAATAAAGGTTTATCAATACCTACTTCAAAGCCACATAGATTCATTATTTATTCTCTTTCGATTTATACTGGTTAGCCGCTTCTACGAACGCTTTAAACAAAGGGTGTCCGTTGCGAGGTGTCGATGTAAACTCAGGATGGAATTGACACGCCACGAACCATGGATGTTCTGCGATTTCAATAGTTTCGACCAGATTTCCGTCTTCTGAACGTCCAGAAATTGTCAAACCTGCAGCTTCCAAACGCGAAATATAGCCGTCATTCACTTCATAGCGGTGACGATGGCGCTCGCGAATAACTGTTTTTCCATAAATATCATGTATCTTGCTACCATCTGACAAAATGCAGTTTTGTCCACCTAGACGCATAGTGCCGCCCAGGTCAGCCGTTTCATCTCTCTGAACGGTATTACCTTCTTCATCAGTCCATTCAGTAATTAGCGCAACAACCGGATACGGAGTATTTGGATTCAACTCAGTGCTGTGCGCATTGGTCAAACCCGCCACATTTCTGGCGTACTCAACAACTGCCATTTGCATACCCAAGCAAATCCCTAAATATGGAATTTTATTTTCACGGGCATATTTGATTGAAGCAATTTTCCCTTCAACACCACGTTCGCCGAAACCACCTGGAACCAAAATCGCATCCATATTTTCAATAAGCGATGTACCTTTTTGCTCAATCTCTTCTGAGTCAATATAGTGAATATTCACCTTGGTCTTCAGTTGAATACCACCGTGCGTTAAAGCCTCAATCAGTGATTTATAGGCTTCAGTCAAATCGACATATTTGCCAACCATCGCAATCTCAACCGACTTTTCAGGGTTAAGCTGAGCTTCTACAACCTTATCCCAGTCAGACAAGTTCGCTACAGGAACATCCAGTCTGAAACGGTTTACTACAATTTCATCTAAACCTTGCTCATGGAGCATTCTAGGCACTTCATATATCGTGCGAGCGTCCAAAGAATTGATAACCGCCTTCTCTTCGACATTTGTGAAAAGTGCGATTTTTCGTTTTTCCGATTCTTCTAGGGGTCTTTCTGAACGACAAATCAAAACATCCGGTTGAATACCGATTGAGCGCAATTCTTTTACTGAGTGCTGTGTCGGCTTGGTCTTAACCTCACCCGCAACCGCAATGTATGGCAGTAGGGTTAAGTGCATAAATAATGCTCTATCACGCCCTACTTCTACACCCAACTGACGAATAGCCTCCAGGAATGGAAGGGATTCGATATCCCCAACTGTTCCACCAACCTCAACCAGTGCCACATCAGAGCCTTCGGCTGCTTTCAGAATACGACTTTTAATCTCATCAGTAATATGAGGAATAACTTGAACCGTACCGCCCAGATAGTCACCACGTCTTTCTTTACGGATAACTTTTTCGTAAACCTGACCGGTTGAAAAACTATTTCTTTTGGTAAAGTTGCGTTGTACAAAGCGCTCGTAATGACCCAAGTCCAAATCGGTCTCTGCACCATCATCGGTGACAAATACTTCTCCATGCTGGAAAGGACTCATCGTACCTGGATCCACATTGATATATGGATCCATTTTCAGCATACTGACTCGCAAACCTCTCGCTTCAAGAAGAGAGCCCAAAGAAGCTGCGGCAATACCTTTTCCTAAAGAAGAAACCACACCACCGGTAACAAAGATAAATTTAGTCATGAAATCACTTTTGACGTTAAAAACTGAGTTTTGAGACAAGAGGAACTTGCCCGCTAGAATGGAAGCTAATTATAGCGTAAGTCGCCATACACAGCAAACTATTCAGCAGATTTTGGCCAGTTATTTGAAGACTCATCTCTTAAACTTTTCATTCGTAGAATACCCCAATACAGCAGCAACCTCATCTTCTATCTCAATAACAGGCCAACGATTTCGGTTCCAGTATACGATCTGGTTGTTATTCAGCCACTTCTTTAGCCCTGGAATTTTTTCAAAATCCCCCAGTTCGATGGATCTAAAAACCACTGGGCTTTCCAGCCAGCGATCTGCAACTTGGTGATCAAGCATGCCTTTTTCATCAAAGTGTAAAAACTCAAAGTTTTCAGGAATATACCCCAACCTGTAAGATTCTTCGAAATTGACCAGAAAATAAATCTTTTTACCCTCTACCCGAATCTCGGAATGGTTTGACATCATTCTCTTAGGGTGCGCATTCGGGTTATTTAAGTACAAAACCTCTTTCAACCATTGATAAATAGTTTGATTTAACTCTACCTTCGGTTGCGATTTTTGCAACCAATAAGAAATCAGGTTTTTTTGTCTAGCCCAACTTTCGCCAGACATTGTAGACAAATCTAAACTAAAACTAGAGCTTTCAACTCTTGAGAGGTCTTGTTCACCAAGCTCATGCAACAACTCAACAGCTTCAGAAGCATTACCCGACAACCTTGCAATTGCTTCATTAAATTTTGGCCATTTGTTATAGATGTTGGGTAGCAGTTGATTCCGAATATAGTTCCGGCTAAATTGATTTTCTTGGTTACTTGGATCTTCTATCCAAGATAAATTATTTTCTAGCAAGTAGTCTTTAATTGCTTGTGGCTCTACCGACAGCAGTGGACGATAATGTTCAATAGCTTCTTTTTCGACATGCCAGACTTTAAGGTAATTCATCGCACGCAAACCGAATAGCCCTGTACCACGAACAACATTCAACAACACAGTTTCTGTTTGATCTTGTGCGTGGTGCGCGGTTACCAAGACCCTATTCGTTTGCTTTTGAACCCAACCAAACAAAGCTTCATAGCGTCTTTCTCTGGCGACCGCTTCAACACCTTTACGATGCTTGGCTTCAATTTTAACTTTCAATTCTTCAAAGGCTATGCCATTTTCTCGACTGAAATCATTACAAAATCTTCCCCACGAGTCCGATTCCGCTTGAAGTTGATGATTAATATATATAGCTGTCAGACGATGCTTTTCAGCTTTTTGAGCTAAACAATAAAGAAGAGCGATGGAGTCTTTACCACCACTAAATGCAACAACAATCTTTTGTTGAGAAGGTAACTCCGCTAAAAAATGGTCAATTGCCCTTTCAACGGAGTTAGAAGACATGGTTAAACCACTTATTATGCCAGTTCAAAGTTACCGTATTTCATGTAACGTTGGTAACGACTGTCGACCAGCTGATCAATGGCTCTATTCTCCATCAAATCCAGCTGATCAACCAAAGCCTGTTTCAGCGTTAACGCAGCTTGCTGAGGATTTCTATGAGCGCCACCTAAAGGTTCAGGAATAATTGCATCAATCAATCCTAGTTCTTTCAATCTCTTAGATGTAATCCCGAGTGCTGTCGCAGCATCAGCAGCATTAGCGGCATCTTTCCATAGGATAGAGGCACACCCTTCCGGAGAAATCACTGAATAAGTGCTGTATTCCATCATCATAGTGACGTCGCCAACACCGATTGCCAATGCACCACCAGATCCACCTTCTCCGATAACAGTACAGATAACTGGAACTTTCAATTCAGACATTTCAATCAGATTGCGAGCAATCGCTTCTGACTGACCACGTTCTTCAGCATTAATTCCAGGGTAGGCACCAGGAGTGTCAATAAAGGTTAAGATCGGCAATCCGAAACGCTCAGCCATTTTCATTAATCGAAGGGCTTTACGGTAACCTTCAGGTCTAGGCATACCAAAGTTACGATAGATTTTCTCTTTGGTATCTCTACCTTTTTCTTGACCGATAACCATAACTGCACGGCCATCAATACGCGCTAAACCACCAACAATTGCTGGATCATCAGCAAAAGCTCTATCTCCGTGCAATTCGGTGAAGTCCGAAAAAATTTCTTTAATGTAATCTAACAAGAATGGGCGTTGCGGATGTCTAGCAACTTGAGCAACCTGCACATCAGAAAGTTTACTAAAAATAGACTCTGTCAGACTTCTACTCTTCTCTTCTAGCGCCGTTACTTCATGAATTAAATTCATATCTTTACCATCTAGATGGCGCAACTCATCAATTTTGGCTTCAAGCTCTGCAATAGGTTGTTCAAAATCCAAAAAATCTAACTTCATTCTTTTTCCAAGGTGTCATTTTTAGTTCAAATATAATTCGCGTATTTTAACAAACATTTTGAAGTTAACGTAATTTATCTATGGATAGCTTTAAATAGCTTTTTGCTTAACGTCCTGAATTCCTCGGTAAACATTCAACAAAACTTGGTGGCTTTTACTGAGCTCGAATGCCTTGTTGCCAATAGGTAAATCGGCCAAGTAAGCTTCACCCTCTATATAGCGCCACACTCTATCCACAAGCTCAGCACCAAAAAGTTTTTTCTGCATTTCAAAACTATAGAATTCCATTTCATCGCTAAGCACTATTTCCAAAGCAAATGAAAGTGCTTTGTATAGCACTTTCATGTCTTCATCATCAACGAAATAAAAACAATCCTGTAGTCTTTCTTGGGCTTGTTCATAGTCTTTTACCGCCAACAGACACCACATTTCAAGCTCTACAATTTTAAACTTCTTCCAATAACTATCACCATCTGGCAACAAACCAATGAGATTTGCCACACCTTGATGATCTGAAAAAGCAAGTTCACTTAAGGCATCCAAAGTTTTTTCAAACTGCTGAGTTGAAAAGTTATCCGCAAGATTATCAAGCGCTTCACGCAACTCTCGACCTCTATTCTGATTGTTGTCCACCAACTCTTGTAGTGGGAACACTTCAGACATGCCAGGCACCACGATTCTGCTCGCAGGAACGCCAAAGTGCTCATACTCACCGACATAAACATCACTACCCTCTTGATGTATCGCCTTAACAAGAAAGTCGAACTGCTCCTGCGTCGTACCGCTAAAATCCCACTCGCAGAACTCATAATCGTATTGATCTGAAATAAATTTAGCGTGTATCAACCCGCTTGAATCAATAAAGTGGTTTTCGATATTTTCATCATCAGCAACCAATTGTTCGTCAAATATCGGCGTTTGGAAACCATCAAGATTGGAAAGACTTCGTCCTTGCAAAGATTCAGTCAATGTACGTTCTAGTGCAACTTCAAAAATAGGGTGCGCTCCAAATGATGCAAAACATTGCCCTGAACTCTGATCAAACAATGTAACGTTCATAACTGGATATTTCCCGCCAAGAGAAGCATCTCTAATAGAAACCTCTACGCCCTGCTCGATCAGTTTTTTTCTTGCTTCAACCACTTGTGGGTACTTTAGGACAACATGCTCAGGAACTTCCGGAATGCATAAACTATCTATCAAAATCTTTCTTTTTACCCAGCGTTCAAAAACTTCCGACAACCCTTGTACTTGAGCCTCTACATGCGTATTACCCGCACACAACCCATTACTGGCATAGAGATTACTAAACAAGTTCATTGGGAAATATATGGTTTTCCCTGTCGATACCTGTCTCATAGGTAAACAACGGATAGTGTTGGCACTATCATTCAAACTAAGAAAGTCTGTCGCGGCCATCTCTCCGTAAGGGTCATAGAATTGCCAAAGACTTGGCGTCAAAACATCTTTAAATTTTTTAGGCTCGATCGCTTTTTCATTTGGAAAGTAGAGCCAATCGTGAGTTTTAATTGCTTGGCTACCTAAGAAGAAATCTGAGAAAAAATAGTTAGTTTCCAACCGTTCAAAAAACTCTCCCAAAGCGCTCGCCAAACAGGCTTTTCGACTAGCTCCCTTTCCATTTGTAAAGAGCGCCGGGCAGTTTTTATCACGGATATGTAAAGAATAGATATTTGGAACAGGGTTTAACCATGATGCTTCCTCGATTTCAAAACCAGCTTTTTCTAACAACTGATGCATTTTCAAAATTGAATCTTCAAGACAGGCATCTTTGCCTTTTATATATGTTTGTTCAACCATGACTCTTCTCTCATAACCGTTTGATAATATAAGACTTTTTTATTTCAAAAATAAAAAAAAGCAATTAATGATATAGGAAAACCGAGTAAACTGATAGGGAATTAAGTATGCATTTTATCCCGTGAGGTGTGCTATGTGGAAACATTCTTTGATCATACTTACCTGCTGTCTTAGCTTTTCTGCTCAATCAGATGACAGCATTATGCCAGGAAAAAAACTTCATGATGATGCGAATTGCATGAGGTGCCATGCCAGACTGGGTTATAACACGGACAAAACCATCCGAATGAACATTCATTCTATAAAGGACTTGAAGCGCGCAGTCGACTTCTGTAACCACAATTTGAATGTCGGCTGGTTTGATGATGAAGTCAGCGAAGTTGTTGACTACCTCAATAAGACCTATTACAAGCTTCCCAACTAACCTTTTACAAACCCTCAAATAAAAAATGCAGCGTTAGCTGCATTTTTTATTCTAATCAGGCACTCTGCTTATAGCTTTACCCCTAAAGCTTTTAACTGAGACTTCAACTTTTTCAACTCTTTAGGATTTGCGTTTTCCATGTCTTCAGATAAGCATCCTTCCGCATTTGAAACCGCTTGGTCAATTGCATCCACCAAGAAATAGGTTTTCATTGATTCATTGATTTTCTTCCAATCACGGTTTTTAGCACGCCATAGCTTGTTTAACTCAGGATTTTGCTTAAGCTGAGCTTGAATATAATCAAACAACTTAACTAAATGCGGGATTGATTCTTCTGGCTGATATGGAATCCCCGTGACTTTATCGTAGTAGCTTTGTCTATCAAGAATTGCAATTTCCAATGCAGGAATCATTGGAGAAATACCCGCCATTTTGGCGTCGTTTTCAGCTGTTTTGATACGATCAATCGATAGTACCGGCGCATTGGATTTCCATCGAGAATAAAGCACATACACATTATAGCGATCGATAAAGTTTAACTGCCCCGTACGAAGTGGCATGGCTCTTTTAGCTGGCACGATATAATCCAAACCTTGAGTACGAAGTTTGGTATGGTCTTTACCCCAAATCTGCCAACCAGACTGCCCGGTATCTTGGCCTTCGTTGTTGACGGCGATTGGCTGGCATGAAATGCCGTAATCATGACCTTCTACAAAATCTTGAACAGCAATTTGATAGTCACCGTTGGGTCTGATCTTTCTCACGACACCAACAATATAAGCATCATCTTTGATGTTATTCGCTGGGAAGGCAATCAAAATAGTATCATCCACTTTGAACTGCTGTGCGTATGCAGAAGAAACAGCCGTCAACATGACGGACAGCAAGCTAAACATTAGAATTTTTTTCATGATTTTTCTTCTTTAATTTCTAATTAAAATCAAAACCTTACCAATCATACCTTTCAGGTAAAATTAAGCTCCAAGGCACAATATATGAGGGCATTATAATTTAAGTAATCACTAGAAAGTGTGGATAAACTCTGCAATATCTTATTTGCAAGCCAATATCATTTAGGCTTCTCTGCCACATTATTTCTTAAATACACAGGTAAAGGCACGCTATCCAAAACACTTTTTGCAGATGAAACTCTTTGCTTGGCTATTTCCACTATTGCTTCAGCAGTTGGCAACCTTTCTTCCCATTGATCGAACTTTGCTACCAGGTCAGAAAACTCAGTTGCAATATCTCCTGTGCCTAACAAAACACTCTCTGATTGAATTTTGACCAGTGCATCTGCTTCAGATAACAATTGAGCGGGTTCTGAAATCATTTTTCCCTCTTGCAAAGAGCAAATTTGCAAGTATAACTCTTTCATCCTGGCATCCAAGCACGCCGCTACCTTGCTTTTTGAATAATTTTTCAACATGGGCCATGCAACAGCTTCCAGTGTTGAAATGGAAATTACAGGCTTGTTCCACCCAAAGGCCAACCCTTGAACCACCCCAGCGGCAATACGGATTCCAGTAAATGCCCCAGGTCCTTCACTGAGCGCCAAACAATCCAAATCGTTACCTTCAATTCCCGCTTGTTCAAGCACACTGTCAACCATCTGTAAAACGTGATTGGCATGCGTTTGCGGAGTCATTGCAAAATCAGTATATGATTTGCCGCCACACGTTAAACTGACTGAGCAGGCTTGAGTAGAGGTATCAATTGCAAGGATTTTGGGTTCTTGTGCGTTAGTCATTTGTTCTTTCCGACATATCATTTAACAGTTGCTTTGCCTCAGTGGGTTCGTAGACCCATCTAAACCTTGGCAAACTATTTATTATCGCTTTTCCATAAGGTTTTGTCATAATTCTGGGGTCGCACAGCACCAAAACCCCTTTGTCTTCTGTTGAACGGATCAGCCTACCTGTTCCTTGCTTCAAAGCAATAATAGCCTCGGGAATCTGAAATGCATAAAATGCATTCAGCCCTTGCTGCTTAAGGGCGGTTTCTCTTGCTTGAACCACAGGATCATCTGGTGGAATAAAGGGAATCCTATCAATCATTACCAGTTTAAGATCATCCCCTTTCACATCAACACCTTCCCAAAAGCTACTTGTACCTAGTAAGATTGATCGCTCTGATTTTCGGAATTGAAGTAGTAAATCATGCTTTGGCGCATCACCTTGCACAAACAAACTACCATCCCAATGATCTTTCAAAATTGAATTGGCTTCCATCAAAGCCCGGTGACTGGTAAATAAAAGAAATGCATTTCCTTCACTGGCTTGCAGAAGCGGCCATATTGCTCTTAGGCATATCTTGATATAGTCAGGGGATTTGGGGTCAGGTAAACCAACAGGATGGTAGATCAACCCTTGTTTTAAATAATCAAACGGGCTGTCCCACTGTAGTGCTCGCCCATCTTCAAGCCCTAATCGTCTTGAAAAATAATCGAACTGACCATTTACACTTAAGGTTGCCGAAGTAAAAATCCAAGCGCCACCTAAAATATCTCTTTGCTTGCTAAAAGGTTCAGACACACTCATCGGCGTAAAGTTCAGCCTAAAACGTGCCTGCGAAGAATCAACCCAACGCACTTCATTTTGTGAGTTTGAGGTTAACCAACGCCTCAATTGATCTGCCATATCCTGAGCACGCTTTTGAACAGCTGCAATTGACTTGCCTCTATCAAGGAAAGGCTTGAGGCCCTCCTCTATCTTTTTAAGGCAATCAAGAATCGCGTCCAAGCCATCTATTGATTTGGCGTGTGCCGAAAAACTTTCCCAATTCCAACGTTTTTCCCATTTACCGAGTATTTCATTAAACTGCTGCACTGAGAGCTCTAACTGCTTGGCTGCATCCAACATGTCTGCCGATTCTTTTGCCTCTTGAACAACAGCATTCCGCATATCTCTAGCCAGTTCATCAAACTGTCCCCTGGACAAGGTAAAGCCAAGAAATTGTGCTGCAATATCAGGTAGCTGATGTGCTTCATCAAAAATATAAACATCAGCCTCTGGAAGTAACTCACCGAAGCCATTTTCTCTTAATGCCAAATCCGCACAAAACAGGTGGTGATTGACTATCAAGACATCTGACTCAACAGCGTCTTGCTTCACTTTAGGATAAAAACAATCTGAGTCAGCATGACAACCATTTGCCTGACAAAACTCTAATCTGGCGCACACCTTATGCCATATAGGATCGTTTTCATCAAGAGTGTTTAATTCTGCTTTATCACCAGCATGCGTTTTCTCCATCCAGTCATGAATTAGAGATAGTTTCTGCCAGACAGAACGTGTATTTTGTTCTGTTGTTTCGGCAATCTCAAGCCGTTGCGGGCAAAGATAGTTTTCTCGACCTTTCAAAAGCTTAACTGAGCCCTTAAAGCCACACAATTGTTTGATTAATGGAATATCTTTTGAAAGTAGTTGTTCTTGCAAATTCTTGGTTGCGGTCGAAATAATGACCTTTTTACCGGAAAGCAAAGCGGGAATGAGATAGGCGAAGGTTTTTCCTGTCCCTGTCCCTGCTTCCGCCAACAAAACACTTTTTTCTTCAATGGACTTCGCGACCTCTAAAGACATTTCTAGCTGAGAAGATCGCACTTCAAAATCTGTAATCAACCGCTTAAGCTTAGCGTCGTTTGTTAGCAGATCTTGAGTTTCTGTTATTAAAGACAAAATTTAGTCTAGCCTTTCATGAAGAGGTTTAGTGTTCCGTTTTTACAGACCGTAGACGAGATTATGACTTGTGGACGAAACGAAAATCATTATTTTCGCCGAATTCTAATAAAAAACCTACGCTAAAACTAGACATTTCGTTGAAAATCGGTAAAATTCCCACTTTCAAATTTGAAAGTCTTGAAGAAGACACTAAACTTAAAAATTGGATATCTAGTTATGAAAATTTTATCATCATTAAAATCAGCAAAAACACGTCATAAAGACTGCCAAGTCGTTAGACGTCGTGGAAAGGTTTATGTTATCAACAAAACCAACCCACGTTTCAAAGCACGTCAGCGCTAATTTAAAAGCATGGCGAATAAAAAAGGCACCTGATCAGTGCCTTTTTTTATACCTGTCGTTCAGGGTTATACCCCCAACCTGGCAGATTTTATGCAAAATACTTTTCCTCGACCTTTTTGATGGTCTCGACGATTAAAGCAGTATCGACCTTCCCTACAAAAAAGTCAGCCCCCATCGAAAGTACTTCTCGGCTATTGTTTTCACTGGTCATAGAGGTATGAACAATAATCGGTAGCGCACTTGTCTTTTTATTTTGGCGGATTTCTTTAATCACTGTGTGCCCTGAAGCAACTGGCATCTCCAGGTCGGTAAAAACCATTGAAACACTGCTCGTATCTTCAAGACTATCCAAGTAGTTCAACAACAACCTACCATTATCAAACGATTGATATTTCAACCCTAACTGCTCAAACACCATGCCCATGTATTTTTGTATTGCCTTGCTGTCCTCAGCAAAGAGAATGGTTCTCTCTTTAACTTGATCACAAAAATCATAACTTTCATTACCCACCGATTTTGCTGAAGAAAAGATTTTTTCAGCCATAGTAGGCATAGCTTCAATTAGTAGCTTTTCAATATCTAGGATGAAGCAAAGCTTGTCACTGTTTTCGAGGTAGGTGTGGTTGATTACTTGATTGGTATTTACATTGATATTGTAGTTTGATGCTGGCTTGATATCTGACCAGTTCTTTTCTTCAACACCATGAATGTGGGCGACCCTCAATCCAACAAAATTATGACTGAAATCAGATACGATAATGATGGACTTTTCTTTTTCTTCCTCGGTCATATCAAAGCCCATCCATTTCGGCAAATCAATAACAGGAAGGTAGACGCCCCGTAATTCAACCATTCCTTCTATCAAAGGATTGGCTTCAGGCATTTCAGAGACTTCAAAGGCGCGTCCCTCAAGGACTTCTCTAACTTTAAATACATTCATTCCATAATAAGGTGGCTCATACCCTTCTCTTGGGAACTGAACTTGGAAAACCATCAGGCTCAGCTGATTGTTCTTACTAAGCTGAGCCGTTTTTTCAACTTGTTCTAGTGTTGTACTCATGTCCTTCCACCTTTGGAAATCATATTCAAACCAAATATAAATATTAGATTAACAAAAATTACGTAAGGCGCAAGCAATATCAAATGCTTCCGTTCTCCAAAAGGGATTTTATTGGCTTAAAACTTTGCCGATATCCATCAATCAAACCGTGCATTTCAATTGCTTCCAAATGCATTTTTGTCGGATACCCTTTATGCCTGGCATAACCATATTGAGGGTACATTTTATCCAACTCAATCATCTCTTCATCACGTGCAACTTTGGCCAATATCGAAGCCGCACTGATTGAGGGAACTTTAGCATCCCCTTTTACCACCGCTTCACATGCATAGTCGATTTTCGGACATCTATTCCCGTCAACCAGAACTTTATCGAAGTCCAGCTTCAAGCCATCTACAGCTCTCTTCATTGCCAACATCGTGGCATGGAGAATATTCAACTCGTCAATTTCATCAGGTGATGCAGAGGCAATCACATAATCCAGGGCAACTGATTTAATTTCATCAGACAACAGTCTAAGTTTTTGCTCACTAAGTTTTTTGGAGTCGACTAGTCGCAAATTGCAGTCTGCCGGCAAAATAACTGCCGCCGCAACCACATTTCCAACGAGAGGGCCTCTTCCAACTTCATCAACGCCCACCAAACGTTCAACAGGTAAGTCAAGCTGGTAATCCAAGTCCATCAACATCACCTTATCTTTTTAAGTCGGCCCAAGACTCAATAGCATCCGCTGCCAGTTCAGATGCATTCTGCTTGAGTTGTTTATACTGTTGCTCAAAAGCTTCAATTTGCTGCTGTCTCAACTCTGGTGTAGAGATTAAAACGCCTAATGCATGGGCTATTTTTTCAGGCGTCGCATCTTGTTGTATTAATTCAGGAACGATAGACCTTTGTGCCAAAATATTTGGCAAACCTATCCATTGAGTGGTTGCCAAAGACTTCATTATCCAATAAGAAATTTGATGTAACTTGATTGCCAAGACCAATGGTTTCTTGTGTAGCGCGACTTCCAATGTCGCCGTACCAGAGGTAACAATAAGTTGATTTGAGGCGGCAATAACTTTATCTGACTGACGATCAAATAGGTGAACATTCAATTCCTTGCCATACTTGTCGACAGCTTCTTGAATGCGTTGTCTTGCTTTGTCATGCACACAAGGAACAATAAATATCATATCCGGATAGATTTTCGCAAGGATCACCGCAGCCTTAACATAAACTTCAGCCATCATATTGATTTCAGACATTCTTGAACCAGGCATAAGCCCAGTTATATTTGCCTCTAAGGGCAAACGAAGTGTATTTCTAGCATCCTGCACATCAGATGTTTCGGGAATCTGATTCGCTAACGGATGTCCTACAAACTTTACTGGAATATCATATTTATCATAGTAAGGAATTTCAAAAGGAAACAAAACCAGCACGCCGTCTACTTGGTGCTTAATTTTGTTTAAGCGCTTTTCTCGCCATGCCCAAACCGATGGACCTACATAATGTACAGATGTTATCCCAGACTTTTTCAGGGTTTCTTCAACTTTAAAATTAAAGTCTGGCGCATCAATACCAATAAACACATTTGGCTTTAATTGTAAGAGAGTTTGAATAATCTCTTTACGAATTTTAAGCAGTTCTGGCAAGTGCTTGAGGACCTCAGAAAACCCCATCACAGAAAGTTTTTCCATTGGATACAGGCTTTCAAAGCCTTCCGCGATCATTCTTGGACCACCGATACCAATAAACCTAGCACCAGAATAACGGCGCTTAAGGGATTTTATTAACCCTGCCGCCAATAAATCTCCCGAAGCTTCGCCTGCAATCATTGCAAAAACAGGCTTTTCGGCTTCAGTCATAATATTATCTGACGATTCCACGAGAAGAGTTTTTGAGGAATTTGATTAGAGATGAAAGCGTATCCTTCTCATCGTTGATACATTCGATTTCTTTGATAGCTTCTTCTAGACGATAGCCAGTTCGATACAAAGCACGGTAAGCTTTTTTGACCAAGTTAATTTGCTCGCGGGAAAAACCTCGTCGCTTTAAACCTTCGACATTTAGTCCTCTTGGCCCCGCAAGGTTTCCTGAAACAGTAATAAAGTTTGGTACATCCTGGTTGATCACACTTCCCATTCCACAGAAGCTGTGTTCACCGATATGGCAAAATTGGTGAACCAAAGTATAACCACCTAAAATAGCCCAGTCATTTACCGTGACATGTCCGGCCAATGCTGATGCATTAGCCATAATGGTGTTATTCCCTACAATACAATCATGGGCAATATGTACACCTGCCATAATCCAGTTATTATCACCGATAGTAGTCTCGCCTCTATCTTGTACGGTACCACGATTGACAGTTACATTCTCTCGAAAGGTATTGTTATTGCCGATGGTTAGTTTTGTCGGCTCATTGGTGTACTTTTTGTCCTGCGGCGCTGCACCGATTGAACAAAACTGGAAAAAGTGGTTTCCCTCTCCAATCATTGTCGGACCAGAAATAACCACATGAGGCTCAACAATAGTGTTTTTTCCAATCATAACGTTCCCTTGAATGACTGCATAGGCGCCTACTGACACGCCTTCATCCAAAGTTACGCTATCATCAATTATTGCTGTCGGATGAATCAAAACTCTCATTCCTTAAAAGTCATTAAACTTTACGTTCTGCACACAACATGTCACACGACGCAATAATTTTCCCTTCAACAAAAGTTTTACACTCAAACTTCCAAATGCCTTTTTTATTATTAACAGTCTTAACTTCAAACTCTAGCTTATCACCCGGTACTGCTGGCTTTCTAAAACGACAATTATCAACTGCAGCTAAATAGTACATAGATGTACCGTCTGGCTTAACTTCTTGTGTTTTAAACGCAAGAATCCCAGTACATTGAGCCATGGCTTCAATAATCATGACGCCAGGCATAATAGGGTTATCCGGAAAATGCCCTGTAAATTGAGGTTCATTATATGTGACGTTCTTATACCCTTTTAAGTGACTACCCGCTTCAAACTCGGTAACGCGATCAACAAGCAAAAACGGATAGCGGTGAGGTAAATACTCAAAAATTTCTTTAACGTCTAATAACATGGTTAATCTTCCAATTGTTTTTTTATACTTTCCAATTCTTTTTCTAACTGCTTAATCTGCTTACTCATTTTTTCCAGATTCTTCAGCCTTACGGTTGTTTTTTGCCAACTTCCAGTTTCTACAGCAGGAAACCCAGAATAACTTCCGGACGTTTTGATTGAGTGTGTGACGCCTGATTTTGCATTAAACATTGCTTTGTCCGCAACCTCAATATGGCCATTTACGCCAACTTGGCCTGCAAACACACAATAATTTCCAATTTTTGTACTGCCGGCAATCCCAACCTGACCGGCTATGGCACAGCCAGCTCCAATCTCTACGTTATGTGCGATATGAATCAAGTTATCTAATATACAGTTATCACCAATAACTGTGTCCCCCAACGCACCGCGATCAATCGCGCAATTATTACCAATCCAGCAATTATTCCCAATTATGACGCGCCCTAGTTGAGGAATTCTAATCCACTTCCCCTTTTGGTTTGCAAAGCCAAAACCTTGTCCACCAATAACCGTTCCAGACTCAACGGTTACAGCGTTGCCCAGTACACAATCATTCATAACGGTTACATTAGGATAAACCCGACAGTCATCGCCTAAAACAGTCCCTTTTTCAATCACAGAACCATAGTTGATGATACAGTTTTCTCCCATTTGAACACCTTCAGCAATATAAACGCCGGCGTCGACTTGGCAACTACTTGGAATAACGGCACTAGAAGCAACAAAACTTTCTGGGTGAATTCCCGGATAAGTTTTTTCGGGGTTCAGTTTTTGCGCGATGTATGCATAAGCGACATAAGGAACATCTACAACTATTTTATTTGCACTCGTTTGATTAGCCATCTCTTTGGTAATCAAAACAGCAGAAGCTTTTGTAGCTTTGAGCTGATTGAGTCGGCGCTTATCGGAAAAAAAGCTAATTTGCCCTCCCTGCGCTTCTGCCAAACCAGCAATTTGAACTATTTCTTGTGTTTCATCCCCTATTAAATAAGAGCTAATTTCACATTCAGACAACCATTCAACGACTTCAGAAAGTTTCAAACTAATTCCTTTTATTTATTAAAACCTGCTCGTTGCTGCTTGTCTTCTTCTCTCAAGTAATCCAAAACTTTTTGCGTGACATCTAGACTATTGTTGGTATAAGCAATTCCTTCATACAAAATCAGGTCAAACCCTTCTTTTTTACCGATAGCCTTAATACCCTGATTGACGATTTTCTGTAGCTTAGCCAGCTCTTCATTTCTGCGGATATTTACAAGTTCTTGAATATCATTCCTTTTTCTTTGAATATCCCTAGTCATTAGGCTAATTTCTCGCTCTGACGCACTTTTTTGAGCATCCGAAAGGATTAGTTTATTTTTTTGATAATCTTTTTGCTTTGCTTCAAGCTTTTTTGCAAGCTGAGTTAACTCAGCCTGTTGAGGCCCAAACTCTTTTTCTAGGCTTTTGCTCGCACTTTGTGCTTGAGGCGCTTTCTCCAATAATAATCCGACATTTACGACGCCAAGCTTCATGTCCTTAGCTTGAACATTGGCTGAAAGGGAAAACAGCATAATGCTTGTTAGAACCACAAGTAAACGACGCATACCAATTCCTTATTTATTTAAATCAAACGGATTAATTGTAAACGATTTTTTTTAAGCATACCTAGCTTTATAGACAGCAAATTAAAGCGGAACACCGAGGTTAAACTGGAACACTTGCGTTTTGTCCCCAGGTTTATCGTTAAGTGCTCTTGCTAAACTGAATGCCAATGGCCCTACTGGGGTAATCCACGCCATAGATATCCCTGTAGAAGCACGGAAATCTTCTGCTTTTACATTGTCAAAACCATTAAAAACATTACCGGCATCCAAAAATACACTCATTCTGATATTGCTCGAATCTTCAATAAATGGCATTGGGAAAATCAACTCTGCATTCGCAATCAGTTTTACATTACCACCTGTCGGCCTATCTGACCCTTGAGTTGCCAAATCATAAACAGGACCTAAAGAGTTTGGTTCATACCCTCTAACTGACCCCATACCTCCAGCATAGAAGTTTTCATAAAATGGCAGCCCTTTATAGCTCCCTAAACCATCACCATAAGCTGCATTTCCCTTGACCTTAAATGTAAAGTTATCTGACATCGGAAAATAAACACTTTCATCTAAGTACAATTTATAGAATGAGACCTCTGAACTGGTTGGAATAGTGACTTCTCCAGTTACACCTGTTGACTGACCGTCAGTTGGGAAATAGAACGAATTCTTCGAGTCATAACTCCAACCCATTGAGTAACGCACCGAGTTAAAATGACTTCCATAGATTGCTGTGTAATCTTTACAAACACTGAAAGTATCAATACATACGAGTTTTTGATCATCGAACTTCAAGCCATAACTCAAGTTACTAAACTCACTTGTTGGATACCCCATATTTACACGAACACCATAGTTATTCGTCGTATAGTCTGATACCCCTAGTTGCGCCGCATCAATTTCACTAGCATAAATTCCACCGCCCAGCGAAACGCCATCAGGAGTGAAATAAGGATTGGTAACGCCTAGATCCAAGGATTTTGTTGAACTACTATAAGTACTGTTAATATTGGCTTTATAACCACTTCCAATTACGTTACGCTCTGTAACACCAATCGTAAAATTCACACCATCAACTTGCGAATATCCAATCCCGGCATTGAATGAGCCTGTAGATTGTTCATCAACATTTACAACCAAGTCAACCTGATCTCGAGAGATGCGTTGGGTATCAATCTTAACCTTCTTAAAATACCCCAACCTGTTCAATCGAGTATTGGAACGTCGAACTCCTTTTAAAGAATATGGCGCACTTTCAAACTGACGCAGTTCGCGACGTATAACATAATCTCTGGTTCGAGTATTTCCCTTAATAATAATTCGTCGAACGTACACTCTATCTTTAGGTTCAACCCTGAAATCAATACTGACCAATCGATTGTTTTTGTCCAGAATAGTAATAGGCTCAACATTCGCAAATGCATACCCTTCTTCACTCAATCTATCTCTCAAAGCATTCACGGTTGCAACGATATGGCTGCGAGAAAATAATTCCCCAGGGTGAATCCTAAGCAACTTATTAAGTTCCTCTTTACTAAGAATGGTTTCTCCGGAGAACTTCACATTAGAAACTGTATATTGAGGACCTTCGTTCATATTGATGGTGATAAAAACCTGAGTTTTATCAAGTGATAAGCTGACCTGTGTGGATTCAAGCTTAAACTCTGCAAAACCACGATCCATATAATATGATCTAAGAGATTCTTCATCAGACTGAAGCTTTGGCTTTGAATATTTATCATTACTACCAATGACCACAGACTCTGAAAGCATCATAGTGCCTTTGAGTTTATTATCACTGTAAGTTTTATTTCCCACTAGAGTAATACGACCAATATTGGCAGGTTGACCTTCCTCGACCTTAACTTTCAATGAAACTCGATTTCTAGGCAGGTTTTCCACATCAATCTTAACATCGGCAGCATAATAGCCTTGATTTTGATACTGTCGACGCAAATCTACAATGATTTTTACTAGTTGATTCTTGTTAAAAATACGACCTTTCTTCACGCCAAGGCCATCGAGTGCCTGCTTCAAGTCATCTGTTTTTATTAGCTCATTACCTTCGAACGTAATATCAGAAATTGAAGGTCTTTCTTTCACAACGACCTTTAGTAGCCCATTAGGAAGCTGGTAAAGTGCAATGTCCTGAAAAAACTTTGTCGCATATAATTGCTTTAAGCTCTCTCTTGTAAGTTTCGTAGTCAACGTGTCGCCGACATCAATTGGTAAATAGCTTCTGACTGTTTCAAAGCTAATTCTATGATTCCCTTCAACCTCAATTTTTTGTATTTTGAAATCTGTTGCATATGCAACGGGCCCCAGTAAACAGGAAGCCATCAACCCAAGTATAAGAAAAACACGTTTAATCATTTGAAATACGAACCAAATCATTTATTAAAGCAAAAATAGTCAAGCTGACAATTATTATAAAACCCAGCTTTTGCACAAAAAGCTCTGTACCATCACTGACGGGCACACCTTTTATGGCTTCTATTGAATACAGCACTAAGTGCCCGCCATCTAACATAGGAATGGGCAATAAGTTCAATATTCCCAAGCTCAAACTTAACAATCCCAATAAACTCAAAAAGCTTATCCATCCATTTTCTAAAGCTTTCCCAGAGTAATCAGCTATCGAAATTGGACCGGACAAATTTCGAGGAGAAACTTCACTGCTGAACATCTTTTGAATCATGTCTAACGTCATTTCTATTAGATTGACGGAATGCGTAAAACCTTCTTGAACAGCATCAAAAAATGGAAATGAAACAACCGTTTGATATGGAGAAAACAGCTTCTCATCTATATGAAGTTTTGCTCCAAAAAGTCCTTTAGGCTTACCTTCGACAACCTGCTCACCTAGCTTCAAACTGATAAAATGGCGATTTCCATTTCTTAAAAAAACAACACTAATCTCTTTGCCTGGATTAGCACGAACTTCAGTCGCAAACTCAGCCCAATTTGACAACTTCTTCCCATTAAATTCTTCTAACCGATCCCCTGGTAAGAAACCTGCCGCAAAAGCTGGCGAACTAGGAATGACCTCCCCAATAACAGGAGGGAAGCTTGGCGAAAAAGGCACAAAACCAAGTTGGGTTAACCAATCTTGTTTAGGGTTATTTAAGTCCAACTCATTGATTGAAAGCAGAATATTTTTTTGAATTGACACCTCTTGAGGGTGGGTGCCTTCCGAAAAATTTCTTAATGTTAACGCAACACTGTCTTTACCAGAAAGCTTTTCCAACAGTAACTTTTGGTGCACTGCTCTCCACGTTTGCGTAACCTTTTGATCTACCGCTTCAATTTGCCATAGATTGCTCGAAACACTTTGGAAAGAAGATGACAATGCTGAGTTCGGAACAACCTTTTCAAAAATAGGCTTCATTCCCGGTACACCCCAAAAGTATAACCACGAAAAGACCATCCAAGCAAAAATCAGATTAATCAAAGGCCCTGCTAATACAATTGCAAACCGCTTGAATACTGTTTGGCGATTAAATGCTCTAGTCAGATCATCATTAACAGATACTGCATCACCATTTCGCTCATCAAGAAACTTTACATATCCTCCTAGTGGAAACATTGCAATTTGATACTGTGTCTCGCCAATTCTTTTCCTTAACAGAGGCTTTCCAAAACCAATGGAAAAAGTCAGAACTTTAACATTAAAAAGTTTAGCAACAATAAAATGCCCCCACTCATGTATTGCGACAAGTAGCCCCATAGCAATAACAAACCCAAGTGCTGACCAAAGAAATGTCATTAAACTAACTCACCCAAAGCCAAAAAACATAGAAGACTGGCATCGCTAGCAATAAGCTATCAACCCTATCAAGAATCCCACCATGCCCAGGCAACAAAAAACCACTATCCTTAATATTAGCTTGACGCTTTAATAGACTCTCAAACAGGTCTCCATAAATTGATAGAAGACCAATACCTGCCAGCAGTAAAGTGACTTGTAAAGCACTTGATAGAATATAGGGTTGAATAAAATACAAACCTAAATAGGCAACAACGATAGCAAAGAGAAAACCACCAAGCACACCTTCCCATGTTTTACCTGGACTAACATAAGAAGCAAGTTTCCGCTTACCAAAGCGTCTGCCAGAAAAAAATGCACCGATATCAATTGCCCAGATAATTGCTAGACACAACAACAACAACTCAGGTGAAAATGTTTGTCTGAAAGTAATCATTGAGAGCGCGAACGGAAGGATAGAAAAGAATCCAAGCAATAAAACTAATGAATTATCAACGAGTCGCTTCCCTTTTTTCAATTGGTAGACAGTCACCATCGAGATCATGACAACAACCTCAACCGGAACTAAAAGAAAAATAAAGCTGTCATCGAAGTAAACATACAGTAGGTATGATGATACTGTGACAATAAATGCATAGATCAACTTGAATAGTTTGTTATTAACACTAGCCAGCCCAGCCCATTCCCAGCCAGCCCAAAAAGTAGCAAACAAAATAAATCCGACCCACTGCAACAAGTCAAACTTAAACAACGCTGCTCCAAAGATCAGTACTAAAACTATTGCCGTCAAAACCCTAGTCTGAATCATGGCTTACCTGTTCACTGGTCTTTCCAAAGCGCCTCTCTCTATTTGAAAAAGACCTAATCGCCGAATCAATGGATTTTTCATTAAAATCCGGCCATAACTCATCTGTAAAATAGAACTCTGCATAAGCCATTTGCCAAATCAAAAAGTTACTGATTCTTTGCTCTCCGCCTGTTCTAATTAACAGGTCTGGCTCACTTTGCCCCGCAAGAGAAAGCTTTCCTGAAATATCTTCTTCTGTTAAATCATCAATTGAACAGCTTGGGTTTAACTTCTGCCAAGCTTTTACAGCTTGGAGAATATCCCACCTTCCACCGTAATTCGCAGCAATATTCAGCTTCAAACCGGAATTATCTTCCGTTAATTTTTCTGCCTCGACAATGTGTCTTTTTATTTCTTCCGAAAATGGCGTTTGGTCACCTATTACTGTCAACTTAACATTATTCTTATGCAGCTTTCCGACTTCACTTTGAAGTGCTGTTAAGAAAAGTCCCATTAATTTTGAAACTTCGTCTTGAGGGCGCTTCCAATTTTCCGTACTAAACGCAAACAGTGTTAAGGATTCAACACCTAGTTCAGCACAATGAGAAACGACTTTTTTGACAGCCTTAAGCCCTTTTTGGTGGCCGACAAAACGAGGCAAAAAACGTTTTTTTGCCCAGCGTCCATTTCCATCCATAATAATGGCTATATGTTTAGGCTGATTCATGAGGGTAAATATTTAATAAAACTTATGCTTTCAAATAAAACAAAACGGCCCACCATTTTGGGTAGGCCGATTATACGACTAGCGAACCATTATGCCGTAAAAGCATTCTAAATTCAGCTTATATTTCCATGAGACTGGCTTCTTTTTCAGATAGAAGCTTGTCAATTTCAGCAATAAAAGAGTCTGTCGTTTTTTGAATATTTTCTTCAGCTCTTCTCAGCTCATCATCGGTAATTTCTTTATCTTTGTTTAAGTCTTTCAAATCTGAATTAGCATCTCTTCTAACATTTCTAATAGCAACTCTTGCTGACTCAGCTTCAGCTCTAGCTAGACGGATAAACTCTTTACGTCTTTCCTCTGTTAGCGGGGGCATTGGAATTCTTAGCATATGGCCATTTGAAACAGGATTCACTCCCAGCTCAGACTGCATAATAGCTTTTTCAATCGGCGCTACCATTGGCTGTTCCCATGGCTGAACTACTAAGGTTCTAGCGTCCTCTATATTAATATTTGCTACTTGGCTAATCGGGACTTCAGAACCATAATATTCAACCATTACAGCATCTAAAATACTTGGATGAGCTCGCCCTGTACGAATTTTGGCAAAATTAGATTCTAGATTTTCAACAGACTTTGACATGCGCCCTTTTGCATCGTCATGAATCTCATTTATCATTTTTCTCTCCTTAAACTATTATGGACGAACAAGAGTGCCTTCATCTTCACCCTTAACAATTCTGACTACTGCGTCTTTTTTAAACATATCAAACACGCGTATTGGCATATTATGTTCTCTACAAAGAACAAAGGCCGCCATATCCATTACTTGTAAATTTTTAGCAATCACCTCATCAAATGAAAGCTCAGAGTAACGTTCGGCACTAGGGTCTTTCATTGGATCTGCTGTGTAAATACCATCAACCTTTGTTGCTTTCATCACCAGCTGCGCATCTATCTCTATTCCTCTAAGAGCAGCGGCTGTATCTGTTGTAAAGAAAGGACTACCAGTTCCTGCAGCAAAAATAACCACTTTACCTTGCTTCAAATCTTTTTGAACTTGATTAGCATGAAACCCGTGACTAACCCCTTCTATCGACATAGCGGAATACACAACCGCATCCATTTCCATATCTTCAACAACGTCTCTTAAGGCCAGCGCATTAATAACCGTTGCCATCATTCCCATTTGATCACCCGTTGTTCTAGCAATACCCGCCCCAGCAATTTGAGCACCACGGAAAATATTACCACCACCAACAACAATACCTACTTCGACACCCAAGCCTCTAAGCGTCTTTACTTCTCCAACCACTTGACGCAATGTTGCTGAATCCAGACCAAAATCACCAGACCCCATCAGCGCTTCTCCACTAAACTTCAGCAACACTCTTGAATACTTCAATGACATACGCGCCCTCAACCAATTATTTTCTAAAAACTATTTTTAAAGTAACCCAAAACAACAGGTCTAATTTAAAAATATCTTTTTACATATAAAAAAAGCCACAGTATGCACAAAATAAATATGCACGCTGTGACTTCAGAAAAGGAATTAACCTTTTATTGCTGCTGCAGCTGCTGCAACTTCATCAGCGAAGTTTGTTTGCTCAATTTCAATACCTTCACCAACTTCCAAACGTACAAAAGATTTTACTTCTGCATTGTTTGATTTAAGAAGCTTCTCAACAGTTTGGTCAGGATCTTTAACAAACGCTTGACCCAATAAAGTGATCTCTTCAAGATACTTACGCATACGCCCTTCAATCATTTTTTCAATGATTTCCATTGGCTTACCAGAACTTTGCGCTTGTTCGATTTGGAAGTTACGCTCTTTTTCAATCACTTCAGCATCAACATCATTCGCAGAAATTGCTGTTGGCTTAGAAGCAGCAACATGCATTGCTACATCACGAATCAGTGAGTCATCACCGCCTTCCATCGCAACAACAACACCAATCTTTTCACCATGCTGATATTGACCGATTTGGCCATTTGTTTCAACCAATTCAATACGGCGCACCCCCATGTTTTCACCAATTTTTGCAATCAGTTCACGACGAGTTTCGTCAATTGATTTACCGCTAGACATTGTTTGCCCCATAAGAGCTTCTACATCTGTAATATCAGTGTTCAAAACAATTTTTGCGATTTCATCTGCAAAACCTTTAAACTCATCGCCTTTTGCAACAAAGTCAGTTTCACAGTTTACTTCAACGATTGCAGCTTTTTTCTTGTCATCAGAAATAGCTATCGCGATTACGCCTTCAGCAGCGATACGTCCAGCTTTTTTATCAGCACCAGCCATACCTTTCTTGCGCAAATACTCGATTGCCGCATCCATATCTCCATCAGTTTCAGACAGAGCTTTTTTACAATCCATCATTCCTGCGCTTGTAATTTCACGCAGCTCTTTTACCATAGAAGCTGTAACTGCCATTCTTAATTTCCTCAATATTTAGATTTAAAAATAAGAAAGCCCAGCAAATGCCAGGCCTTGTAAAAGTGAGTCTGTATTACTCTGCTGCTTCAGCTTTCTCTTCTACGAAGTCATCACCTTCAACCGCAGTTGTAATAGTTGATTTACCTTCGTTAATTGCATCTGCCGCCGCAGACAAATATAGAGAAACCGCTCTTACAGCGTCATCATTCCCAGGAATTACATAGTCAATACCACTAGGGTCGTTATTAGTATCAACAACACCAACTACAGGAATCCCCAAGTTTTTAGCTTCTTGAATAGCAATTTTTTCATTACCTGTATCGATAATAAAGATAGCATCAGGCATTGCACGCATATCTTTGATACCACCTAGAGACAACTCTAGCTTTTCTTTTTGACGCGTACGCATCAAAGCTTCTTTTTTGGTAATTTTTTCGAAAGTACCGTCTTGCTCTTGTGTTTCTAAGTCTTTTAAACGCTTAATTGATTGCTTGATGGTTTTAAAGTTTGTCAACATACCACCCAACCAACGGTGGTTTATATAAGGCATTCCACAACGTTGAGCTTCTTGAGCAACCAATTCACCAGCAGCTCTTTTTGTACCTACGAAAAGGATATTTCCCTTTTTCGCAGCAACACCACCTAGAAAGTTCAAAGCATCGTTAAACAGTGGTAAAGTTTTTTCCAAGTTTACGATATGAATTTTGTTTCGAGCACCGAAAATGTACTCACCCATTTTTGGGTTCCAATAACGAGTTTGATGTCCGAAGTGAACACCCGCTTCAAGCATTTGGCGCATAGTAACTTTTGCCATGATTTTTCTCCATTTCTTGGGTTAAGCCTCCGCATCTCCCATCATTCGAACCTTTTTAACAAAGCAGTTTCGCTTGGCTTACCGCTATCGGGTAATTAAGGCACCCCAAATGATGTATTGGAAAGCGTGTGGTTTTTTCTGTTAAAATTGCCATCAAACTTTGATGGGCGGCGCATTTATACCATAACGCCACACTTATTTCAATTTAAACCTTGTAGTTTCATAAAAGATTAAAGTCACATGTCTTTTGTCACACGGCAAACTCGGCATTTCTTTTGAAGATCACTAATGAAACTTCAGGTTCCAAACTCATGGTTCCCGAACAATGGCAATAAAGATAAAAACACAGGAAGAAATCGAAAAGCTTCGCATAGCGGGTAAACTCGCTGCGGACGTGCTTGACATGTTAACCCCCCATGTTGTCGCTGGAATCTCAACCGGAGAGCTGAATGAAATTGCTCACAACTACATGGTCAACGAGCAACAAACCATTCCTGCAACTTTAGGCTACCATGGATTTCCAGCATCAAGTTGCATATCAATCAATCACGTCGTCTGCCACGGCATTCCAGATTACAGCAAGCGTCTTAAAAAAGGGGATATTGTCAACATAGATATCACAGTTATTAAAGATGGATACCACGGGGATACCAGCATGATGTTTGAAGTTGGCGAAGTAAAACCTTATGCAAGCCGTCTTTGCCGAGTTGCAAGAGAATGCATGTGGCTTGGGATAGAGCAAGTTAAGCCGGAAGCAACACTGTATGATGTCGCCGCAGCCATAGAAGATCACGCCCACAAAAACAACTTTTCTGTTGTAAAAGAATATTGTGGTCACGGCATCGGTGCAGACTTTCACGAAGAACCACAAGTCTTGCACTATAGAACACCCGAATTAAAAAACATTGTACTTAAGCCGGGAATGGTCTTTACAATTGAACCAATGATCAACCTAGGTAAATCAGATATCCGCCTCTTAGGCGATAACTGGACGGTTGTCACAAAAGATAAAAAGCTATCTGCCCAGTGGGAACACACTATTCTGGTAACGGAAAGTGGCTATGAAGCATTTACACTCAGACAAAACGAAACCCCTATCCTTCCTTAAACTTTAATGGACTAAAGATACATGTCTGACACCCCCGTTCTGCCAAATTTCATCTCTAGCCTACAGCATGATGCAAGAAAAATTTCTCTGCAAAACGGGAGAATGCTGTTGGAACATTTCAACCAACAGCAATTTGAAAAATTTGATAATAATGTATCTATTGAATCTTTATTGAAGGAGCGCACCTCCTTTGTAGATCAGCTTATCATCAAGATATGGAACCATTTTGTGCCGAAGGAAAATCAGCAAGATGTTTCTCTAGTCGCCATCGGGGGCTATGGCCGCAAAGAATTACAGCCCTTTTCCGATATCGACCTACTTATCTTGGGTGATAATTGCGACAAACTACAAGAACCCATATCCACTTTTATTACTTATCTATGGGATTTAGGATTTCACGTTGGCCACTCGGTAAGAAGCATTGCCGAATGTATAGCGGATGCTAAAGAAGATGTATCAACAGCAACTAGCTTAATCGAGTCTCGCTGGCTTGCTGGCGATTATGAAACTTCACAAAAACTCCAAAAAATCTGGCTTAACAAATCATTTTGGCCAAGCAAAGAGTTTTTTGAAGCAAAACTAGAAGAGCAACAAGCACGACATAAGCGCTACCTAGACACCTTCTATCAACTTGAACCAAACGTTAAAGAGAGCCCTGGCGGTTTACGTGATTTACACAGCATTTTTTGGATTGCTAAAAGGCATTTTGGCGCGCACTCTCTTCAAGGATTGCTTGAACATGATTTCATTTCCTTACGAGAGTTCCAAGAAATTCACAAAGCTTACTGGTACCTAAATAAAATTCGTTTCGGCTTACACCGATTAAAAAAACGCCATGAAGACCGTTTGCTATTCGAATATCAACAACAACTGGCAGAATTATTTGGCTTCCACGAAGAAGATATCAATAAAACTGTAGAAAGCTTCATGAAACCTTACTATCAAAACGTTGGCACAATCGCCCGTTTAAATGAAATACTGATTCAGCATTTTAAGGAAGAAATTTTTAAGCCGGAACATGAAGTCATCGAGACGATAAACCCTAGGTTTCAGCTAATCGACAGTTATCTTGATGCAAAGCAGGACAACCTTTTTGACAAGAATCCGACCGCCCTTCTCGAAATTTTTATCATTCTCGAAAACTATAAGCAATCCATACAAGGCATTCGTTCTAGGACAATACGTTTAATTAGAAACAGTCTACATTTAATCAATGATGAGTTTCGTTCAGACCCTATCAATAAAGCGCTGTTTATCGAAATTTTTAGACAGCCAAAGGGCGTCTACACGTCATTAAAACGAATGTATGCTTATGGCATTCTAGGTGCTTACCTTCCTGTTTTTCAAAAAATATCAGGACTGATGCAGTTCAATATTTTTCATGCCTATACAGTGGACGAACACACATTACTAGTAATTAGAAATATTAGACGTTTCTTTTTGGAAGAACATGCCTATGAATTCCCTACGGCTTACCAGATAGCTAAGAACATTTGTAAGCCCGAAATACTTCTTTTATCCGGTTTATTCCACGATATTGCCAAAGGGCGTGATGGTGCACACGAAGAACTCGGAGCCATTGATGCAAAAAACTTTAGCTTCAAACACAACTTATCTGAAAAAGACACCGAACTCTTAAGCTGGCTTGTTCTCAAACACTTGGAATTCTCTTATGTTGCTCAAAAGAAGGACTTGTCTGACCCTTACGTCATAAATCAGTTTGCAAAATTAGTGGGTACACAAGAACAACTGGACTACTTATACCTTTTGACTTTAGCGGATGTTCTCGCAACATCAAAAGAAGTTTGGAGTGACTGGAAAAACCAACTTTTTCTCCAATTGTACCACAGCACAACACAGGCATTGGACAAGTCAACAGTTCTGCCTCGAGACAAAACAAAACAAGCCATTTTGAACAAAGAACGAGCGCGCGAGCTTTTACAAAAAAGAGAATTAGATACAAGCGAATACCAAGAGTTTTGGGCAGCATTCGACAACACAGAATTCTTCAACCAGCTAACTTCAGCAGAAATATCAAGAATCACCAAACTACTTTACAAAGCAGAGACGAAAGCGACCCTTGTTAATCTAGAAAGTAAAACTCAACGTGGCGCAACCGAATTAATTATCTACATGCCTGATCGTAATTATCTCTTTGCGCAAATCACAAATGTCATTGATAAATTAGGGTTAAACATAGTAGAGGCGAAAATTTACTCCGGCATGAACAAGCAAACACTCGTCATCATCTACTTGCTGGATAGAGATAACCAGTATGTCGAGGCTGAAGACGACTTACATCAAATTTCAGAAACACTTCGCTATGAGCTAAGTTTATCCACCCCAACACCAAGAGTTCAACAACCACAGCCAAGAAGAATTCGTGTGTTCGAGACACCTACTGAAATACAACTAATGGAAGTGAATGACAAACTGACAGAGCTAACCATCCACACTAAGGATATTCCAGGCTTGCTGGCAAAAATTGGTTTAGCATTCAAACAATGTGAAATCAGAGTTCATGGTGCAAAAATCAACACGGTTGGTGAAAAAGCCGAAGATGTTTTTCTAATCAGCTCAACAACCAATGCTCAGATGAATGATGCCAGTTTTAAAGAAAATTTAACTGCAACCCTACTGGAACATATCGAATAGATCTATAAACCGGATACTTCAAAAAGCTCAAATGCATTATCGTCAGCATCTCTGACAAAAAGGGCTTTCCTACCCGACCGGCTAGCGGTATAACTCACACCCTTTTCTTCAAGGCGTTTCTGAAATACCTCTATATCATCAACTCTTAGCGCAAAATGAAAGTCTCTTCCGCCATGCTCGGGTCTTTCAACGCCTAAACTTGGGTTCTCCAGTTGCATCAAATGCAGGCTTTGCCCCTGTGACAAGTCCAACCAATAACCAGGAAACCCTAAGTTTGGTCGCTCTAGCACTTTGAGATCAAGCAGACTTTGATAAAACTCGAGAGATGCTTCTGCATCTTTAACAAGAATACTGACGTGATCAAGTCCTAATATCCTAGACATTTAAAACCCTTGAGATGAGGAAAGTATATTACCCGGCAAGAACTGCCGAGTAATTCAATAGATTACTTAGCAGAACGCCAAGTACACAACCTAACGATTAATCGTTACTGTGAAGAACGCTGTTTAGGCCACTCCAAACTGTACCATCAGTCATAATTGCCTGAACTTGGCCTGTTTGGCTATGGCGACGGAAAAGCAACTTCGATTGACCTGACAGATCACGAGCGGAAACGATAGAACCATCAGGCATCTTCACCTTGGTACCCGCAGTCAGATAAAGGCCTGACTCAACAATACAGTCATCTCCAAGAGAAATGCCTAATCCAGCGTTAGCTCCTAACAGATTACGTTGTCCCATAGAGATGACTTGCTTACCGCCACCAGACAATGTGCCCATAATGGACGCACCACCGCCAATATCAGTATGATCACCGACTACAACACCAGCTGAAATACGGCCCTCAACCATTGATTGACCTAAAGTCCCTGCATTAAAGTTCACAAACCCTTCATGCATGATAGTTGTTCCTGGTGCTAAATGCGCTCCAAGTCGAACACGATCTGCATCTCCGATGCGAACACCCTCAGGAACGACATAATCCACCATACGAGGGAATTTATCGATAGAAGTAATTGTTAACTGAATTGGTTGATCAGCAATTGCTTCACGAAGACTTTCTACTTCGGGTGGCAATACCGGACCAGCGTTAGTCCAAGCAACGTTCGTTAAAAGTCCAAACACACCATCAAGATTAATTTCATGCGGCTTATAAGCACACTCAGACAATAAATGAAGGCGTAAATAAGCATCTTCTGCTGACTCAGGCACACTATCAACAGAATCAATTTCAACTGTTACAAAATCAGCTTTAATGATACCCGCTTGTAATGCTAAGCAATTACGAGCAATTTCTTTGTTAGAACGTGGAAACCATACATCCAAAGTCGCCCCAGTTTTAGCATCGCTATAACGGTGTCCAATTCGCTTGATTGTCATATATCTAGTCTCTTAAAAATCAAAAATACATAAGCCGGTAAGTATACCCTCTTGATGGATTAGATACAAAACTACATCAATGTAAAACACGGATTTTATAGGTTTTTTATTGCTTTTAAGGAAATAGAGAAGAATAAACTATATAATCATCGACTTTTCCCGTTATCAGGTATGAAGTAACATGAAAATGTATGGCATCCCAAATTGTGATACTGTCCGTAAGGCACGTAAATTCTTAGAATCTCATGATATCGACTATGAATTTCATGACTTTAAAAAGCAAGGACTAGACATTGATACCATTCAAACATGGCTAAACAAACAACCGCTTGATACTCTAGTCAATAAAAGAAGCACAAGCTGGAAGCAACTATCTGACGAACAGAAAGCAGCATTAACATCTGGAAGTGATTTATCTGTCTTAACAGAAATGCCTACATTAATTAAAAGACCTGTTCTAGAAATCAATGCATCTCTGTTAATTGGTTTTAGCCAAGCAGAATATGAAGAACTCTTAAATTAAGTCATGTAATCTGACACATAAGGATTATTTGCTTCTCAAAGCCCCGATGAAAGCCTAAAATAACTCGGAATTTAAGAAGCTATAAAAACATTGAACATGAGTGAAACAATCAAACTCGCGCAACAACTGATCCAAATCGACTCAGTCACACCTGATGACAAAGGTTGCCAGAAACTCATCTCTGATTTTCTTACTCCTTTAGGCTTTAAAACTGAACAAATGAACTTTGGTGATGTATCTAACCTGTGGGCTCGTCATGGAACTGAGACACCATTTATTGTATTTGCTGGTCATACTGATGTAGTTCCCACTGGTCCTGTAGAAAAATGGTCTCACCCGCCTTTCTCTGCCTCGGTAGAAAATGAAATGTTGATTGGCCGTGGCTCTGCGGATATGAAAAGCAGTATCGCGTGTTTTATGATTGCTACACAGCGTTTCTTAAACAACTATCCTAACTGCAAGGGCTCTATTGGTTTTTTGATTACCAGTGATGAAGAAGGTCCTGCGATTGATGGCACCGTAAAAGTTATCGAAACACTTGAAGCCAGAAACGAAAAGTTCGACTACTGCCTAGTTGGAGAACCATCAAGCAGTAAAAAACTTGGAGACTCCATTAAAAACGGACGCCGAGGCTCTCTTAGCGGAAAGCTGCGTATTAAAGGCATTCAAGGGCATATAGCTTACCCAGAACTGGCTCTCAACCCTATTCACACGCTCGCACCGGCATTGCAAAAACTGACGGAAACTGTCTGGGATAATGGGAATGAATATTTTCCTCCGACATCTTTCCAAGTATCCAACATTCACTCGGGCACAGGCGCCACCAATGTCATTCCTGGTGATTGTGTTTTAGATTTTAATTTCCGTTTCTCAACTGAACAAACGCCCGATTCACTTAAGTCTGGTGTCCACGCAATACTGGATAGTTACCAGTTAAACTATGAACTGGATTGGAATTTGTCAGGCATGCCGTTTATTACACCTGCTGAAGGTGAACTCATTCAAGCTATTAACAAAGCGGTTCAATCGGAAATGGGTTACGAGCCAGAACTTTCAACCGGTGGCGGAACATCTGATGGTCGTTTTATTGCCCCTACTGGTGCACAAGTAATTGAGCTAGGTCCACTAAACGACACCATTCATAAGGTTAATGAACAAGTTAGTGTCAAAGACTTAGAAAAATTAACGGATATTTATTACCAAACATTGATAAACCTATTGGTAAACTAAGCTTATGTATATAGCCATCGAACTTCTGGTTCTAGTATTGTTCCTCATCGTCATCTGGCCCAACATTAAGAATGAGGAATGGAAAGAAAAATTTATTGATAACAAACTGGCTCGGTCTATCTTGATTATTTTTGTAATCATCCTGCTGTTTTCTCTGGGAATCGGGCTGTTTTTTGATATTTTCTTTCCAGTCGAAAGACTGGATGTGATCCAAAAATAAGGAGACTCTTAACTATGGCGAAAGCTGATGTACAAGTCATTGCGCAATCCCTTTTAGGCAGCGATCTACTTGAAGAAGATTGCGAAGTTCTGTCTAAAGTGGTTAAACACAAAAAATTGACGCAAAACGAAATATTATTTGATGCAGATACCGTTGACGGTAGTCTTTATATTCTTGTGAATGGCAAGCTTGATATTCTCAAGGTCGTTGGCCCGGGCAAAGAATTAAGCATCAATGCATTAAAGCCAGGTTCAATGATTGGTGAATTAAGCTTTATTGATGGTGTTGCACACACCATGCGTTTAAGAGCACGTATTGACTCTGAAGTGCTTGTTTTGCACAGGGATGACTTCGAAGCTTTGGCAGAAAGTAACAACAGAGTTGTTTTCAATGTAATGAAGTCAATTCTGAGATATTCACATACGCTACAACGCAAGATGCTTCAAGAAAATATCGAAATGCAGCGTATGGTATTGAACGAGTACACTTCACAATACTAAACAAAGCCTGTTCAATGGTCTCTTAGGAGCTTTCCTAGGTGACCACTACCCTCTAAAAACTTTCCTGCTTTAAAGTAAGTTGTATAGAAATACGATTAAGATTGCCAATGGAGTGATGTACTTAAGAACATTACGGTACAGATCCTTCCAAGGTGAAGCCAAAGACATTTCATCATCACGCTGAGCCTGTGTCATCACCCAAGCGACAAACAGAGCCATCAACAACCCACCAAGAGGCAACATGATATTTGTCGTTAGAAAATCAAGTGACTCAAAGATGGTTCGATTTCCTATGAGATGAAAATCTTTCCATTCATTAAAAGACAAAATCGTTCCAATTCCCATTACCCAAGTGGTTGAACCAATTAATAGGGATGCTTTCTGGCGCTTAATACCCCAATTCTGCTCAAACCAGCTCACAGCAGGCTCAATTAACGAAATAGCTGAGCTTAACGCTGCCAAGATAACCAAGGCAAAAAACAAGGTTCCAAAAAACCAACCGCCTGACATCTTCCCAAAAGCTACCGGTAATGTCTGAAATAATAAGCCAGGTCCCGACCCTGGCTGCAAATGATTGGCAAATACCACTGAGAAGATGACCAATCCAGCCATTAACGCTACCAAGGTATCTATCCCAGCAATCCAAAGTCCTGCTTTTGGGATGGAGTATTCCTTCGATAAATAAGAACCATAAACCATCATGGCTCCCATCCCGATACTCAGGGTAAAGAAGGCATGTCCCATGGCGACTAGCACACCGTCCCATGTCAGCTTAGAAAAATCAGGATAAAACAAGAAGTGAAAACTCTCCGCAAACGCCGCTGAGGAAGCTGCATACCCCAACAGAATCAGCAATATGACAAATAAACCGGGCATCATGATATTAATTGCCCTTTCCAACCCGCTTTTTACACCTTTTGACACCACGTAAACGGTAAACACCATTGCAAGGGTGTGCCATAAAGCTAGCTCCCATGGCGAAGCAATCAGGTTTGAAAATCGTTCCCCAACGGATTTCGCAGAAATATCAATGAAATCACCGGACAAGCTTTCAAAAAAGTACGCTATCCCCCAACCTGCGATTACCGTATAAAAGGATAGAATAAGACAGCCTGCAATCAGCCCATTTAAGCCTAATAGCCACCACCACTTTGAAGACTTTGTTTCAAGTGCAAGGTTAAGAAGTGCTTGAGGAGGGTTGGCTCCACCTCTCCTACCTAAAGTGATTTCTGCCATCAAGACAGGCAACCCAATAAAGAGTACGCAGAGCAGGTAAACTATCACAAAGGCACCACCGCCATTCTCTCCAGTGATATAAGGAAATTTCCACAAGTTTCCAAGTCCAACCGCCGAACCGGTCGCAGCCATAATAAACGCCGTTTGGTTCGACCAAGATGAAGTGGAAAGTTTCAACCGTGACATGAGGTTTCCTTTATAATTGCCCTAATTGTGATTAAAATTTTCAAAAAATTATAACAGATATGCGTATTCAGGCTAATTATTCCCTAAAAAACCGAAATACTTTCCATATTGATGTCAAAGCGCATTATTTTGTTGAAATAGAAAAACAATCAGACATCACCACTTTGCGCTCTGACCTTAAAATTGCCGCCCTTCCCTGGATGATTATGGGGTGTGGAAGTAACCTGCTTTTTACCCATGATCTGGACAAAGTGGTTGTCACCTGTCGTTTTAAAAAAATTAAGATTGTTAAAGAAGATGCTGATAATGTCTGGTTATCGGTTGGTGCAGGGTTAGACTGGCACACTTTTGTGGAACACACCGTTGATCAAGGTTACTGGGGATTGGAAAATCTTGCCCTTATTCCTGGCACCGTCGGTGCAGCGCCCGTACAAAACATTGGTGCTTATGGTGCAGAAGCTGAGGATACCATTACTCGCGTTCAAACCCTTAACCTGTTCAATGGCGAAAGAAGAGAATTCCGACATTCAGACTGCCAATTCGGCTACCGCCAAAGTATCTTTAAAACCGAATATGAAAATTCATTATTAGTACACCGAGTCACCTTTAGATTAAGAAAAGCTCATGCAGGGCAACCTAATCTTTACTATGAACCTTTGAAAGAAGCACTGAGTGACAAGGAAAAAGGCGAGCTAACATCCCGCGACATTTTCGATGCGGTAGTGAAGATAAGACAGAATCGCATCCCTGACCCCCATATTTACGGTAATGCAGGCAGTTTCTTTAAGAACCCTATTGTTTCAGAAGAATATTTCCAAGAACTCGTTGAGAAACACGGTGATATTCCCTATCACAAGACACTGGATAACCAATATAAGATTCCAGCAGCTTGGTTAATAGAAAAAGCTGGCTGGAAAGGCAAAAGATGTGTTAACAAAAAAGCTGGTGTTTCCGAGAAGCATGCGCTGTTCTTAGTGAATTACGGTGATGCCAAGGGAGAAGACATTGTTATGCTATCCCAACATATTCGTGAAGATATTGATCATAAGTTCGGCATTCACTTGGAGTGTGAAGTGATCATATTGAAGTAACCACTAAGTTAATGATTACTTTTTCTTCCCCTGCTCAGCATTCGCCACCTGCTCAAGTTTGACTGAGTCTTCCATATAAAGCGTTCTGGTCGGGAAGGCAATTTCCGCACCGTGGTTATCAATGATTTCCGCGATTTTAAGCAGTATCTTTTCTTTCACTTCATGGTACTCAATCCAAACTATCGTTTTGGTAAAGGTGTAAACCAATAAATCCAGAGACGATGCGCCAAACCCGTTGAAACTGACAATCAGGGTTTGATTGCTGTCTATGTCTGGATCCTCCTGAAGCATAGTTTTAATTTCAGACGTGATTTTCGACACCTGACCGATATCACAATATCGAACACCAATCGTTTCTTTGATACGACGATTAGTCATTCGCGATGGGTTTTCAATAGAAATGGTGGCAAACATGCCGTTTGGGATATACAGCGGGCGCTTATCAAATGTTCTGACGATCGTCATTCGCCAACCGATGCTTTCTACAGTCCCTTCAATTTCTTTATCAGGTGATCGAATCCAATCTCCAGTCACGAATGGCTTATCCATATAAAGCATCAAACCACCCAGCACATTACTAACCAAGTCCTTGGCAGCGAAACCGACAGCCACACCACCAATACCACCAAAGGCAATCAGTCCAGTCAGATTAACCCCTAGACCACTCAGTACAAAAATACCGGTAATGATAAAAACCGTCAGCTTGAATATTTTTGCCAAAGCTTCAAGTGTCACTGGATCCCACTTGCTGTTCGAACGCTCTAAACGCTTTAAATAACTCTCGATCCGCTGAACCCAGCGAATCGAGAACCAAGCCACCGCAATCAGCGCGAGGGAAGATTTAAAGCCATTGATATAAGGAACAAAATCGGTAAAGACCTTAAAAGTTACCAGTATTGTATTCAGAGCGAATACTGTCCCAGACAACCATATGTAGAAGGAAAACGGCGATTTCAACGCAACAAAAAAGGTCTTCGCCACTTCCTTTTTTCGATGCTGAAGATAGCGAACCACACGAGACAATACCATGCGAATCACAAAATCGATAACGAAGGTAAAGCCTAGAATAATTAGCAACAGCAAGAGCCAGGCATAAGAGCCAAAAAACTGTGTCAACGCAAGCCAAGTGTCTGGGAACATTTTAATCAGCTCAGAAAACCCTGAAAAAGTAATATCCTCAAACAATGTTGGAGAATGATGTTTCACCGGCTCCGTTACCAAATCAACTGTGGATGGATCTTGCAAACTACTCATAAAACTTCTTACCCTAACAATGCCTGTTGATTGGATTCGTTAACAAAATGGTTGACTGCATAAGACTTTGATTGCCATGTTGGGTCTTTATGCAACTGTACATAGCTTAAGTGTGGCTTGCCATGTAGGCGGATCAGTCTTGCATGAGACAAAGCATCTCCTTCCCAGTGCACATTTGCCAATACATCATCAGCCGCCATAGAATCATTGCAAACCAAAACCAAATCACAGCCTGCTTCCAACGCCATTGTCACACGCTTAGCCGGCGTGCCGAAAACCTCAGCGGCTTTCATTGACAAGTCATCACTGATAATCGCCCCTTCAAAATGACATTGCTTGCGCAGTACATCTTGCAACCAATGCTTGGAGAAGCCCGCAGGTAACGCGTCCACTTTCGGGTAAATAACATGTGCCGGCATCACCGCTTCCACTTGATTTTCAATCAAGCGTAAAAACGGCTGTAAATCGTGTTGAGCGATTTCATTGAAACCTCTCTCATCCACTGCAATTTCATAGTGGGTGTCAGCTTCAATATAACCGTGCCCAGGAAAATGCTTTGCGACTGATGCCATTCCTGCTTTATGCATACCATTCATCAAATGCCAAGTTAAGTCAGCAACCACTTGAGGATTAGAGTGAAATGCACGATCGCCGATTACTCGACTACCACCAAAATCCAAATCGACTACTGGCGCAAAGCTGAAGTCTACCCCTACCGCCAAAAGCTCCGTTGCCATCAGCCAACCAACATTTGATGCCACTTCTTTTGCCTTTTCGGGCGACGTATCATAGAGGTGCCCAATCAAACGCATGGCTGGCAAGCGGCTAAATCCTTCTTTAAACCTTTGTACCCGCCCACCTTCATGGTCAACGGCTATCAACAACCTAGGGTGACGCAAGCTATGGATTTCTTGTGTTAGCTTCTGTAACTGCTCAACTGATTCAAAGTGACGAGAAAATAAAATCACGCCCGCAACCAAAGGGGTCATCAATCGTTCACGGTCGACCTCCGTCAGACGTGTACCTTCAATATCAATCATGACACTACCAAGTGACATGGCTTTTCCTTGGACGGTTTTTTCCATAAATTTATCGTACTTTCTCGCGTTACTTTTTAAACATTATAAATAGCTTTCGGGTAAAAACCGAAATCGGTTTTAGGAAATCTGTTGGGTAATCATTCTCTGCGGGACTTTGCCTTCACATCCAAGTGATCTCGCCACTGATCTCCCAGCAAATTAACAGCTAAGACCACCATCATCAACGCTAGACCTGGGGCCAGCACCAAATGTGGCGCAACCAGAAGGTAACGAGTTCCTTCTCTAATCATGCTTCCCCAAGACGCATCTGGAGCTTGTACCCCCAACCCAAGGAAAGAAAGCCCCGCCTCTGAAATCACCGCACCGGCAATACCAAAAGTGGCTTCAACCCCTAAAGGCGCCAATATTAATGGCAACAAGTGGCGCCATAAAATCAAATAAGTCGGTACTCCAAAAGCCTTAGCTGCTTGAATATGCTCGCGGTTACGTAAACTTAGCGTCTGTGCCCGTGCCAATCTCGCGTAACTTACCCAACCTACCGTCACCAAAGCAAAGACAACATTTTCAATTCCTGGCCCTAAAATAGCCGCCAAAGCAATTGCCAGCAACAAACCTGGAAAGGCCAAAAAGACATCTATTATCTTCAGGATAACCTTATCCGTCCAACCGCCAACATAAGCACTATAAACACCAATAGTTGTGCCGATGATTGAAGAGAAGACCACAACACCCAGCGCCACCAAAAAAGAGGTTTGTGCGCCCATAAGCAGTCTATCCCACACAGGACGCCCTAATTCGTCATACCCCAACCAGCTTTGATCAACACCAAAAGCGAGTAGTTTCTTCAAATCAATTTGCGTTGCTTCATCGCCGACAAACGCACCCGATACGGCCATCATTAGCCATATAAGCACCACCAACAATGGCAGCACCTTAAAGCTAACCAGGTAATTTCGTAAATCGCGAATAGATTGAAACTGCATTGACTTCATCATTTTGCTAAACGTATCCTAGGGTCTAACCAAGCATAAACCACTTCCGTCAAACCATTCACCAAAATATAAGCCACACTGATAATCAAAATACAGGCTTGGACAACAGGATAGTCGCGACGCTGTATCGACTCCACCAAGAGTTGTCCCAGTCCTGGCCAATCAAACACCACTTCCGTAATAACCGCTCCACCAAGCAACGTTCCAAGTTGCAAACCCAACACAGTGATAACAGGCAACATGGCATTCATCAATGCATGCTTGCCGTAAACCGCAGCGCCAGACAGACCTTTTGCTCTTGCCGTTCTTATAAAATCTTCATGGTAGATTTCCAATAACGACGCACGCAGCATTCTCGCCAATATCGCAGCCAACGCCGTTCCCAAGGTTATGGCAGGCAATACCCATGAAAAAGGTTGCTCGGCACCACTCACTGGTAGCAATGACAAACCAATGGAAAACGCCAGAATCAGCATTGGTCCCAACCAAAAGTTAGGCACAGAAACCCCGATCAAAGAAACCGACATTGCCAGATGGTCGGGCCATTTTCCCGCACGGATAGATGCCCAAATACCTAATGGAAAGGCAATCAATACCGCTATCAGTAAAGACAGTAATGCCAACTGCAAAGTGTATGGAAAACGATTGGTGATCAACTCGGATACCGGTTGTTGATAAAACAATGACTGGCCAAAATCACCCTGGACGATACCCGTCAGATAATGAATATATTGCTGAAATAGCGGCAAGTCCAAGCCCAATTGATGGCGCAGTGCGTCAGCATCAGCCGGACTTGCCCAATCACCCAGCATGACCTCAACAGGATCGCCCGGTACAAGATGAATCAAGAAGAAAACCATCGAACCGACGACCCAGGAAATGAAGATAAGTGAACCTACCAAACGAACGAGGTACTGGAGCATTAAACAGTCACCCCATTCTTAACCATTAACAATCTCCACTTCACTGCCAACAGGCACTCTATCAAATAAATCCATCACATCTTCATTGCGCATACGAATACAGCCGTGCGACAACGCAACGCCCATTGGTTCGGTATCTGGTGTGCCATGAATGTAAATATAACGTTGCATCGTATCTTGATTACCTAAACGATTCGTCCCTTTTTCCAGACCGGACAACCATAATATACGGGTCAATATCCAGTCTCTATCCGGGAACTCTTGTCTCAAAGCATCGTTATAGATTTCTCCCGTTGGACGGCGCCCTATAAGAACACTATTCTTTTGTAATCCGTCACCAATCTTCGCACGAATCTTGTGTTTACCCAAAGGCGTTTGCCCTGAGTTTTTTTCATTGCCAATCCCTGCCAAAGCAGTACTCACAGAATAACGCTTAACTTCTTTTTCGCCGTCAAGTAACGTTAACGTCTGTTGTGGAATAGAAATGAGAATCTTCAAAATAAATTATCCGGATGCACTAAATTCGCTAAAAATCTACCAGGTTGGGTTAAAACCCTTTCTTTAAAGTTTATACTAACGGTTTGAAAAATAAAGCAATTGCTTGTCATGCAGCTTAGACAGCGTGACCAACGCGGCAATACCACCTATCAATGCAAATAACATATCTGTTTGCGTGTCCCATTCATCGCCCTGCGTTCCGAGAAAAGCTTCGGCACCCGTTTCCGAAATCATGGCCGCGCTCCATTCTACCAACTCGTAAAATGCGCTGAAAGCCAGTACAAAGCAGACAATAAAAAAATTCATCCATGCCTTCGATGAAAGTACTTTTTGCCTTAAAAGCAGCTCTCTAGCAATCATTACGGGGACAAATCCTTGCAGAAAGTGCCCTACCTTATCGTAATTGTTTCGGCTTTGTTGCAGCCAATGTTCCAAATCTGAAAACAACGGAACTTCTGCATAGGTGTAATGGGCACCGACCATCAAGACAATGCAATGCAATAAAATCAGCCAATATACCAATGGCGTGATACCGACAGTCACTCTATATCGCAACACCAGCAAAAAGCCAATCAATGCAGGCAGTGCTTCCATCCACCATGTGAGCCAGTCTTTAGGTTGATAGGTTGACCACAATAAGACCGCAATGAATATTCCAGCCCATAAACCAACTGCGCCATAATAATGTTCTTTACGAATCGCAGCCGGCATATTCAAACCATTTTTTTGACTTTAAGCAGCCCGTCGAAACGGCCGTCGGAATATAGCTGATAGCCTTCTACGCCCTTTCTCATTACAGCATACTGGTTTTCATACCATAAGGGCATTGCCGCCAGTGTATCTTGTAAATGACGTTGTAGCTGTCGATAGAGTTTAGCTTCTTCCGCTAAGGATTGTGCCTCTCCTGCTTCACGAATCAAGGTGTCCGCTTCCGCATCACGATAACGCCCTCGGTTCGCGCCTCTGGGCGGAATGGCATCTGAGTCAAACACGTACTGAAAAATGTCCGGGCTCTTAATCCCCACCCACGCAAGGCTATACAACTGGAAACGCCCTTTTTTGATGTCGCTGTAAAAGGTTCCCCAGTCATAACTTTGAATATCGAGCGCGATACCGATTTTCTTCAACTCAGCTTGATAGATGGTCGCCAGCCGAATTCGCGTCGGATCCGATGAAGTTTTATAGCTCAGCTGGATTTCTCCAGCTTCGTTTAGATAAGGTTTGATTAAATCGGTTTGTTTCCTTAGCTCCGACAACAAAGCTCGTGCCTTATCAGGATCATAATCAAACCCTTTTAAATCAGGCACACCACACCAATGCTCCGGCACCAATAACCCGCCAGCCAAGCGCGCTTCGCCAGCGAACAGCGTATCAATTATCAATGGTCGATTAATACCGTGCGCCAGCGCCTGCCGCATCTCAAGTTTGGATAACAAAGGGTCTTCAAAATTAAAGCCAATATAGGCAAAGCTGGTACCGAAATGAGACGATACGACCAAATCATCGCGGTGATGGCAGTAATTCAACAATTCAGGCGACAAATCGTTTTGTATGAGATCCAGTTCTCCCTTACGGAGTTTCAACACTCTGACAGTCGCATCCTTAACCGGGATGAACTCTAGCGTTGTTTTATCCGGCCTTTGTAATACAAGCCTTTGTTCGTCCATAGAGAGAAAACGACAGGCACCGCAGCCAATTGGTGACGACAAAAACGAATGGTCTTGCTCAATCAGATCTTTCGGCAAAATACCAATCACCAAACGACCAACAAATAACGTATCAGGATGTGCCAAATGAAAATCAAACTGGGTGTCGTTAAGCGCCACGGCTGAAGTGATGTGCTTCAACGATCCTCTAAGAGGAGAACCTTGCTTGGGATCCAGAATCGAATCAAA
Organism: Hydrogenovibrio marinus; assembly: GCF_013340845.1. NCBI lineage: Bacteria > Pseudomonadati > Pseudomonadota > Gammaproteobacteria > Thiotrichales > Piscirickettsiaceae > Hydrogenovibrio > Hydrogenovibrio marinus. The sequence continues at coordinate 1,396,334 of NZ_AP020335.1, forward strand.
TGTCGCCACCACATCTTCAGAAGACAACTGCTTACCATGGTGAAACCTTGGACGCACTTTGAGTGTAAAACGATATTGCGTGGGTGAAACCATTTCCCAAGTCGCTAAATCTGGAATCGGCTCAAAAGACTCGTTGAAATCGATTAGTTGACGGTAAATCAGACGATTAAGTCGGCTCGACAAAGCATCTGTCGCTTGCCTCGGATCCAGCACACGTGTTCTTGAGGTAACACCAACCAGAATTTGACTCGCACTAGAGTGAGTTTCACAACCCGCCAATAGCGATATGGACGGCCAAACGGCTAAGCCAGCCAGTCCACTAGACGTTCGTTTAAAAAAAGTTCGCCTATCCATCTGTTAAAACATCATAACTTGAAACACATTGTAATGGCGACTTCATAGAAAACAGCTCAGACAGAAACCTATTACTAGGAACTGCTACCCGAATCCACGGGTGGATTTGCATCGTCAACCGGATCAGACAAAATACTGTCATATCTTTGTAGCTTATCGGCATCTAGTGTTCCCACTGCCGCCTCTAATTTCAAGCGGCTCAATACAACATTTTGTAACGACTGTGCCAAGTTACGTCTTGCCTGGAACTTATTGGTACGCGCAGTCAGGACTTCCAACAAGTCTTTCAAACCGACTTTGTATCCTTCTTCGGCAGCTTCAAGGAAGGCATCATTCGACTTCACCGCAGCACGGTTGGCAGCGACCAATTCAACCCCTCTTTCAACATTACGCACTTGAACACGTGCATTCAACTTGGCGTTTTCTCTTGCATCTCGCACCCCGATTTCTGCAGCTTGATAGTTTGAACGGGCTTGAGAGACCAATGCTGACGTTCCACCACCTGAATACAGTGGCAACGAAGCGACAATACTGGCACTTGCATTATTAGGATACTTTGCACTGAACGAATAACTCGGGATAGCCGACCCTTCGGTATGTTCATATTGTGCTTGTAAGCTTAGATTAAACCAATGCCCTGACTTCTGAACTTCAACTTCTTCACTAGCGACCTTAGCTTGTTCTTCTGCTTGTAGAACAGTCAAGTTGCTATCTAGCGCTTGTTGTTCATAGGTATTGATATTCAATTGTGGTTGAGGCAACTTCACGCTTAAAGCGATGACTTTTAAGTCTTTTACTGGCTTGCCTGTCAACTTGGTCAACTCTTCGTAAGCCACATCCAAGTTGTTCTCAGCAGAGATGCGGTCGGATTTTGACAAGTCATAACTCGACTTGGCTTGCAACACATCTGTTCTACTCGCCAGACCAACCTGAGCGGAAGCTTTAGCGCGATCCCACTGAGTTTCATCAGCCTTCTCTTTCGCCTTGGCTAGTTTGACATCTTCTTGCGCCAACAACACTTTGAAGTAAGCATCCGCCACACGGACAATAATGTCTTGCTCCGCGCTCTTAATCGTGTATTCAGCCTTCTTCAAACTGTATTTTGCTTGAGAGTATTTTGCCCAGGAATCATGCTGGTAAAGAGACTGCTTCAAAGTGATATCAGCGGTTTTGGTATCCACCGATTTTTCATTCAGGTAGCTGTCAGTATAGGCTGCATTGGCACTGACTTGAGGTAATAACGACGCACGTGCGATTTTGACCAGTTGTTGATTAGCCTGATACGTCGCTTGTGCTTGCGCCAACGTCGCATCATGGGCGACAGCCATCTGATAAACATCAAATAGGCTATAAGCTGCTTGCGACTGAAACGAAGTCATCGCTAAACCCGCAGCCATCATGCTGGAGACCACTAATGTGACGGCTTTCTTTTTAAATGGATTCGCTGGTCTAACTGAATTATTCAAAGCTGTTTTTTTCATCTTCACTCCAGGTGGTGTAGGGCTTCTGGGTCAGACTGATATTGTAATAACGAACGATATTCGTCACTTCGCGCCCAATCCATTCAGGTAGTTCCAGCGCTTCATCTTCGCTGTCCAGTTCCACTTCCGCGACAATCAATCCGTCATTATCCCCTAAAAATTCGTCGATTTCCCAGGTATGTTCTTCAATGTCTACTAAATAACGCACCTTCTCGATTACAGGGCCAACAGCAAGTGTTTTAAGCATTTTCTCTGCATCTGAGACATCAACCGGATATTCATATTCATCCCGACTGAGACCAATTTCCAAACTCTTGATGTTGATAGTCGCTTCATCTCCCTCCAAACGGATACGAATGGAACTTTTACTACCAGGCTGCTGAATATCATTCAAATAGCCTTGTGCCATGTGCGTTTTCTTTTTCGCAAGCTGTTTCCAGTCAAGGTTTGCAACCAGAAACTTTCTTTCAATCTCTCTTGCCATATTTTTATATTTTCTTCTGTGTTTAGTTTTTTGGGTTAAAAACACCCGTTGAAAGGTAACGATCTCCTCTATCGCAAACAATTGTCACGATCAGCGCATTTTCCGTTTCATTGGCAATTTGCAAAGCCGCAGCCATCGCTCCACCCGAAGAGACACCAGCGAAAATACCCTCTTCTTTCGCCATGCGTTTCATGGTGTCTTCAGCAAGAGCTTGAGACATATCAATGGTGCGGTCTACGCGAGAGTCATCATAGATACTGGGTAAATATTCTTTCGGCCAGCGGCGAATGCCGGGAATGGAAGAGCCCTCGGTTGGCTGTACGCCAACCACCTGAATATCTGGATTTTGTTCTTTAAGGTACATGGAGGTTCCCATAATGGTTCCCGTCGTTCCCATTGCACTGACAAAATGCGTGATATTGCCTTCGGTTTCATCCCAAATTTCTGGACCGGTGGTGAAATAGTGCGCCAATGGATTATCTGGATTGGCAAATTGATCGAGAACGGTTCCTTGTCCTTCTGACTGCATTTTCTGTGCTAGGTCTCGAGCACCTTCCATGCCCTCTTCTTTTGACACCAAAATCAATTCAGCGCCATAGGCCGCCATAGATGCCTTACGCTCCATAGACATATTGTCCGGCATAATCAATTTCATCTTATAACCCAACATCGCGGCAACCATCGCCAAAGCAATCCCTGTGTTGCCACTTGTCGCTTCAATCAGCGTATCGCCCGGCTTGATTTCTCCGCGTAGCTCGGCCTGCTTGATCATGTTTAGAGCGGGTCGATCTTTCACCGAACCGGCCGGGTTATTTCCTTCAAGCTTTGCCAGAATCACACTATTGGTATTCGCATTCACCAAACGTTGGATTTTAATCAAGGGGGTGTTTCCAACGACATCCATTAAAGTTTTCATAAACTATCCACTTTTAATTTTTTAAATCAACGACAGATATATGCCCGTCGCAACAGCTATTGGCAATAAAATCGTCACGCCGACATTCAATGCCATCACAGAATTCAGTTTATCTTTCCAAACTGCGGTGTTCTGGATGCTTTCAAACTCTTTTAATGCATCGTCACCAGCTTCTTTTGAGACAACGGGTTGCAGATATTCTACCTTATGCGCCATAGGCACAAACAACAATAGCAACAAAAATCCAGTGCTTCCCGCCACCGGTAGCGCACCTAGAAAAATCGCCATCGCCAAAACCACAAACGCCAGCACGCCCTGTAAAACGAAAAGCTTCAACCCAAAGGCAACGCCATATCTATGCCACAGGTTAAAACGCCCAAACTGCTTATCTGCTGCCCTATCCGGTAATTGATTGATGAGTAATAGGTTGTTCACCAAAAGAAACGGAATTAAAGAAACCAAAGCCACTTGCCACGAAAACTCACCAAACAGCACGAAATAACCACCGACCATCATCAAAGGACCAAACCCTAAGCCGGGTGCCATAAAGCACAACCAAGGGAAGCGCGTCAGCAATGAAGTGTAAGACAGGATGACAAACACTCCTAACAAGCCTAGCGGTAATAAGCTCCAGCCTCTCAAATAAACAAAATAGGCGCCCAATGCGATAATCAATCCAATCAATGCGTAGGCAACTGCCGCTACCCATTCTTGTGCGCCAGAAAATGCCTGCAAACCGCCACTACCACCACTAAAGGACGTTCTATCAGTAGTCGCATCCAACCCAGATTGATAATCTTCGTATTCGTTCAGCATATTGACACTGATATGCGCTGCCAAAGCACCAATACATACCAACGCAAACAGTCCAAACGAAAAGTGTAATATCCTTATGCCCGCCTGCTCAATCGACACTGCCAGCAGTAACAACATAATGGATAACGTCAGCACCAGAAATGGCGGTCGCATCGTCATGAAAACGGTTTTTAACTTTAAAGAAGTGTCGTTCATCCAACCCTCATAGCATGGCAATATCTTGCGCTGATCAACTTATTCAATAGCATGCTCTTTAGCCAACTTAAGATAAGCGTCCAATCGATGATTCCAACCCGTTAACCATTTCTGCTCAATGGCACGTTGTTTTTCTGTCGGCGCATTATTCGCTCTATCTTTTAACAGTGTCTTCGCCGTAGTGACAAAAGCCTCCAACCGTGTTTGTTTAGTGACGGATGGCATCGCCAACAATACATCCAACAAGCCCCACCCTTGCCCTTTATAACGCTCTTTAGAATTATTACCTAACCCTTTGAAATTAAAGTAATCCAATAATGCATAAGCACTCACTTTATGGGCTGACATCAATTCAATGGTTTCTTTTACTTTCCACTGATCGGTTAAGGATAAATTCGCTATTGATTCGTTCAATGTCTGCTGAAATCGCTGCAAAATAAATGCCGCCTGCTCATCTTTGGTTTGCAACAACCAGTGACGAAGCATCTGCATTTTGGAAGAGTTTTGTTCACGAATAAATGCTTCTCGGTTTGACCAAGGTGGTTGCATTGGATTTAGTTCGACCAACCAGTCCGGGGGAGGATTTTTTTGAGAAACAAACCGCACCATTTTTGGAAAGGTTTCCTCAAACGGTACATCAACGCCTTTTGGAAGCCAAATAAAATGCCCTATTCCAAAAGAAGGAAAAGACTCTTTCGGATTCCAGAACGTCAGATTTTCAACTTTATCTGCCGTTTCATTGAAAGAAATGCGCTCCGCTATCCAATGTAAGTCCGCGGAACTTAGATGAAACTTAACCTTTGGTGATGCCTTCGCATTTAGTGCCAGCACCAACAAAGCAACCATAAAGCCGAGAGGCGCTAACTCCATTTTCTTCATTCTTTTAAACACCATAACTCAGCTTAAAACGCCAGTGACGCAAGATAGCCGTCAGTCCTTTGCAAGGCGCCAGCATAGAGTTGCGGCAATTCATCCACTACGGACTCTTTTACACAAGGCATTGCCAATAAAGTATCCGCCCAACGTTTGATTTTCGGCAAACTATCCAAGAAACTTACACCGCAGAGCTTCTCGAAAATCTCCAACCGCATCAACAATGGCGCATAGGCCGCATCAATCAAAGCAAAGTCATCACCATTGAAATAGGTTCCAGCGGAATGCACAACCTCCAAGCGAGACAGTTTATCGATCAATCCCGCTTTTGCTTCTTCAAAAGCCTCTTCCGTCTTGGCTTGCATCATTTGAGGCACATACATCATCATCTCGCCACCGAAGGCAATCCATGCACGGTTTTTAGCTTTAACAAGCGGGTCGGAAGGCATTAAACAAGGTGGGGTGATTTCATCCAGATACTCCTGGATAACCGATGACTCAAACAACACTTCATCACCCACCTTCAAAACCGGTACTTTACCGAGTGGAGAAAGCGTATTAAACCAATCCGGTGGATCACTCAAATCGATATAGGTAACATCGAAGTCAACATTTTTGTAATTCAAGATAATGACGGCTCTTTGTACAAAAGGACACAGCTTAAAACTGATGAGTTCGAGTTTTTCCGACATAGAAAACCACCTCTGGATTGGACTAGCAGGTTTGAATTTGGCACTAAAAGATAAAATTTAAGGCTCAATTAATGCCGTTACTTTTGTCATCATACAAAGAATAAAGGTGAGGTCAACCGTTGTGCAGTGAGATTCACAGAGATTTAAGAGTGCTGTTTGCTTTCAGGTCTATTTGTTGATTTACTTCAAATATTTGTCAGGGTGATCAAACAATTCATCTCGTTGCTGTTTATCGAGCTGTCGAATTGTCACGACCGTGTAACCCAAGGCTTTATAGTCATTCAACTGCGCCATACCTGAAGTGGAAAAACTCACTAAGTCAGGAAAGTCTTCCTGAGTAAGTTTCTTTAACCCGGCGACTGCGCCGCACACATGCACACTCACCCCTTCATCTTTGACCATTTGATTGAACAAGTCATGCAACTTGTGATTTTTTGCTTCTTCTTTTTTCTGTAATGCAAACTCTTCCGCACCATGCGTCACCACCGCGATATCAACATCCGGAAACTTTTTACGGATCATCTGGATTTGCTTACTGACATAAGGCGCAAAGGCGGGTAAGGCATTCTCGTCCAGTGTTTCAATATCAAACACCACTCCATCTGGTTGATGCTGCATAGCAAGGATTTTTGCCACTGCCGGTGCAACTTCAGGCAATGATTGCTGCTGTGGGTAAGCGCCCGTGGCAAAAAACAGCATCACAAAGAACAAACCGGCAAGCCATTTAACATTTAACATCTCAACCTCCTTTCCAACTTTGGACTAGGGTTATATTTATATTTTAAATAGCGTGGTATTTTTCCGCGAACACATTAATATAGACTTATATTTAGTCACAAAGAGCAAACACATGAAAAAGCACATTTTTACTTATGGTTCACTTATGTACCCTGAAGTCTGGCAGCAACTTGTTACAGGCAATTATGAATCTTGCCAAGCCACGCTTAATGGATTTCACAGAAAGTGTGTTATTGATCAAGATTACCCTGCTGTTTATAAAGATGACAGTTCGCTAGATAATCAAGTTCTTGGACGAGTGTACTTTGATGTTTCACCAGAAGACCAAGTTTCACTAGATAAGTTTGAAGGCGAGGAATATCTTCGTCTGACAGAAACAGCTATAACAACTGATAACAACGAAATCACGATTGAAATCTATGTCATCAAACCGGATTTCTTGCATCGTGTTTCTGAAAGAGATTGGGATGTACAAGCTTTTGAGGCGGAAGGATTACAGCGCTTCCTACAGCAATATAAAGGTTTCGAAAGTTAAGTTGCATGAGAATATCTGCCAGGTTGGGGGAGTGATACGTTCCCCCAACCTGGCAGATTTTAAAGATAAAACAGCGTTTCAAACTGAGTGATTAAATCTTGTCAGTCAGTACCAGATGCTCAAACTTCTTAAGCAAAGTATCCTGATCTTCAACCCGATTCGGGTCGGTAATAATACAATCCACCGGGCAGACACTCACACAGGTTGGCGTGTCATAATAACCGACACACTCCGTACATAAATCAGGATTGATTTCGTAGATTTTCTCGCCGTAGTAGATTGCTTGATTCGGGCACTCCGGCTCGCACATATCGCAATTGGTACAGCCTTCAAGAATTTTTAACGCCATGTTATTTCCCGAATCAAACCTGAGCCGCTTGCTGTTCTTTTTGCTTCTTCGCAGCCGCGTCACGCTTAGCATCACCACCCCAAGCTTCGTTACGCATAATCAAACCGAATTTCAAAACATCAATATCAATATTCTTAAACGGGTTTGGAATACGTGCAACCCAGCCGGAGCCTAATGCCGCTTCAATGTCTTTATCGTGCTGATCACGCATTTCAGGCAATACCATGGTGACGTTTCCTGCTGGCGTCATGACTTCGATTGAATCTCCAACGCAGAATTTGTTTTTCACATCGATTTCCAAGAAGCTTTTGCCATCACGTTCAATAACATCCACCACTTCACCGACAAAACGCTGGCGATCTGACTTGGACACACCGTATTCGTAGTTTTGATATTCAGAATGCACGTGACGACGCAAGAAACCTTCGGTATAACCTCGGCTTGCCAAACTTTCTAAGTCTGCCAGCAAATTGGTGTCAAAAGGTTTACCTTCTGCCGCATCATCAATCGCTTGACGATACACCTGAGCGGTACGCGCTACATAATAGTGAGACTTGGTGCGCCCTTCGATTTTCAATGAGTCCACACCCATATCAACCAATTCTGGAATCAACTCCACTGCACGAAGGTCTTTCGAGTTCATGATGTAAGTACCATGCTCGTCCTCAAACGCAGGCATATATTCACCCGGACGCCCTTCTTCTTCCAACAACATCACTGTATCAGTCGTTTCACCAAGGCCTAAAGTCGGCTCGTTGTAATCTTCCGCTTCATGAGTAGCAACTGCATCCCCCGTCAAATCAGTGATATTGCCGATTTTCTCGACTGGAATCCCAACAATGTCACCTGACTCGTCTTCTTTACCTTCATAAGTGTTGTAGTTCCAACGGCAAGCATTGGTGCAAGTCCCTTGGTTGGCATCACGCTTGTTGATATAACCAGACAGCAAACAACGCCCAGAGTAGGCAATACACAAAGCACCGTGAACAAATACTTCCAGCTCCATGCCTGGCACAGCTTCACCGATTTCACGGATTTCCTGAATTGACAATTCGCGAGACAAGACCACACGGCTAATGCCTTGGTCATACCAGAATTTTACGGTCGCCCAGTTCACCGCATTCGACTGAACTGACAAATGGATTTCCTGTTCAGGATATTCCGCACGCACCATCGCAATCAGCCCCGGATCAGACATAATCAACGCATCCGGCTTCATCGCGATAATCGGGGCAATGTCACGCATATAGGTTTTGATTTTCGAGTTATGCGCCGCGATGTTACTCACCACATAAAACTTTTTCCCCAACTCATGCGCGCGCTTGATACCTTTTTCCAAGGTAGCTTCATCAAACTCGTTATTACGAACACGCAAGCTGTAACGTGGCTGACCGGCATAAACCGCATCCGCACCATACGCAAAAGCGTATTCCATGTTTTTATAAGTACCGGCAGGCGACAAAAGTTCGGGTCTGAACTTTTCTACTTTTAGGTTTTCTGCTTCCAAGGCAAACTTCCTTTAAGTTAAAAGTGGTGAAAAAGTGATGCCGGAATCATGTCCGGCAAATACTTGACTAAATAACCGGGTATTTTACTTTATTTGGATAACACTTGCTCAAGTGTTTCATGCCATAAAACCCTTTTGTTTTCAAAGGTTAATTGGGCATTTGCAGGGCTGGTTGAAGGGAGTGAAAAGAAAACCAAATCATCCGGTAAAGCTTGCTTTTTGGTCACCTGTTTTTCAAACAGGTTTTGGGCTGCCTTGCCATTAAATAGAATGGTTTTCAGACTGGGATATTGTTGAAAAAGCGATGCAAAATCATTGGCTTCGGGTTGTTTAATCGCGGAGTCCAAACTCCCCTGCCGCTCACAGCTTGAGAGCACATCCCACAATAAAATACCACTTTGCTTACAGAGCGCGACTTTCTGCTCAGTGCTCTCAATCGGCAGTTTAAAGTAATCAGACAGTATCGGCCAAAAGGCATTGCGCGGATGCGCATAATAAAAAGACTCTTCCAAGGAAGCGACACTCGGCATGGTGCCAAGTACCATGCATTTTGGTTCGTCAGAAAGTATGGGGTTGAAACCGTTACATTTAAACATTGCGCTATTTTATAATGAAAGCTCAACCCCAACCTGGCAGATTTTGAGCGCTTTCTTAGTTGGAAATAGACATTAAGAAATCTTCTAAAGACAATTTGCTTGGAAAGGTCTTCGTCTCAACAATCTTTAGGTTCTCTAGCTTGTAGACAGAAACGGTATCTTCTTTTTCCGGCCAGTTTTGAGTGTTGACTTCATCATCAGACAAAGCAATTGGGAAATCATATTTACGCATTTTTGGAAGTGCAAATAGCTTGGTCACGAAGCTTGGCATACCGGAAATATCGGCAACATAAAGCCAATGACGCTCTTCCAGGTTTTTAATCCCCAATTCATTTAGTGCATCTCTAACCCATTCGTTACCATCTTTGTGGTGAGAGAAAATCACCCACTGAACAGAAGCATCGAGTTTTGCAGGCTTATCCCACTGGTTTTTGAATTCGTGCGCGGTGAGTTGCACAGCATCTGCTTGACCAGCGTGAGCAAAATTTAAAAAGCCAAAGCTAAGAACCAACAACAGAAAGGATGTAAAAATCGGGCGTTGAAACATAATCTATATCTCCAAAAAGTAAAAAGCCGCCAGTAAGAATACAGGCGGCTTAAGACTAAAGCATTGAAACAGCGTTAAAGGCGATTAACCCAATTCAATAAATGACGTTTCCTGAGGTACGAAATCACCAACAGGGTTTGCCCACAAATCATATTCATCCGCAGCAAAAACTTCGACCTCGACAAACTCACCCGGGTTAAGGTGATGCCCGTCTGGAATGAAAACCAATCCATCAATTTCAGGGGCATCCGCTCTTGAGCGAGCAATCGCACCCTCTTCGTCCACTTCATCTACCAGTACTTGGATACGCTTGCCAATTTTGGCTTGCATCTTCTCTGCACTGATTTGTTGCTGTAGTTGCATAAAGCGATCGAAACGGTCTTGTTTGACGTCATCCGGCACCTGTTCCGCCAAGTCATTCGCCACAGCCCCTTCAACCGGAGAGTATTGGAAACACCCGACTCTATCCAGCCTTGCTTCTGCAATGAAATCCAATAGAGTTTGAAACTCTTCTTCCGTTTCCCCCGGGAAGCCGACAATGAATGTAGAGCGAATGGTCAGGTCTGGTACCTGCTCACGCCACTTTTGGATACGTTCCAGAGTCTTTTCGACATTGCCCGGGCGCTTCATTGCTTTAAGCACGCGCGGGTGAGCATGCTGCAATGGCATATCCAGATAAGGCAGGATTTTGCCTTCCGCCATCAACGGAATAACATCCTCTACATTCGGGTAAGGGTAAACATAATGCAAACGCACCCAGAACTCATCAACCCCACCCAGTTCACCAAGCGCTTCAGACAAGCCAACCATTGAGGTTTTGGTAGGACGTCCATCCGCAAACTCGGTTTTGTATTTCACATCCACACCATAAGCCGCAGTGTCTTGTGACACCACCAACAACTCTTTAACACCGGCTTCTTTCAGGCGTTTGGCTTCAGCAATGACATCCGACACAGGTCGGCTGACCAAATCCCCCCGCATGGACGGGATAATGCAGAAAGTACAACGGTGGTTACAGCCTTCGGATATTTTCAGATAAGCATAGTGTTTTGGTGTCAGCTTAATGCCTTGAGGGGGAACCAAATCCACGAATGGATTATGTTGTGGCGGCGCAATCACATTGTGAACGGCGGTCAACACTTCTTCGTAAGCAGCCGGGCCGGAAACCGCCAATACCTTAGGATGGATTTCCTTAATTTGATTGTCTTCCTTACCACCCAAACAACCAGTAACGATTACCTTGCCGTTCTCAGCCAATGCCTCACCGATGGTATCCAATGACTCCTGCACAGCGCTGTCGATAAACCCGCACGTATTGACGATGACGGTATCGGCATCCTGATAACTATTTGTCAGGTGATACCCTTCTGCTTTCAATTGCGTCAGAATGCGTTCCGAGTCGACCGTAGCTTTAGGGCAGCCTAAGCTGACGATACCGACCGTAGGTTGTGATTGCGACATAAAACTCTCTTCTTCTTAAAACTGTATTCGGGCTGCCTTTTGCTCTGGTAACCGCCAATAAATAAACTGCGCCTATTTTACTCGATTTGTCTTGATATTTTGCGGATTGCTTTCCGGTACTTTTCAATTGTTCTTCGATAAATTTCGCTTTTGCTAAATGATGATTAACCCTACAATTTATATATGATATTCTGAGCGCTCTGAATTGCGCCGTACACTCGGTGATTTCTGCGGTGTTTTTTTCAATAGAACCTTGCACGCAATTCATTTTCAAAATATAATAATTCTCATTTAAAGATTAACAAAGACATTTTCATGGACATTCTTAAGCATTATTTAGACTTCAGTGTTTTCTCCATATTGGGGTTGATGGCTTTTATCGCAACTTGGTTCATCATTGAACGCCTTCTTTTCTTCAGACAAGTGAATGTCTCAGACTATGATCACTTTGATTTACTGACGATTGACCTGACCAAGAACCTGACCTATATCTCTACCGTGGGTGCCAACGCCCCTTACGTCGGTCTATTGGGAACAGTGTTGGGGATATTGATTACTTTCTTTGATTTGGGAACAACCAAAACCATCGACACCGGGCAAATCATGGTTGGGCTTGCCTTGGCGCTAAAAGCAACGGCTGGCGGTATCGCGCTTGCAATTCCAAGCATCATTGCCTACAACGCATTGATGCGAAAAGTTGAGGTTCAACAAGCAAAGTTCCGGGCTCACCGGGATTTTTTGGTAGAAAAATCTGCACATGAAAAAGTTTGATTCCATCAACGTCATTCCGCTCATCGACGTTATGTTGGTGTTATTGGCGATCGTGCTGACAACGGCAAGCTTTATTGTGCATGATGCGCTGAAACTGGATTTGCCTGATACACAAAGCACGTCATCCTATCAACCGACAGATAACCCCACCAAGCATTTGGCAATTAACGATAAAGGGATTTTGTTTTTGGAAGATAAGCCGATTAGTTTTGGAGATTTCAAAGCAGAGGCGGCTAAGATTAACCAGAAATCTGACATTGTCATCAAGGTAGACCGCCAGGCAACTTTCGGTAAAGTGGTTGAATTGGTCGATATTCTAAAATCAAACCACCTCAATCGACTCACGTTCCTGACGGATAAAGCGACAGATTAACATGACAGCAGCGACATCCGACATGTATTACAGCTATAACGCGCCAACGCTTTCACTTTCCAACAGTCAGAAAGCGTTTGTGATCACGTTGGCGCTATATACTTCTGTTGTCGGCGCGTTTTATGTTTCCTTTCAGCACTTTGCCCATAACACGGAACAAAAATCGGATTTAAAGCAGGTAGCCATTAGTGCCAGTATGTTCTCCGTTGCGCCACCGACCCCTAAAGTAGAACCTGTCACTAAGCCTGTTCAAAAAATACAACCACCAACCCCGGTCAAACCTGTGCACAAACCGGAAAAGCAAGTAGTGAAAAAAGTGAAGCCGGTACACAAGCCAGTTGAAAAAGTTATTCCAAAGCCTGCACCTGTCAAAAAAGTGGTCAAACCTACTCCCGTGAAACCCATTGAGCCTGCCAAGGTAGAACCACAAAAGACAATGACCAAACCCGTGACTAAACCTGTTGAACAGCCGGCACAGAAAACACCGGCGCCACCAGTGAGCCAAGCGCAGACCGTAACCAAACAACAGTCATCTGGTGTGTCACCGGCGCAACAAGCCAAAGCTGAAAAAGTATACCTTGCAGAGTTACAGGAAGCTTTGTCCCGCTATGCTCAAAACACCTATCCATTTATGGCCAAACGCCGCCACTGGGAAGGTAATGTGCAAATCAGCTTCACGCTACATCACAACGGTGACATTTCGGATGTAAGAGTTTCCAAACCGGACATGCACGATATGTTCAACGATGCCGCACTGAGCATCTTCACTGACGAAATGCAGATGCATTACAAACCTTTTCCAAAGGAAATTACTCGAAACAGCTGGGATATCAGTGTACCCATTAGCTATTTCCTACGCTAACACCTTCTTTTTCTAGACAAAAATTAATATGAAAAGACAGACAACTATCAAACAGCACACACCAACGATAACTAAAATTCTCAATTGCACTTCGATTTGTATTAATAATGGTATTTTAACTATTGATAAATACCGTATATTTCTACTGTCTATTTTAACCTTATCTATCAGTATGCACGCGCAAGCAAAAAAGCCCTCCCCGTTAGAGTTTCATGCTTACGCGACGGCAATCTACCAACACTCTTTTGACAAGTCGATAGAAGATGACACAAGTCTGTCTGGCGACTTATATACCCGCTACTTAGCCAAAAACTTCATTGTGAACTCTCATATTGAAGTGAACTCCACGCCCAAGACAAAAGGAATGGCATCGGTCATTCGTCAAAGTAATGCGGATGCCGGCACCGCGCTGTCAAAGAACAACCAAGGCAGGCTTCAACTTTCAGAACTGTATCTAAGTCTTTCTTATGAAAAAAACACCTCTTTTCATGTTGGACTTTTAAACTCTACAGTTTTCTTTGATACCAGTCTTATCGGTAACAATGAGAACACACAATTTATTGCCTCAGACTTCGTCAATAACCCGGTCATTGACTTCCCCGACTATGCACTGGCTGGCGTTGTTGAATATCAGTTTTCTGCCACCAACACCACACGATTCATGGCCTCTTCAACCAATGGATTGGCAGATAACCCAAACCGTGATTACAGTAGTCTTTTTGAAGTGAATAGTGATAATAAAGGGATTTTCTGCATTTTAGAAACCCAGTGGCAAACCGACAACACTTTATTTGAAACAGGCGTCTGGCTACACAATGGCGATCACCGAGCTTTGGACGATGCTAACAACAAACACCTAAAGAACTATGGAGCATATCTAACAGCGGCACAAAGTTTTGGGAAACAAACCGTGGAAGCGCGCGCGGGTATTGCCAATGCAAGAGTGTCGGCAACGAAAGACTTTGTCTCATTGGCCTATCAAATTACCTTGAGCGACTGGACGCTAGGTACTGCCTATGGATACACGGAAATTTCAAAGTATTCGTCAATGCGCCATGACGCTGCACAAGAGGTGGAAGTTTACGGAAAACACATGGTTGGCAAATATTTTTCGTTAACGCCTTCCGTGCAATACTTCAAAAATCCGTTCCATAATTCAACGGTTGCGCCTAGTCTTGCCAATGAAGTTTGGGCCGCCAACTTAAGAGTTAATTTTGCGTTTTGAATGTAAAAAAGGTTTTAAACGATATTTAAAACCCTTTCTAAAGACTTGATTTTATTAAAAAGGCTTAATAACAACCAAAATCAGAATGCCAATTGTCAGTACCAACGGAATCTCATTTGCCCAGCGGTAATAAATGCCCGAATGATCCAAGTGACCTTCTTGCATTTCCTTCACTCGGCGCTTCGTCCACAAGTGGTAAACCAACATCAAAACCACCAGCGTTACCTTGGCGTGAATCCAACCCGTAGCATGTGGAAAGTAAGCGACCCACAGCCATAACCCTGTACCGATAGCCAACATCATCATAATGGTCATAAACTTATAGAGTTTTTGCCCCATGATGGCCAAACGCGTTACCTGTTCACCAGCCGCTTGTCCTTCTACAAAATGCACAAAGATACGTGGCAAATAAAAAATACCCGCCATCCATGACATAACAAACAAAATATGGAAGGTTTTCAGCCACAACATCAGTTTTCTCCTAATTTCTTTTTGAATTTTGTATGATACCTATTTTAAAAAAGCAAAACAGGAATCTGTCATGAAAATCGAAAAAAACAAAGTCGGACTTTTCAACTATACCCTTACGGATAACGATGGAAATGTAATCGATGCCTCGAACGGTCAGCCTCTGGCCTATCTTCACGGATACTCGAATCTGATTCCTGGTTTGGAAAATGAGTTGGAAGGCAAAACTGTAGGCGATAAATTCTCTACAACGGTCAAGGCTGCTGAAGGCTATGGTGAAATCGAGCCGCATTTGATTCAAACTGAAGTACCAAAAGCCATGTTTCAAGGTGTTGAGAACCTGGAAGTCGGTATGCGCTTTGAAGCGCAATCAGAGCACGGGGTACACTCAGTTGTTATCACTGAGGTTTCTGAAGAGCACGTCACTGTTGATGGAAACCATCCTCTTGCTGGCCAAGACTTAACCTTTGAAGTGGAAGTTACAGGTGTTCGTGATGCAACTGACGAAGAAATCGAACACGGTCACGCACATGGCGATGGCGGTCATCACCACTAACTGCCCTATCCACACCTTTCAGACCAAGCGTTTGAAAGGTGTTGTCTTTCCTACAAAACCTCTCTATATAAAATGATGATTAAGCCATGAAACTGCTACTCGTAGAAGACGAACTCTGGTTAGTTAATCATTTGCAGACACAGCTTGAGCAAGCTGATTTTGTTGTCGACACAGCAACAGATGGCGACCAAGCCTCTTATCTTATTCAAGAGTACGACTACGACATTATCATTCTGGATTTAGGGCTACCCAAAAAACCGGGATTAACCGTGTTATCAGAAATCCGTGACATGGGAAATACAACCCCGGTACTGATTCTCACTGCGCGTAATTCATGGCAAGAGCGTGTTGAAGGTCTGAAAAAAGGGGCTGATGACTATCTCGGCAAACCGTTTCATTTCGAGGAATTACTCGCTCGCATTGAGGTCTTGCTGAAGCGCCCTCACAATCGAATTGATGATACCCTTCAAGCTGGCCCTTTTCAATTAGATCTCAACACCCGCGAACTCAAAACACCTGAGGCAAGCCACGCCTTAACCAAGACCGAATTCGGGTTAGCGAGGCTCTTAATGAGTCATCCAAATAAAGTGTTTGCCAAGGATACCTTATTGCAACAGGTGACTGATCAGCACTATGACCGAGAAAGTAATGTGATAGAAGTCTATATCAGTAAACTGCGCCATTATTTTGGCAAACCTAGCATTGAGACTTTGCGAGGGCAAGGGTATCGCTTTGTTCTGCCTGAAAACATCACTAGTGACAACAAGGTCTCGGCACCATGAAATCTATTGAGAAAAGCCTCAACCTCTCACTGTTTGTCAGCCTGCTGATTATCTTCGTGGTGTTTTGGATGATTTCTGTCTTCAGTATCCATCACCTGACTGAAGACTATGTTGTTACACGTCTTCATCATGATAATGACTCCATTACCGAGCATTTGAAGGTTGAGCCCGATCGCTTAACCATCAACCTCAACAACATCAACCCAATTTATTCACGCAAGGACTCCGGTCATTATTTTGTGGCAAAGGTTTCACTACGCACGCTTGCTTCCCCTTCTCTTGAAGGCTACCCGCTTTACCTAAAACCAATTCATCGTAATCCGGAAGTTTACGAGACACTTGGGCCGAATAAACAAACCGTACTCGTCCGCGCTTACCAGAGCGAATTCCATGGTAAAACACTTACACTCTACGTTGCTGAAGACCACAGTCCAATTCAGCACATGATTCACCTGTTTGATATTGTCTTTGCAGTATTAACCCTGCTCAGCTTGATAACACTCTATCTATTGCAACGTTACCTGTTGCAAAACGGCTTTAACCGCCTGACCCCTATCAACAAAACCTTGCAAGCGCTTCACAAAGGAAAAGCGGTCAGACTGATACCGGAAGACTACCCTACTGAAGTCACCAGTTTAATCGAAAGCTTAAACCAAGCAATTTCCAGTGCCACTGCGCTATTGGAAAAATCCCGTCAATCCAATGCAAACCTCGCGCATAGTTTGAAAACACCATTGAATATCATCTTTCAAATCTCAGACAGCCCGATTCTCACAGATTATCCGGAACTACAAAAAACACTGTCGGAACAATCGCAAAAAATCCTGCGTTTGATTGAGCGGGAGCTAAAATCTGCCAGGTTGGCCTCAGGTATGATTTCGATGATTCCCTTTTCCCTCAAGGTACAAAATACACCTGATGCTTCGCCAAGCGATTTGGAAGATTTGCTCAGCTCATTCGCGCAGCTTTATCCTCAACGTCATATTGAAGTCATCGACAACACCGAACAAAAACAACTTCCTTTGGAGAAAGAGGATGGTTTCGAATTGCTGGGCAATCTTATCGATAATGCCTGTAAATACGGAAACCATCATGTGCGCTTGACTCTAAACGGCAGTGACAAGCAATTAACCATTCAAGTTGAAGATGATGGCACAGGCGTTCCTCCAGAAGCCGTTGAACAGATTCAACAACGAGGTTTCCGTTTAGATGAAGAGCAACCCGGGCATGGTATCGGGCTGTCCATCGTCAAACAAATCGTCTCAGCTTACCGCGGCAACATTGACTTCCAACTTTCCGAACTGGGCGGTTTATCCGTCACTCTCTCTTTTAATCTGGATAACGACTGAACAACTTTTTAATCTTTTTTAAGGTTCAATTCAGTTTACTTTTCTAAGCTTAGCCATAAGTATTAAAAAAACCGCTTTGATTCAATGAGCCATCGGCGCAGAATTAAAGCGATAAATTCACTTTTTATGGAAAACATATGAAAAGTATCAGCACGACACCTAACTTTGGAACCGCTCTAAAGAAACCTTTGTTGATTGCCTCCTTCGTGGCCATGTCATCATTCGGTTCTTTGACAATGGCGGCAGAAAGCACCAATCAAGTGGCGCCAAGTCTTCAACAATTGTTGGAGCACGTCAAAACCCAACTTCCCGAACAAGAGAAAAAGCAGGCATTGCAACAGTTGACGCAAGCCAACGGCAATGCCGCTGACTCATGGATTGCCGGTGATGTGGATTTGGTCGTTCGCCATGAGAATGATGGCATGACCGGCAATCAGGGTTATCAATCCTGGGAAGTCGGTGCGGCTTTCCCTATCTGGTTACCGGGTCAAAGTGGCGCTAAACAACAGCTTTCAGAAGACTATCGATCTTTGCAAAGTGCGCAAACTGCACGCTTGGCACTGATGGCTTCCGGCAAGATACGCAACTTGGTCTGGCAGTTGAAAAAGGCGGAAACAACTCTTGCCTATCGCCAAAAAAGCCACCAACAAGCGCAAGCTTTGGAACAATTGGTCAAACAGCGTGTCGATGCGGGCGAAAACCCAAAAATGGACTTATTGATGGCGCAGCAAGTCACACTTAACGCCATGAAACAACTGACACTTGCTGAACAGGATTATCGTATCGCCTTGAACGCCTATTCAACTTGGACAGGGAGCGAGCAATTACCTAAAACCTTTGCCGAACATGAACAATCGTTACCTCTAGCGGAACACCCTGACATAGCTTTCCTGCAAAGCCTTCAATCCATAGAGACTGAAAAACTGCAACTGACCAAATACAGCCAAAAACAAAATCCAAATCTTTATTTGGGCTCCAAAACAGAAAAAAGCCACCAAATGTCGGACAACACTATGTTGATTGCGCAAATCAGCTTTCCTCTGGGCGTTAACAAACAAAGTGCCATTGCGGTTTCAGAACAAAACCAAAACAAGGTGAATGCCGATATCGCATTGGCTAAAGCAAAACAGCAGATTGCCATCGACCGTCGTAATGCCGAAACCCGTTTACAACAAGCACAGCAGACACAAACGTTGGCAAAGTCACAATTTGACCTTTCCAGCCAAAGCGTCTTACTTGCCAAACAGGCTTACCAGCAAGGAGAAACTTCCATTCAGATCTTGCTTCAAGCCACACAACAGCTTTATGACAACGAACTGAACTATCGTCTCAGCCAGTTAAACACACAACAATCACTTTCAGACTATAACCAAGCACAGGGAGTTAGCCTACAATGAGCGCGCTGCAAACCCCATCCATGAAGATTTCATCTAAATTCAACACAGACGCATTGAACCGTCACCTAAGAGCTTCTTTGCTGCTGGTATCTCTCGGTATGGCGCCGATGGCATCGCATGCGGCTGAGCCTTTGGTTTTTTCCAGTCAACAAATCACCACATTGGGCATTGCCACCGCACCGGTGAAAAGAATTCACCAATACCCTAATGAAACCTACCCTGCGGAAGCCGTGGTGCCACTTAGCCAAACCCACTTGGTGACGACTCCTATTTCTGGCTTGGTGACCAAAATCGATCACGTGCATGGTCCAATCAAAAAAGGCGAAGTGATTGTGGAAATCCTCAGCCCAGAGTTGCTGAATGCACAGAAAAACTATCTGAACACGCTATCGGACTTGTCTACTGCACAGAACAATCTTGCCCGTGCAATGAAACTGACTCAGAACGGTGTGGTCTCGGTCAAAAACAAGCAACAAGCACAATCAGACGTCAACAAGCTGTCACAAATCAAACGCCAACAACGACAAGACCTGACGTTGATGGGGATGGCAGAAACCGCTATTGAAAAACTGGAAAAGACCAGAAAACAGCAACCCGCCATCATTCAAGTGCCTGCGCCGGTAACGGGCGAACTTTTCAATCTTAAAATCAAGGTCGGTGAGCGCTTGACCGCTAACCAAACATTGATTTCCATCGGTATCGTCGACCCAATCGTTGTTGACGTGAGACTACCTGCTTCGCAACTGTCACAGGTCAACGAAGGCATGACTTCCCTGGCTTTGACAACCAGCGGCGAGATCATCTCAAAAGGGATTGTCGCCCATATCTCTAGTTTCATCGACCCGATGACACAATCGGTTGAGATTCATAACCGTTTCAACAATGGCGAAGGGAAAATTCATCCAGGACAATTACTGCAAATTGAGTTCGTCAATGATGTCGCAGATGGTGA
The DNA here is from genome assembly GCF_013340845.1 of Hydrogenovibrio marinus. Taxonomy (NCBI): domain Bacteria; kingdom Pseudomonadati; phylum Pseudomonadota; class Gammaproteobacteria; order Thiotrichales; family Piscirickettsiaceae; genus Hydrogenovibrio; species Hydrogenovibrio marinus. The sequence goes on from NZ_AP020335.1 coordinate 1,416,613, forward strand.
GTATGTTTATCAAGCACCGGGTTCAGCTATCGGTAATTATGACGGGCATGATGTCGTGTTCTTGATGCACCAACGCCAAATCACCGTTCAGCCTATTCAAGTGCTTCTACAGCAAGACGGCGTGATGGTATTTAAAACCCAGCAACCTATCGACGATGCACAACAAATCGTCTCGCAAAGCACTTCTGCGGTTAAAGCCGCACTGCTTTCTGCTAGCGAACCTTCAAACGGAGAAGAATAATCATGCTATCTCGATTGATTCAGTTTTTTCTGACCCAACGTATGATGGTGGTGTTGATTATTTTCTCCATTACCGCCGGTGGCTGGGTCGCCTTTAAAAATACGCCAATTGATGCTTTTCCGGAAGTCTCTCCGACTCAAGTTAAAATGATTTTCAAAGCGCCGGGAATGACACCTTCCGAAGTGGAACAACGGATTATTACGCCCATTGAAATGGAGATGCTGGGTCTTCCTAACCAAAAACTACTGCGCTCCATGGGAAAATATTCAATTGCGGACATCACCATTGACTTCAAAGAAGGCACCGATATTTATTGGGCTCGCCAACAAGTGGCGGAAAAGCTCAACGGCATTACCTTGCCTGAGGGCGTGACAGGTGGTATCTCACCACTATCGACACCTTTGGGTGATATTTTCATGTTCACTATTGATGGAAACACCCTGAACAACCAAGAGAAGCGTACTCTATTAGACTGGGTAATCCGCCCTGCTCTGCGCTCAGTACAGGGGGTTGCGGACGTCAACTCACTGGGCGGTGAAGTGAAGGTCTATAGTGTCGAACCGAACTTCACTAAATTACAAGCCTACAAGATTCCTTTGGAAAAGCTGATTGCCGCAGTGAAAGCAAACAACCGAAACGATGGTGCCGGTCGTTTGAATCAGGGCGAAGAAGTCTTGCTGGTAAGAACACAAGGCAACCTCACATCAGTGAAAGACATTGAAAACACCGTTGTCGCTTACCAAAACGAATACCCGGTCAAGGTAAAGGATGTCGCCAAAGTCAGAATCGACTCCCTTTATCGTAATGGTGCGGTAACCGACAGCGGGAAAGGTGAAGCGGTTCAAGGGTTGGTTATTGCCTTACGTGGTGCCAATGCCAAGCAGGTAGTAGAATCTGTTCAGAAACGGCTGGACGAACTGAAACCCTCTTTGCCAAAAGGCATTTCCCTTAGTGTCTTCTACAATCGTAGCGCACTGGTGGACAAAGCCATCTCTACCGTGTCCAGCGCCTTGATTGAAGCCGTTATATTGGTGGTATTGGTTCTGGTTGTCTTCCTTGGTAACTTGAGAGCAGCCATTACGGTATCGCTGATTCTGCCAATGGCAGCATTGATGACCTTTATCCTGATGAATACCTTTGGATTATCTGCCAACCTCATGTCATTGGGAGGGCTGGCAATTGCCGTGGGTATGCTAGTGGATGCTGCCGTGGTGGTGGTTGAAAACATCGTCACCATGCAGGAAAAAGACAAAGCCAATCTCCCTAAACTGCATTTGATTTACCGTGCATTACAGGAAGTCTCTATTCCGGTAGTTTCAGGTATCTTGATTATCATGACGGTATTCCTGCCTTTATTGACGCTCACAGGTCTGGAAGGCAAGCTGTTCGTTCCGGTAGCCTTAACGATTATCTTTGCCCTTGGTAGCTCATTGATTCTGTCTTTGACGGTAATTCCGACCTTGGCATCTTTCATCCTTGGCAAACCTTCTCATAAAGAACCTTGGTTGATTCGTAAGCTCACTAACTTCTATCGTCCTGTGCTGGAGTGGAGTCTGATACATGACCGAATCGTCATTGGTTCAGCCATCGGTGCGCTGGTCATTGCCGGTGTGGTTTATACCCAAGTTGGTAAAACCTTTATGCCGACCATGGATGAAGGTGGCCTGATTCTGCAGGTTGAGAAAACGCCTGCTATCGGCTTAAAAGAAACCGTGAAATTGGATTTACGCATCCAGCGCGAAATCATGAAACAGGTTCCTGAAGTTAAGCGTATCGTTGCACGTGTCGGCTCTGATGAGCTGGGACTTGATCCCATGAGTCTAAACAATACCGACACTTACCTTGTGTTGAAGCCAAAATCTGAATGGCGTGTAAAAACCAAGGAAGAACTGATTAGTGAAATTCGTCGTGTTATGGAAGAAAACTTCCCTGGCTTCAACTTTGCCTTCACGCAACCTATTCAGATGCGTGTCGATGAAATGTTAACGGGTGCGCGTGGTGACCTTGCCATCAAAATCTTTGGTGACGATACCCAAACCCTTAACCATGCAGCAGAACAGCTCGTCAACCTAGTGAAGAAAATTCCGGGTGCCACGGATGTTTATACACCGCAAAACGATGGGTTACGCTATCTGAAGCTCACTGTTAATCGCGTGATGGCAGGAAGACTCGGGTTAACCGTCGAGCAAGTGCAAGATATTCTGCGCGTAGAAGTCAATGGTTTGCCTGTTGGGATTATTTATGAGGGCATCCGCCAGGTACCGCTCATCATTCGTGGTCCAGATGCCTACAAGTCGTCCAAACAAGAAATGTTGAAGCAACCTATCGCTCTGCCTAACGGTGAAAGTGTGCAACTTGGACAGCTAGTCAATGCAGAAGAAATCGAAGGCCCTGTTTCTATCAAACGTGAACAGAGCAAACGCTTCTCGACTGTGGTTGCCAACGTGACTGGTCGTGACTTGGTCAGCTTCGTAGAAGAAGCCAAACAAGTCGCCAAACAAGTGGCGCTGCCTCCTGGTTATTACTTTGAGTGGGGTGGACAGTTTGAAAACCAACAACGTGCCGCTGCGAAACTTGCTGTGGTCGTACCGATTGCATTGGTATTGATTTTCATCATCCTGTTCAGCACCTTCCAATCTGTCTCTCAGGCGGTAATGGTACTCACCAACGTACCTTTCGCACTGATTGGTGGGATTCTTGCGCTCTGGATGACGGGACAGTACTTATCGGTGCCGGCATCGGTCGGATTCATTGCGCTACTCGGTATCGCGGTATTGAATGGCGTGGTGATGATCAGTTACTTTAACCAGCTGGCTGCGAAAATTGATGATGCAAAAACCATCGTTGTCGAGGGCGCTTTGAGACGTTTAAGACCTGTCTTGATGACCGCATCCATTGCTGCATTGGGTCTGGTGCCTTTGGTTTTCGCAACCGGTCCGGGTTCTGAGATTCAGAAACCTTTGGCGATAGTTGTTATCGGTGGCTTGATTTCATCTACCCTGTTGACACTGTTAATCTTACCGATCATCTATCAGCGATTCGGATTGAAGTCACTTTCAGCCAAATCCGTTTCAAATAAAGAACAGGAGTAAATCATGGCAAATAACTACCTATTGCAATTGATTGTCGATGGTAAGGTCGTTCATGAAGTGATTGACCAGCTCCTGACATTTGAAACATCTCTAAAGTTCAATGTCGAAGACATCAATGCCTACCACTCGTCACAAAGACTTAGCTCAACCAGTGAGCAGGTTTCAGGGCATGTGAAGAGAGTCAAAATCGAGGTGTTGGTGACTGAAGACAATTATCGAGCGGTCATTGAGCATGCAAAACAGCCTCTGACCTATTCGGAAATGCAGTATATCCTCATGCCGATTGCCGATTTGGGGATTGCTTGAGTCAGTCTGAAGTAACCATTATAGGGTGTTGAAGACTGACCGCTTTAACCTATAATGTGAACGACAAATAAAACTTAAAAATGCATTGGAGAGAAAAATGAAATATGTTGTTACTTCGGATAAATCAGTCGATGAAGTTTGCCAGGCAATGGAAGAAGCCGTACCTGCGCATAAATTCGGTATCGTCGGCATCCATGATTTGAAAGCCACTATGGCAAAAAAAGGTGTGGAATTCGGAAACGAAGTCCGAGTATTTGAAATCTGTAACCCGATGAAAGCAAAAAGCGTCTTGGAAGTGGATATGGACTTGGCGTCTGCCCTACCTTGCCGTATTTCCGTTTACCAAGACGGTGGTGTCACCAAAATCGGTATGATCAAACCGACTGACATGCTGAAAGCGTTGAACGACAGCCCAGCTCTAGTAGCCGTTGCCGAAGAAGTGGAAGCTATTTCCGTCGATATCATCAACGCCGTTAAATAACATCATTTCTGATTAAAATCTGCCAGGTTGGGGTCTCTGCCTTACAACCCCCAACCTGGTAGATTTTCTACCTTATAGTTCTATTTCCAAACACCTAAGGTTTATCCATTACGAAGTCTTCGTAATCTTCAATCTCGTCCGAATCCACAACCAGTAACGGTATCGCCAACAAACCAACTCCAGCCAATTTGACCGACTCTTTCTTGCCCGAATTCAGGGGATGCCAGTCTGCAAGTTTGTCACCACGATAAATCACGCGATACGCGCAGGAGTCCGGCAACCAATCAAACTCCGCTATGCCCTGTAGTGTCAGAGGTACGCAGGTTGGTACATTGGTTGACCGGTTAGCATAATCACTGCATTGCCCGGTTTCCGTGTCTGAAAAACGACAAACCACCGAGGTATAGACAATTTCATCCGTGTCTTCATCCTGCAGTTTCGTTAAACAGCACAAACCACAACCATCGCATAAAGACTCCCACTCTTCCTGAGTCATTTCTTCAAGCGTTTTGGTATCCCAATAACGTTTTGACGACTTCGTCATGTTAATTATCCTGTAACAAAAAACGCCTCGGAAGAGGCGTTTGTATAAGTCAGCTTTGAGGCTACAAAACCATCAACCTAAATGAATAGGGTCTAGTTTCCAAATGCCATCATTATACTCTTTCATAGTTCTATCCGTTGAGAAGATACCACTTCTCGCAGAGTTGATGATGCTCATGGTATTCCAATGTTCGTGGTCTTGGTAAGCTAAACCGATTTTATGCTGCGCATCAATGTAACTGCGGAAATCCGCCAATGTCATCCAAGGATCATGAGGGGATTTCAACGAGTTGATAATATCATTGAAGATATTTGGCTCAAACTGGCTGAAATGCCCCGACTCCAACAAAGTCATAACTGCTCGCAAATCTTCATCATTGTCAATGTGATGCTGAGGATTGTAGTGTTTTCTGATTTCCTCGACTTCGGCAGCTTTTAACCCAAACAGGAAGAAATTATCTTCCCCTACCGCTTCAAGAATCTCGACATTCGCACCATCCAAAGTACCAATCGTCACCGCACCATTCATCATAAACTTCATGTTCCCGGTACCGGAGGCTTCTTTACCCGCTGTGGAAATTTGCTCTGAAACATCCGCACCTGGGCAAATCACCTCCATGGCTGACACACGGTAGTTTGGAATAAAAGCAACTTTAAGCATATCACCGACTTCTGGATCGTCATTAATGATCTCAGCAACGTTGTTGACAAGCTTGATGATATTCTTAGCCATCGCGTATCCTGGTGCTGCTTTCCCGCCGATAATAACGCAGCGATTGGTCCATTTGTCGGTCTCACCGCGTTTGATTTTTGCATAAAGATGGATGACATGAAGAATATTTAACAACTGACGTTTATATTCGTGAATACGCTTTACTTGTACATCGAATAAAGACTCTACGTTGAATTCCACGCCAGTGGTTTCCTTAACTAATTCTGCAAGGCGAGCTTTGTTCTCGCGTTTCACCGTCATCCAAGCCCTTCTGAAAGACTTGTCATGAACAAATTCTTCGATTTGGCTCAACTGAGTCAAATCGGTAATCCAACCTTCGCCAATCTTATCTTTCAATAATGCACGTAACCCTGGGTTACAACCTGCCATCCAGCGTCTCTGAGTGACACCATTCGTTTTGTTGTTGAAGCGCTCCGGCCAAAGCTCGTAAAAATCGTGGAACAGTCCTTCTTTCAACAACTGCGAGTGTAATGCCGCCACCCCATTGATGGAGAAACTACCGACAATCGCCAAATAAGCCATACAAACGTTATTGCCTTCGTCAATTAACGACATACGGCGAAACCTTGCCGAGTCACCAGGCCATTTCATCGCAACCTGCTTGAGGAAGCGTCTGTTGATTTCATAGATGATATCCAGCGGACGCGGTAGCAGCTTCTGGAACAACGGCACTGGCCAACGCTCCAAGGCTTCAGGCAGTAAAGTATGGTTGGTGTAAGCCATGCAACTGGAAACTATATTCCAGGCTTCATCCCACTCCATGGCATAGTCATCGAGCAAGATACGCATCAGCTCGGCAACCGCCAAACTTGGATGGGTGTCGTTCAATTGAAAAACATTGCACTCAGCAAAGTTGGTGAAATCTCCATCATGATTCTTATCCCACTGACAAACGACATCCTGCAATGAAGCTGACACCAAAAAATATTGCTGCTTTAAACGAAGTTCTTTACCGTTCTCACTCACATCATTTGGATAGAGAACCATGGTGATATTTTCTGCTTCAGACTTCTGGGCAACCGCTTCAAAATAAGAGCCCGCATTAAATTCTGTCAAATTAAAGGCTTCTTCAGCACACGCAGACCACAGTCGTAGCGTATTGACGGTTTTATTTTTGAAACCCGGGATAGGCACATCAAAAGGCACAGCAACCACGTCATCCGTACCTTCCCATAAAGTAGAAAGCTTGCCTGTATGAGGATCTTTGAACAAGTGTGTAGATCCACCAAACTTGACCTTTCTTGCATACTCAGTACGCTGTAACTCCCAAGGATAGAAACCAAATCCCAACCAATGATCTGGGTCTTCCACCTGATAACCGTTCTGAATACGTTGTTTAAACATCCCATATTCATAACGTAAACCATACCCCATCACCGGCAATTGCAAGGTTGCGCAAGAATCCATAAAACACGCTGCCAAGCGCCCTAAGCCACCATTGCCCAACCCTGCATCTTTTTCAGCGCTTTCAATTTCTTCCAAAGAAACACCAAGCTCATACATCGCCTGATGGGCTTCATCCTCAATGCCCAGGTTAAGAAGGTTGTTGCATAAGGAACGACCAATCAAAAACTCCATCGAAAGGTAATAGGCTTTTTTGCAGTCAGTTTCGTTATATTCATTCCACGTTTTTTTCCAATAACCGATTAATCGATCTCGAACAGCATAGGACAACGCTCGAAATTGATATTCGAGATCGGCATCAACATTTCGTCCCAGCGTGTTATAGAGGTAATGAACAAAACCATTTTCAATATCTTTTGTAGACATACCGAGGTCTTGTTGAACCTTGGCAACTTTTTTGGCGGTTTCGGTTTTCTTTGCAGCAGACATGGTTCACTCCTAACATTCAATCGTTTGGAAATCGCTTCGTTGCAACTTCAAGGTGGTTCAAAATAAGTTTACTTCTTTTTACCGGTTGCTTTAAACAGACTCAAATACTGCTTGGCACTTTTCTCCCAACCAAAATCTACAGACATTGCAGCTCTCTGAATTTTCTGCCAAGTCCGTGTTTTGGTGTAAAGGTACAATGCATGCAATAGCGTCGACTTCAACGCATGGTAACTTGGGTCGTAGAATACAAATCCGGTCGCAGTCTCTTCTTTGATGTTTTCTTCCGTCGCATTCACCACGGTATCTGCCAAGCCCCCTGTGTGGTGAACAATCGGCAAAGTCCCATAGACCAGACTATACATCTGATTCAAACCACAAGGCTCAAAGCGTGAAGGCATCAAAAACAAATCAGAACCCGCTTCTACTTTATGAGCCAAGGCTTCAGAATAACCAATATAAACCATTACTCGGCTAGGGTATTGATGCGCTAGTTCGCTCAATAAATATTCGTAGGTTGAATCTCCTGAACCAACAAACACAAATCGAGCATCTGTTTGTTCAATCACTTCATGGATGACTTCAAGCACCAAATCTATACCCTTTTGAGGAACAAGGCGCCCAACAAAACCTACTACAGGTGCTGGCGATTCAATCACCTCGTCTGGCAAATCCCAAAATCGCAGCAAGTCTTTCTTATTTTCCTTTTTGGCTGCTACGCGCCCTTTCTCAAGGTCATAGTGGCGTTTAATGTAGGTGTCTTTTTTGGGGTTCCAAATTTCGGTATCAATACCATTCAAAATACCGACCAAACGTTCTTCATCCTGACGTTTTTGCAAGACACCTTCCAATCCGTAGGCATACTCTGGAAAACAAATTTCACGCGCATAGGTAGGGCTAACGGTGTTGACCCAATCCGCAAACAAAATACCGGCTTTCAACATCGACATGTTGTTGTAGAATTCAATGCCTTCAAGTGTCCACCAATGCCATGGCAACGACAAACTCTCGAATAGCGATTTCGGGAACAGCCCTGCATACGCCATATTGTGAATGGTAAATAAAGTCTGAGGACGCTCTTCTTCAATCGACAACAGCGCAGGTACCAAGCCTGTTTGCCAATCATTACTATGAACCAAGTCTGGTTTCCAATTTAAACCGACTCTATCCATTGCGATTTCAACCACCGCTTTGGAAAAAACCGCAAAGCGCTCACCGTTATCCCACCAGTCATCTCCTTCTGGAGATAGATACGGATTACCTGGGCGGTTGAACAAGTCCGGCACATCGACTAACCATACAGGGGTGTCCAAACCTTCTGCTTTTGCTTTAAACACACGAACATGCACATCTCGGTTACAGCCACCGACCATGAAATCCGTTAGTTCTTTAACATCAGTAACTTTTTCCCAAACATCACCATAAGCGGGTAAAACCAGCTTAGTATGATGTTTAAATTTAGCATAAGCACTTGGCAAACTGCCTGACACATCCGCTAATCCACCAGTTTTGATTAAAGGATGCGCTTCTGAAGCTGCAAATAAAATCTTCACGTTAAATATCTCTTCCTAAAAACGTCTTAAAATCAATTTGTCAGTTTAAATACCAATACCGATAATGGCGGTAAGGTCAACTCTGCTGAATAAGGTCTGTTCATCCAAGCGACTTCTTGAGTGTGAATGCCACCACTATTACCGATATTCCCGCCGCCATAAACCTCAGAATCCGAGTTTAACAACTCCTGATAATGCCCAGCTTCCGGTAACCCTATACGGTAGTTTTCTCTAGGGACAGGTGTAAAGTTGCAGATACAAATGAGTTTTTCATGTTCGGCAATACGAATAAAACTCAAAATGGATTGCTCATAATCATGACAGTCTATCCACTCAAAACCACTAGACTCAAAATCACGTTGGTGCAATGCGGAGTGAGCCTGATACAAATGATTCATGTCTCGTACCCACAGTTGAACACCGCGATTTGCTGGCTGATCACACAAGTACCAGTCCAATCCACGCTCTTCGGACCATTCGCCGTATTGCGCGAATTCACCGCCCATGAACAACAATTTTTTACCCGGATTGACTAGCTGATATCCCAACAACAACTTCAAGTTCGCCATTTTCTGCCAGTGATCCCCTGGCATCTTGCTGACCAAAGCATTTTTCATGTGCACCACTTCATCATGCGACAACGGCAAAATAAAGTTCTCCGAGTACGCGTACATCTGACTAAAGGTCAAATCGTTATGGTGATAAGGGCGATAAATGCAGTCCTTCTCGAAATAGCCGAGCGTATCGTTCATCCACCCCATGTTCCATTTCATAGAGAAACCGAGCCCGCCCATCCAAGTCGGTCTAGATACCATCGGCCAGGAAGTGGATTCTTCTGCCATCATCACAATTCCCGGGCATTGTGAGTGAACTTCAGCATTCAATGTTTGCATAAATTCAATGGCTTCAAGGTTCTCACGACCGCCATGCTTATTGGCTATCCACTGTCCTTCTTCTCGCGAGTAATCAAGGTACAACATTGAAGCGACCGCATCGACTCGCAGTCCATCAATATGAAACTCTTTCAACCAGTACAACGCGTTGGCAATCAGGAAGTTGCGAACTTCATTTCGACCAAAGTTGAAGATATATGTTCCCCAATCCTGATGCTCACCCTGCCTTGGATCTTCGTGTTCATAAAGTGCAGAACCGTCAAATCTCGCCAGAGCAAATTCATCTTTCGGAAAGTGCGCCGGCACCCAATCCAAATACACACCAATGTCGTTTTTGTGGCAATGGTCAACGAAATAACGGAAGTCATCTGGTGAACCAAATCTGGAAGTCGGGGCAAAATACCCAGTCGTTTGATAACCCCAGGACTGGTCCAAAGGGTGTTCAGTAATCGGTAATAGCTCTATATGAGAAAAGCCCATCCATTTCACATAGTCAACCAAACGGTGTGCCATTTCCCGGTAACTCAAAAAATTGCCGTAATCGTCTCTTTGCCATGATCCCAAGTGTACTTCGTATATATTCATCGGCAACGAAGCCCATTGGTCTTTAGCTCTTTGCAAAAGCCAAGTTTGATCTCCCCACTCATAAACTGAGTTATACACAACACTTCCAGTTTTGGGGCGCTCTTCCATCCATTGCGCGTAGGGATCAGTTTTGGTGTAGCAATAACCTGTGCGGGCATTTCGGATTTCAAATTTATAAATATCTCCAGGATGAAGTCCCGGGATAAAGATTTCCCACACACCACCGCCAATAGTGCGCATAGGGTGACGCAAACCATGCCAACCGTTGAAGTCACCTACTACCGAAACACGATTGGCTGCAGGTGCCCAAACCGCAAATTGAACCCCCTCAACACCATCAAAGGTTTTGTGGTGTGCCCCCAAAATATCGTAGACATCCCAGTGACGCCCTTCTTGAAATAGGTGTAAGTCCAGTTCACCTACCGTCGGTAAAAAGGTATAAGGAGAAACTGCTTCGTGAGTTGATCCATTCGCTTCAGTCCACTGTACTTTAAAATGCTGTGGGAGCGATTTTTTCGCTGTCTTGGTTATTTTCGCTACAAATAAATCTGTACCATCTATGCGTGTCAGGCTATGAGTATTCTCTACAGTGGCTTCTTCAGCTGTTGGTAACCAAACACGAAGCATCCAGTGTTTGTCATCTTCATGGCAACCGAGCACTTGGAACGGATCATGGTGCGTACCGGACTGCAACCGGGCAATATCCGACTCAATTCTGTTCAATTCATCATCCGTAACGACGGAAGTGGATTTTGAGGCTTTCGTGGTTCTTGCCATAACATCTCTTTGGTTTCGTAGTTAATTCAACAGCTCTTAAGCTATTCGTTCATATTTCTTAATTAATGTTTTGATTCTAGCAGACAAATCATTGGGGATTTCCTGCCATTCAAATTGCCACGCCCAGTTTCCATCACAAGTACCGGGGATATTCATACGCGCTTCCGTTGCTAACCCAAGATAGTCCTGCAAAGGCGCAATCATCGTCAAGGCGGGTGAAGACATCGCCGCTGCAATCAACGGCCAAGGCATATCGCCAGCGAACTGAAAATCTGCTAACTGCAAGTCAACCCAGTGGCGTGTTTCATCGTCTAGGCTATCCCACCACCCCAAGGTGGTGTCGTTGTCATGCGTTCCCGTATAGACAATAGAGTTTTCAACCTGCTCTTTCAGATCATGCGGGTTGTCAGGCAGACCGTTAAAGCCAAACTGCAACACCGACATACCCGGCAAGTTAAAGGCTTCTTTCAACGCCACTACTTCCGGCGTGATTACTCCCAAGTCTTCGGCTACCAAATTCATATGTGGAAAGTTACGGTGCAAGTCCGACAACAACTTATCTCCCGGCACTTTACGCCACTCTCCATTCATTGCCGTTTCTTCTTTGGCATCAATTTCCCAACAGGCTTCTAAACCACGGAAATGATCAATACGGACGAAATCAAATTGCGAAATTGCTTGCGCAATACGCTTATGCCACCAATCAAAATCATCCTCCAGCATCACTTCCCAGTTGTAGTGAGGATTACCCCAGTGTTGCCCAGTTTCCGAAAAATAATCCGGCGGCACACCCGCCACAACAGTTGGTTTTAAATGTTCATCCAGTTTGAATTGATCCGGATTCGCCCAAACGTCAGCACTGTCGTAAGCGACAAAAATAGGCATATCACCAAACAGCATAATGCCTTTGGCATTGGCGTCCGCTTTAAGTTTCTGCCAGATAACACCCAGCACAAACTGTTCCTTCTTCAAAAACGTGATGTGTTCCTGATGTTGTTGAGCAAAATTGGCCAACGACAGTAAATCACGCTTTTGGTAAACATCCGGCCAGCTTGACCAGGGTTCGTAATTGAACACTTCTCTAAGCGTCATAAAAAGCGCATAGTCATCAAGCCAGTGCGGAGGATCCTGCAAAAACGCATCAAACGCTGTGGCATCAAATTGTTCTTGCCAATCTTCCGGCAACAGTGCCGGATTCATTGCAAACGCAGAAACACTTTGGTACGGCGATAACCCTTGTACCGGTTGGGTCAAAGGTAGCATTTGCCAAACGCTCAACCCGGCTTCTTGCATCCAATCCAAAAATTGCCAAGCGGCTTTATCCAGTCTACCCAATGACCCTTCATGCGGCAGCGATGTCGGATGCAACAACACCCCCGCACGTTTGGCCGCGGACATTAGGAAATCCCTCTTTGCATCACACCACCGTTATCCATTTCGCCACCTCCTTGGGACAAAGGAATCTGCAATTGCTCCGGCGGACGTTCGCCAAGCAACTGATAAAGTTTTTCCAAATGACGGCGATAAAGCTGGTCAAAATCTTTGACGCTTCCCGCAGGGTTGTAATCACCAAACCACCAGAACCAATCCGAGCCTTCACAGATTGCCAACTGCTCAGTCACAGCTTGCTTTTGGCTTGCTGTCAATGTTCCTGAAGCCACAACTTTGTCATAAGTTTGTTTTGCCTCTACCAGCAAATCCCAACCTGCATTTTTATCCGGCTCGCCAATCCAGGTAGAGAAAGAGCCATATACCCAACTTCCCGCTTTCAATATAGGCAAATGTCTTAGCGGAATTTCCTGAGCCAACGCATCGGAAAAAGTCGTCATATCAATACGTTCATCTTTTCCAAGTTTTTCATAAAGCGTCCTCAAGAAATAGTATGCATTCTCAGGGTAGTATTCCCAGGCGTTTTCTCCATCCAAAATCACTGACACAACATGGTCTTCAACTTTGTCTCCAAGAAACTCGGCAATATTGTGTAAGTTGTGCAAGAAGTTATTAGCAGCATCTTCAGGTTTCCAGTCCTTATATTGGAAACCGATCAAATCGGACAAGCCATCATCCCTAAAGAACATGGCGCACTTTTGTGAGGCATGTTGTAGCGGCTGATACAACGCCCGCTTCGAAGCGATATCGTGATGGTCCAAATGCGACGCCTCACATGAGTGACGCCAGACACCTTCACCTGAAGCCGTCCATTGAATGCCATAGTGATCCAATAAACCTACAGAAGCACTACTGATAGCACCTTCGGACAACCATACACCTTTCGGTTTTGTACCAAAGTAATGCTCATAAACCTCAAAGCCTTTTTCCATGTGCCATTTAGCGCGTTCATACCCATCCGGGTAGGCGTCACTCAACGGCATAGGCGCATGAGGCAAGGCATCCTTCATAGAATTGAAGTCGATTAACAAGGGTACAATCGGGTGTCCATAAGGCGTCATTGAAATTTCAATTTGTCCTGACTCCATCAATGCGCGATAACGCGGAATAATGCCTTCAATCGCATCCGCCATCACCTTAATCAGCGTTCTCTGATCTTCTGGTGAGAAGTGTTGCCCCAAGTTGCCTTTTTTGATGAGCGCTTTGACTCGATCATCTTTCAGTCGCAAACTCGTTCCCATCCAAGTCAGGTGGTACCACATCAACAAATCAATAAAAAACTGATCATTGAAATAAGACAGTCCTTTGGACTCTTCGAATGGCGTATTTTCATCACACTGCGACATCATGATTAAGCTCTTGAATGCCGGATAAGGGTCAATCATGGTAGGCGCAAACGCTTTTTGGCAGGCTTGGACTATCTCAAAACGTTGCTCAAGATCTGTGCTGATGGCATTTTCACCCGAAACCCAATTCAGTAAGGGATCACACATAGCAACATCTGATGCCAGCCAATCACGCATTTGTTTTGCATAGTCGTCCATTTGCTCCAACAACACTGGTGCAAAGTTCACGACCACGCGAGCTTTTGGGCAGTTTTCCAGGTGAGCAACCATGTCCGTGTAGTCTTTGATGCCATGCAAATACACCCAAGGCAGACGATACAAACCATCCAAACCGTCACGATAATGCGGCTGATGCATATGCCAGCAAATCACCAGTTTGAGTTTTTTGTTTTCCATGATTGAACCTTACTTTTTTTGACCTAAAAAGATTTTGCTAAGATTTAACGAATGATATGCAGTCTTTGTCCAAGCATATCCGGCGTCACCAACACTATTCCCGAGCTTGGCTCGACGTAAAAGCGCTCGGCATCTGCTACCGGATCTTCACCAATAATCGTGCCGTCAGGGATGACGGTTCCCTTATCAATCACCGCATTTTGAATACGACAGTGACGACCAACCTCCACCCGAGGTAACAACACGGAGTCCTTAATCAAGCTATAGCTGTGCACGCGGCCACCGCTCGAAATGACCGAACGTTTGATTCGAGCACCGGAAATAATGCAACCTCCAGCAACCATTGAGTCAATGGCTTCACCACGACGACCATCATCGTCAAATGTAAATTTCGCCGGTGGCATCTGTGCCTGATACGTCCAAATCGGCCAGTCTCTGTCATAAAGATTCAATTCTGGCGTGATGCTACACAAATCAAGGTTTGCTTTCCAAAAGGATTCGATTGTTCCCACATCTCGCCAATAGGCAGGTTCTTCGTTGTCATCTACAAACGGATAAGCTTTCACTCGCCAGTCTTCAATCACTGACGGAATAATGTCTTTCCCAAAGTCATGGCTTGACGTCGAGTTGTCATAGTCTTCAATCAATTTTTGGAACAAAAACTCTCTGGAAAAAACATAAATCCCCATGGATGCCAAAGCAGTGTCCGGCTTGCCCGGCAAAGTATCTGGTTCCGAAGGCTTTTCGGTAAATTTGGTAATGGTCAGCGTACGATCAACGGACATGACTCCAAAGCCTTTGGCTTCGTTAACCGGCACTTCGATACAACCAATCGTTACATCTGCTGCCGAGGCGACATGCGCCATCAGCATCTTACTGTAGTCCATCGAGTAAATGTGGTCTCCACCTAACACCAACACATATTCAGGTGTATGGCGGCGCATGATGTCCAGGTTTTGAAATAAGGCATCCGCCGTTCCACGATACCAATCTTTATCGACACGTTGCTGTGCCGGAAGCAACTCGACGAACTCCCCCACTTCATAACGCATGAAAGACCACGCACGTTGCACGTGACGAATCAATGAGTGCGATTTGTACTGCGTCAACACCCCAATCTTACGAATACCGGAGTTCACACAATTGGACAACACAAAATCAATAATGCGATATTTACCACCAAACGGTACTGCGGGCTTTGCACGCCACTTGGTCAAGTCTTTCAGTCGGCTGCCCTCTCCACCAGCCAAAACCAGCGCCAGAGTATTTTTCGTCAAATCAGTCTCTGTCTTGGTCTCACAGTAATACTTCATGAATGTCTCTCTCCTGCTGTTATCTATTTATTATTTTTTTGACTAAATCTTAGTTTGGCCAAATGCTTCATCCCCAATAAGCCAATCTGGTCATTTACTACCAAATAAACCGGTATATCTTTCACCAATCCCGACATACGACCTTTTGCCGTCATGGATCTTATAAAGCGGGGTTGTTGCATCCAGTCACGTATTTTGGGGCCAATGCCGCCAGCGATATAAACACCGGCTTTGGCTTGCCATAGCAATGAAACGTTGCCGATATACGCGCCGTAAACTTCAACAAAAGTGTTCAAGGTTTTCTGTGCAATAGGTTCTCCTTTCATGGCAAGTTCATGGACTTGCTCGGCAGAACAAATTGGGGTGAGGTTGTGATGGCTATGTCCGTGATTTTCAGCGTTGAAAAACGCATAGAGAAACTCAATCCCTTCTCCAGATAGAATACGCTCATACGACACATGCGTCCATTTTTTGTGCAACCAGTCAAACAATTTCAATTGTGTGCTATCCAAAGGTGCGAAATCCATGTGTCCGCCCTCAGATGGTTGAGGGATAAACTCTCCCCCACAGTTCTTTATGGGCGAAATGCCCAATCCCGAACCTGCACCGACGATAAGTTTATTTCCCGCGGCATCGTAATCACCTGTTTGTAGGCACACAGTATCTTCTTCAGACAACTCATTGATGCCTAATGCAGCGGCAGCGAAATCATTCATGATTTCAACATAATCAATATGGCAGTCTTCCGCCAAAACATCGGCATCCACGATCCAGGGTAAATTTGTTAAATGAACTTGTCGTGCAGAAACAGGCCCTGCTAGCCCTAAACAGGCAACGTCAAAATGTGAATAGGAAAATTCTTCTTGGAAGGTTTGAATCAACTTGGACAGTGAACTGAAATCTGCGCTCAAGTAGCGTTTTTGCGCCAAGGTGTGATCTGTTTCAGCATCAAATGCAGAAACCAAGACTTTTGTTGCGCCGACATCTACTGCTAGCAGTTTGCCCATTACTCTTACCTCGAGTTATCAACACTTGAAACCTAACTGTGTCGTTAGCGTGCGACTTCGCCATGTTATGAAAGATTCTAACAAGGCGCTTGGGGGCAAATATGACGACTGCATGAAAATAAAAAGACGACAAGATTAATAAATCCTGCAGCCTACATACAGAGCATGAATTTTGTTATTTTGATTATTTTTGTTTAATAACCCCAATGAAAATAAGAATACTATAATCTACTTATTTAACAGAAGTGTTTTTTGCAATTTTTTACAATTGTTTCATAACTAGTTGCTATCAAACGCTTTCCAAGGCTCTCGCCACTGCCGAATTTGTTCAACACAGCCTTGCGCCACAAAACGCTGTCCTTCTTGTGGAAACACGCTGAAGGCGTAGCTTTCACCAAACAAAGTAAACCGAATGGCAAAGGCATGCAGATACCCTCTATCTTCCTGATGTGCTTGTTGCAGATTTTGATAACGTTCATCTCCAGCGATTGGCGCGCCAAGGCTTTTAAGTGCTACACGTATTTGATGCGTCTTTCCCGTTAGAGGCTTTACCAAGAACAACCTTTGATTTGGCCCAATGCTTTGGCTGATAAATCTGGTTATGGCGGGGCTATCTTGCGTTGACGTCAGCTTCCAACTGCCGCGTCTGGCAGGTTGCATATCGCCTTTGATCCAACCCTGCTTTTTCTTAGGCTTATCCGTCGCAATTGCCAAGTAAAACTTATCCATCTCACGATTTTCAAACAGGGTTTGAAACGCCTGTGCAGCTTCTTTAGTCAATGCAAACAACACCAAACCAGAAGTCATCTTGTCCAATCGATGTACAGGATAAAGCTCAATATCACCTGATGACTCTGTCTGTAACCGCTGCTTCACGACAACTGCCAAACCAGCTTCTTCTTCCGAATGAAAGTTCATGCCCGCAGGTTTATTCACCAAAACGAAGTGTTCATTTCGGTAAAGCATTTGCACTGGGTGCGTGCTGTTAGATATTTGCTCTGGTTTGATGGCTGAATCCATTGTCATGATGCTTGGCACTATTCGTTTTATTCACTCTGGTATTAACGCCTATTCTATCGAATACCGCTGTTTGCCAGCGTCAATTTTTTTGCCTTTTCAAATTGGCACGCTTCTTGGAATAGAGTCATTGAAATAGGATTTTTCATCCAAAAATAGTCATTTTTTTGACACAAAAAAAACATTTCGGACATGACGTCATACGAAAATACAAGGGGCCAGACATGAAACAGAAGTTGATGACACCAGAAGAAAAAGTACATTCTTGCTTGGAATACATTGATGAGCGCTTGGAAAACACTTCCGAGCAAACACTGCACATTGCAGAAACCATTATCGATGATATCAAATCACTCAGTAGCAGCTATAAAGACGCCATCGAAAGCCACCGCCTTCGCGAGCATGCCGACAAGGTTCACAACACCCAAATGAAATGGGTCAACCAACTGCATGACATTATCTTGGATCAAACCAATCGTGAGTTAAACAATCAGGTCATCCAGGCATTACAGAATTTCGTCAACAACTTGAACAAAAAACAAATGAAACATTTGGACTTTGATCTCCCGAAAGCGGTCGATTACCAATTCAAAAACGGTAAAACCCCTGCCAAAACACCGGCACTACCGTTTAAAAACCTGATGAATACCCGAAACAATAATCCAACAAAACACTAACTTTCTTTTTCATCTATACCCTTTTCTCAACTGGTAGATTTTTCTTTCCCCTTGTTTTCAAACAAAAATCTGCCAGGTTGGGGTTTTTTCAACACCAATCAAACTTCTTTCACACTTCAAATAGTGACAAATTTACGCCTTACTGCATACAATAGAGTTCAACTACAGTTGAATGACCTATGAGCAAAACGGAACCCTTTATCAAAGAAATGACCCAAGAGCTGCTCTCGCAGATTGAAATCAAATCCTTTTCCTCTATTGATCAAATTCCTGCCGATCAATGGAATGCTCTAGTACCAAATCATTACCCTTTTATCCTGCACGAATACCTCAACGCACTGGAGACCCATGAATGTGTCGGTGAAAAATATGGTTGGATTCCCTGCCATCTCGGCGTTTTTCATCAGGATAAACTCATTGCAGCCTTGCCTCTCTATGAAAAATATAACAACTATGGCGAGTTCGTTTTCGACCAAGCCTGGGAAAGTGCTTGGAAACAAGTCGGGTTGGATTACTACCCCAAACTTGTCAGTGCCATGCCTTATACACCAGCACGAGGGCCAAGGTTCCTTACGACAGACAATCATCCCGACATCCATGTTGAACAGCAACGCAAACTTTTGCTTAATGCCATGAAATCCCTGTGTAATGAATACCAACTTAGTGGCGCACATATTCTGTTTGCCAACGCCGAACAACAAAACTGGCTGGAGTCCTTACCGAGCGAAAACAATCTTCTCTTTCGCTTCGGCACGCAATTTCATTGGGTTAACCAGCGCTATGAAAGTTTTGATGATTTTCTGGCTCAGCTGACCTCTAAAAAACGCAAGAACATCAAACAAGAACGTCGTGCCATACAAGAGTCTGGTGTCACCTTCCGCATACTGGACGGCCACACTGCCACAGAAACCGACTGGGCGAACTTCAGTTATTTCTACGATAAAACCTTTATTGAGAAATGGAGTACGCCAACCCTCAACAAAGACTTCTTTATTGAAGTCGCACAAAAGCTACCGGACACCATTGTGTTGGTGCTTGCAGACTTGGATGGGCAATGCATCGCCGGCGCGTTGATGTTTCAATCAGACGACACGCTGTATGGCCGCCACTGGGGTGCTATCAAAGACGTCAAACACCTGCATTTTGAAACCTGCTTTTATCAAGGCATCGAATACGCTATTGAAAAAGGCCTGAAGATTTTTGAACCCGGTGCGGGCGGTGAGCACAAAATTGCGCGCGGGTTTATTCCCGTGCCGATTCACTCAACTCACTGGCTAAGGGTGAATCCGTTTGCAGAAGGCATCGACCACTTCATTGAACAAGAAAAGGCTGCCATCAATGGCTATATGGATGAGTGTTCAGACATGAGTCCTTACAAAACCAATCCTGAAATCGACTAGTGTTTCTCACCGCCAAAAACAACAAAACCCAACCTGGTAGATTTTCTCGCCTTACCCCTTCGGGCGGCGAGTGCTTCGTTTCATGAAAAACTACCAGGTTGGGTTAAGGCTTTAAAACAAATTTCGTTTTAAATTCAGAAGCGAATTATGGCTTACATTTGTAGATATCAAATGTCATCGTGCCATCTTTCAACGGGCTAGTAGCAACGATAGAGTCCCCGCCCATTTTAGCGGCTGTGTTTCTAGCCAAATCCGCTAGCTCTTTCTGCATGGTTTCCGGATCACGTTTGATAATACCGATTTTATCCGCAACACTCGTTGTGGTTGACCCCAGCTTCTTACAATCCTTCACATTGAACTCTTTCACCAATGTGACTTGAGCGCCCTCTTTTGTGGTTTGCACAAATGAACACGCTGATAAAGACACCACTGCGGCCACAACCGCTGAAAACAACAATCTTCTCTTCATAAACTTCTCCACCTTAATTAAAACTACTCAGGACGCTTACCGTTTGGATTCGGTCGCATCGTCAACAATTCTTCAACTTCATGCTGAGTATAACCACGCTCAAAAGCAAACTGCGCCAACTGGCGTGCTCGTTCGTGCAACTCATCCATCTCTACACCGTTTTCAATCGCCTCTTCCAACCACTCGGACAACAAGTCTATTGTCCCGGCTTCCGACTCATTACCATCAGCATCCACACCTTCTTCCTTCAAGCGCTTCAGGTTCAAGTCAAAAGCATCCAGCAGCTGCTTGGCTTTCAAACGGTATTTAATATTCAACACTTCACTCATAGCCGACGCCTTCATATTCTTATTATGGATAAACGTCTTACCTCTAACCCTCTTTGCGCGAGTGCTGCAAAACAAGGTTATATTAAGTTTGGCTTAAAAACATGAAGAGTTCAATATGCATTTTATATGGGTCAAGCATTGTATAAAGATTAATGACTATCCTATCATTACACTATGACAGTTCATTTAAGATGCGAATCATGGCAAACAACTCA
This sequence comes from Hydrogenovibrio marinus, assembly GCF_013340845.1. Classification (NCBI taxonomy): domain Bacteria; kingdom Pseudomonadati; phylum Pseudomonadota; class Gammaproteobacteria; order Thiotrichales; family Piscirickettsiaceae; genus Hydrogenovibrio; species Hydrogenovibrio marinus. Next base: position 1,437,205 of record NZ_AP020335.1, read on the forward strand.
TCAGACATCCTAAACGGTATCAAAGCCGTTTTCCTCGATTTAAGCGGTGTACTCTACGAAGGCCACCGGCTGATTGATGGTGCCGTCGAAGCCGTACAATGGCTACGGCAGCAAGGCTATGTTTTGCGCTTTGTCACCAATACTGCCACCAAATCACATCACATGATTTTCGATGAGTTGATAGAGCTTGGGTTTCATCTTGAAGAATTCGAGCTTTTCACTGCACCACAAGCGGCTAAGAACTATATTACCGAACACCAGCTTAAGCCCTATTGCATTCTGCACCCCAACCTCATGCCCGAATTTGCAGAGCTACAATCCGACACCCCTAATTGCGTACTGCTGGGCGATGCGCAAGATGCACTCAACTACAGCAGCCTTAACAAAGCTTTTCGTTTGATTGAAGATGGCTGCCCGCTGATTGGCATAGGCAAAAACAAATACTTCATGAGTCATGATGGTTTAAAACTGGATGCTGGTGTGTTTATCCACGCGTTGGAATGGGCTAGCGGAACGGAAGCGATTATTATGGGGAAACCCGACCACCACTTCTTTCACGAAGTGGTTGCCTCAACGGATTTCAAACCGGAAGAATGCCTAATGATAGGCGATGATGTGATTGGTGATGTCAAAGGCGCCATTGATGCCGGATTAAAGGCTTGTTTGGTTCAAACAGGTAAATTTAAGGAAAGTGATTTAAGCTCTCTTCCAAATAATGCCTTTTTGATAACATCGATTAGTCATTTAGTCACCGAATGAACCTCTTTGCTTTTATAATCAATTTTCATGCAACAAAAGGACTTTGATTAAATGAAAGCATTTTTCACCAAACTCTTCTCCCCAATCTTAAAGCTATTCGAAAAAGGTGAGGAGCCTGAGAACTATCAACCTTCCCACCGAAAAATCCTTTTGATTATGGGCGTGCTGTTTTTAGGGCTGGCGGGTGTGTCTCTGTATTTCACTTTCCGCACAGACCAAATGGCGGCATTATTACCAACTTTGATTTTTGCAGCCACTGGCTTGGTTTGCGCCATTGTCGGATTCTTGGGCAGTGATAAGGCGGTTTCGAACATTTGGCGTAGCGCGCGTTAAGTAATCTTCGTTTTAGCGTATAAACGCACGAATCCAATGTGTGTTATGCCCGAGATCGGGTAACAGCATAGACAAGGGACGAATGATTCTGTCTTCTTCGCGCAAACTTCGCCAACGAATCGTTGGCGGCAGCGTCTCCACCGCCAGCTTGGAGACCAATGCTATACCAAGCCCGACTCGAACAGCTTCTTTAATGGACTCGGTACTGTAAAGCTCAATAACGGGTTCTATTTCCAAATCCAGTCGCTGCTTAAAGGCGAGTTCAATCATCTCACGCGTTCCTGAGCCTTGCTCGCGCATAATCAGCGGGTAATCATAGAGTGACTCGAGTGTAACCTCTTCCACCTCTGACAACGGATGCTTTTCGGGCATAATCAAAATCAACTCGTCTTGTTTCCAAGCGGTTGGGTAGTAACCTGTGTTTTTGATGCCATGTACTCGCCCTTCTACAAACGCGGCATCCAAAGTGGTTAGATTCTGCAATATCTTTTGGGTGTTACCGACCAATACATCAACCTTAATCGCTGGATAATCCTTATGAAACTGCGCAATCAATGTCGGCAATGCATAGTTGGCAATGGTGGTTGAAGCACCAACCTTTAAGGTAACAACCTGATCGTATTCTATCTGAAGTCGGAAAGTCTCTGCATCTATCAACAACTTTGCCTGACGTTGTGCATAGGGCAATAGAGATTTTCCCAGTTCCGTCAACTCAACCCCCATGCCTTTACGCTCATACAGAGGTTGCGTGAACGACTCTTGCAAAGCTTTCAACTGACCGGAAACAGCCGGTTGTGAGCGGTGTAAAGCCTCTGCCGCCAGAGAGATGTTTTTTAGCTCGGCAACCTTAGCAAAGGTTTGTAGATAGCTGGCCTTAATCATCAGAATTTCCGATAGTTTGTATAAATAAATAGGATTTTATTATATATAGACTTTTCTAAAATAACACCTAAATCAATCCCAACTTAATCTATTCAATCTTTAGGAGCGTTATTATGTTTGCTACCGCTACCCTTCGGAGTCAAACCTTAAATGGCATTTTGTTGGTCGCCTTGTTTGCGATTGCCGCTCATGCCATTTCACAAACCAGCATCATTACAAGCTTAGGCTTGAGTCCTTTAATTGTCGGGATTCTATTAGGTGCTATCTACGGTAATACACTACACCAGCACATTCCGACGGAGTGGCACGCTGGGATTCATTTCTCAGCGAGAAAAATTCTGCGATTGGCGATTATCCTTTATGGATTTTCCATTACATTGCAGGAAGTTGCCTCCATCGGTTGGCAAGGTATTTTGCTGGCTGCTACCGTGGTCTTGACCATCTTGTCTGTTGGCTACGTGATTGGCACTAAAGTGCTAAAAATGGAACCTGAAACCGCCCTACTGACTTCCGCTGGTAGTGGTATCTGCGGTGCGGCAGCCGTACTGGCAATGGAACCTGTCACCAAGGCTCAAGGTCACCAAACAGCCGTTGCAGTTGCGACAGTGGTGGTTTTCGGCACGTTGGCGATGTTTTTGTATCCGGTTTTGGACAGCCTACACCTTTTCCAACTGGGTACAGAAGCCAAAGGTTTATATTTCGGGAGCACTATCCATGAAGTAGCGCAAGTGGTTGGCGCATCCAGTATTTTGCCAAGCCACGCGCAGGATTATGCGGTGATTGAGAAAATGACCCGTGTTTTGATGATCGTGCCTGCCATTCTGGTGGTTGGCTGGTTGATGTCTCGTAGACAATCTGCCGGGCAAACTGAAAAATCATCGCTTGTGGCATCTATTCCTTGGTTTGCAGTTGGGTTCCTTGCCGTAACAGCATTCAACTCATTGAACCTATTGCCTCATGACATCGTCGATTCGATTCATGAAATCGATACTTTCCTGTTAACCATGGCGATGGTGGCTTTGGGAATGGAAACTCAAGTGAGTAAAATGAAACAGGTTGGGTCAAGCGCCTTTATTCTGGCTGGTATCCTATTCCTGATTCTGATGATTGGCGGTTATTTCCTGGTTAAACTGATGATTGTTTAACTTTCCTATCAGCTCAAACAACAAACCCACCGAAATGTGGGTTTTGTTTTTTCATTTATCGGTATCTCTCTACCGGGAAATCACACTATTGATGGATAAAGGAAAACCATTGAATGAGATTCCCATTGATTTACCGTCTTTACTGGCACTCATGTGCAAATGTGGTTCTAAGGAATTCCCTGAGTTACCGACTTGTGCAATAGGGTCTCCGTCCAATACCAATTGTTTTGGCGTCACTTGAATACTCCCTTGTTTCAAATGCGCTAACAGCACCTCACCACTATCACATTTGATGACAACGCTGTTTCCCTCTGGCATTGAAGGATTTGGGTGCATAGGTTCGTTATCGGCAACGTCATTATGCACAGACACCACCTTCCCACTACAGGGGCTGTAAACGGTTTCGCCGTAAATGTTGTAATCGTTCAGATCGCTTGGTGCCAAACCAGATGCTCTGTTGCCCAAAACGTTCAATTTAACGATATCCATCGCCTTGTCTGCACCGCCTATCGTATGGAAAGGATTGGTAACGAAACTATTACCGCCTTGCAACACATAGTAGCGGCCTGACTTGAGCGGAAAATCGATATTCAAAGTATTGTCCGCCGGGTAACGAGACAAAATTGCGATAATGCTTAATGCCATGAACATCAAGAAAACGACAATAGACGCCAAAGAAACCACTTTGGTGTTGATGGTATCCGGCTCCACCTCGGAAATGCCCAATATCATTTTGAGATAAGAATATGCCACGGCAACAGCAAACACCGCAACTACGAAGTACCGCAAATAGTAACTTGAAAATGCCCAAGGACTGGTCAAATAGACAAACAGCATGACACTGCTCGTCGCCAATAATAGCGCAATCCAGTTCGCCCAATTGTGACGATGCGCACCGCAGATCCAGAAAGTCGCTGCTGCCGCTAACAACAAAGGATAGAGTGCAAATAAGTAGGGAAGAACAACATCCATGACAGACTCCCTGCCAGAGTATTTATACTGGCGAAACTTAAAATTGATGTACTACTATATTACATCAATCACTAAACATCACCCTACATAAAATTCTGTAAGCATTTGAAAAACATCACTCTTTCAGGTCTGTTTTTGGTTTTACAAACAACACAAAAACAATTGCCAAAGGCCCAAACAATAGCGCCATCACAACCCAAAATACGACATCGGCGCCCTTCTTGTCGGCAATAAAATAAACAATAATCATCGACACCAAAGTCATCAAAATCAACAGCATCATCATAGTTGCCTCTCTTGATTATTCTTCATGTTTGGATAATTTTACACCCTTGCCGATCATACCTAAGTGCGTATGCGAAAAACTATCGGGAAACTTCAAACCATAGCCCAACATACGGTCAAAACCGATATGAGCAAACCAAACAACTGCTAACATCAGTGCCACATCGTTATGAGCCATTAGCCCAATAATCGCTAATACCGCAGGGAAAACTTTATTATGCGTGAGATTGTAGGCGGCTGCCCCTACCAAGGGATTGAAAAGATAGAACAACATTGCCAGATCCGGCACAAGAAACAGCCACAGAAAACTATACCAGCTGAAACCTTGCACGTCATAAACCACTAATGACAACACAAAAATAGACAAGCCTTCAAGCTTCAATAACACATTTGGTTTAGCAAGCAGGTTTAACATAAGCACTCCTCCGGCTTAGTTAATCAGACCTTGTAAATAACGTTTACGTTCAGGCTCAGCAAAGCGTTCAATAGCGTAGCGTAGCATGGTTCTCGGCATGTTGTGATAATGCTGCTTCAAAAAAGCTTTCAAAACCAGCTCATCTCGCTTGCCCACTTCTCTAAGCATCCAGCCCACGGCCTTATGCATCAAATCCTCTTTGTCTTGCAGAAGTATTTCGGCAAGCTTCAGAGTATCATCAAACTGATGATTGCGGATGAAATGAAATGTGGAAACCATAGCAATGCGCCTTTCCCACAGAATTGAAGAGATTGCCCAATCATAAAGCAATGTCTTGTCACGTTCCAACAAATAAGCCCCCACGACATAAGGCGCAGAACCATCCACCAAATCCCAGTTGTTGATGCAAGCGGTATGCGACTTGTAGAGTTGAAAAATAGTTTCCTGCTCATCTGCCTTCGCTTTTTTGTAGCGATCCGCCAATAGCAACAATGCAAATAAACGAACTTCATGAATGTGAGAGTTCAACAGCGGTACGACTTCCGTCAAATCCACCGCAAAAAATTGCTTCACCTGCTGGCGTAACACCGGCACACGAATACCAATAAACACATCACCTTCACCGTACTCACCCTTACCAGTTTTGAAGAAACGTTGAGCTTGCTCCGCCATCTCGGCATTTCCCAAGCTCATGAGTTGTTGATTAATGATGTCTGCATTCATTCGATGATTCTATCTCCATGGCTGGGCGGTGTTGAGATGACGAGAAATCTCACATCCTCTTGTGTCTGGTTACTGAGCTGATGTTTCACCCCTGCCGGAACGTGCATCCCTTCTCCTGCGTGAAGCATGTGAGCTATCCCTTCCACTTCAAGCTCAGCTTGACCGGATAACACATAGAAAAACTGTTCTGCGCGCTCATGGTAATGTCTCACCTCAAAGCAGCCGGGCAACACCCGTTCTTCTATCACACTGAGGTTATCCGAACGAGCCAAGTGCCAACCATCACAGTTATCGCCCCAGTTGTAGTGCTCGGCATTTTTAATGGATGTCACTTTCATCGCATATCTCTCTCAGCTAGGCTTAGAACAATTCTTTTTCGTAAACAATGAACGCTATATCACTTTTAACCATTTTGTCCGTTTGAACAAAACCGAAACTTTCATACAGCTTATGCGCGCTTGTCATAGTCAATTGCGTCCATAAGATCATCTTTTTCCAATGATTTTCTTGTGCAAACGCTAAAGCATGCGAAACCAATTGTTTTCCAACGCCCAAATTTCTAAAGTTGTTTTTGACTCCCAATAAATGCATCTCGCATTCATCCTGCTTTGCTCTCACAACAGTACTGGACGTCGGCGGCACGACGATAACCATGCCGACAAGCTCACTTGTTGCAGTGTCACGCGCGCATAGCATTTGCCCCCGTGCTTTCACCTTGTTAGGTTCAAAAACGCTTTCGGCAACATCCTTTCTGATAAAACCACCTTGTACATAAACCTCGTCAAGTAATGCTGACAGCTCAGCATCCGTGACTTCCTCATGACATTTTTCGATTTTAAACAACATGACACGTTCTATGTGCTTACCTTAATTGTTTGCCCTAAGTGCTGCTTCATAACCTAAACCTGCCCAATAGCTCAAGGTATCCAGGTCATCAATCACTTCTTCGGGAACCGTGTAGTAGGATAAATAACAAGTCTTGCCTTGGCGAAGGTAGGAAAACTTCTCCAATCCTTTTTCTTCAAACAAGTTGCGGTTTTCATCATCAACCTTAACGTAAAGCTCCCCAGCGATGATAAGTGCAAACATCAAGTCACCGCAAAAAATGCCATAGCCACCAAACATACGTTTTGCCGTCGCAGGACAAAACAACTGGAGGTTATCCACTATGAGGTCAACAAAGTCATCTCGCTGCTTGGCCATTTCACCCCAACCTGGCAGATTTTATTATTATTTCGCCTTGTTCTTCGCTAGCCATTTGTCCAACTGATTGGCAAAAGCCTGTCTGTCTTTTTGGTTGAACGCATCCGGCCCACCGGTTTGAATACCACTGGAACGAAGGGTTTCCATGAAGTCACGCATATTGAGACGTGCACGGATGTTACTTTCGGTATACAACTCACCTCTTGGGTTCAGTGCTAGTGCCCCTTTGGCAATGACTTCTGACGCCAAAGGAATATCTTGTGTAACGACCAAATCGCCTTTTTGACACTCTTTGACAATCCAATTGTCAGCAACATCAAACCCTTGAGTGACTTGCCGAAAATCCACCCACTTCGAAGCGGGAATGCGCATGGCATGGTTGGCAACCAATGTCACCTGTGTTTGCGTACGGTTTGCCGCCTTGAAAAGAATCTCTTTAATCACCACGGGACAGGCATCGGCGTCTACCCAGACTTGTTTCATTCGGTATTTCTCATTACTTGAAGGTTAAATAGCAAAGTAGTCTTTGATTCCCGCCAGAACATTAGAGACAGCCATGGCGGCCAAAATCATCCCCATTACTCGGCTGACAATACTTGCACCGCCATTGCCAATAAAGCGGTGAACCCAGGTAGCCAATAGCATCAACACCAGCACAACCAATAGTACCGCTAAAATCATCAGGGAAGTTTGTACTTGTTCAAACAGGTTATAGCGGTTGTTTTCAGTCATGAGCACCGCCGCTAAAATCGCTCCTGGACTCGCGATGGATGGCACTGCGAGTGGAAAAATCGCAGTTTCATTGGCGTTTCCAGCCATCTTAAGTTCTTCTTCTGGCTTGCTTTCGCCAAAGATCATCGTCAGAGCAAACAGAAACAGGATAATACCTCCCGCTATCTGAAAGGCGGATAGCGGGATATTGATGGCATTGAGGACAAGTTCACCTGCAACGACGAAGAAAATCAAAATCAATGCCGACACAAATGTCGCCTGAAAAGCGATTTTACGTTTGACCTTTTCTTCATAATGATTGGTAACAGAGATAAACACCGGCACAGTACCAATCGGGTCAATGACCGCAAAAAAGAAAATAAAAGTCGCCAATAATTCGCTCATAACCATCCAATGTGAATTCGTTTCCGTCATCCTAAGTTAGGATGACTTCGGCGTCAATGCTCACCCGGTACTTAACCATTGTGGAGCATAAAAAAACCCGCCTGATAATCTTATCGGGCGGGTTTTGTCAGAGGTTTAAAACGCTTGTTGGGTAAAGGCTTAATCAATACGACAAGGCTCTTTCAATGTTACCGTCACCCCTTCGTCAGAAGGAATAACCATAGGGTAACCTGCTGCTTGCCAGCCGCCCATACCAGCAACCAAGTTGTGACATTACTGAAACCCATTTCATTCAGGGTTTTGGTTGCCAATGCTGCGCGCCCACCAGACAAACACACGACCAATCAAGCATTATCACGTGCATCACGCAAAGCAGGATAGCACCCGGGTAGTTTAAATCGGCAGCAGGTTCCAAGACCCCTCTCGGCACATTGATAGCGCCTTGAATCGCGCCTGCTAGGTATTCGCCTGGCTCACGAACATCCCAAACTTACCCTTTTCCACCAAAGCGTGACCTTCTTCCACAGGCACTTCCTTAATCTGCTGTTTGGCTTCTTCAATATAATCCATTAAACCTTTCAAAAGTTTCCTCCTTTTATCGTTAATTTTTTTATTGATACTTGCTTAAGATTGCGTGCTTTTTAAAAGCGCCATTTGAATGCCGGTAGCCGCGCCTGCCGCTTTATTGATGAGGTTTACCGCCCATGCCGTTATTCGTTGTTTGGCAAGCTGTGCGGCGACTGTAATGGCGCTTGGCTCCGGCACCATAATCATCATCACAGTTGTCACAAAAAGATTGAATAAAGCCCAATATCCACTTTTTGTCTTTCAAAAAAACCGGATTCAATGCGTCCAGATGAGCCAAAAAATTAGGGCGCTAGTATAAACAATCTCCCAGTAGACGCCACGCCTTTATATCGCAAGCAAAGCGTGAATACGCGCTTTCAACTCAGGTAAGACTTCCTGATCAAACCAAGGATTCCGCGTGAGCCATAAGTTGTTTCTTGGGCTTGGATGCTTCAAACGTCATCTCGCCACACTCTCATCTTTCCTTGCCTTATTCGATATAATCAAATGAACTTAAATTCAAAAAGTCCTAGCTATGTTACAACAAGACACCTATCGCAAACCATTTGCGCAGTCCAGCGAAGAGAACAAACACGTTATCCTTGAAGCGATTCGCCCATTTTTAATGCCGCGTTCAAACGTATTAGAAATCGGTAGTGGTACCGGACAGCATGCAGTGCATTTTGCCGCGGAAATGCCTCACCTGACGTGGCAAACGTCAGATTTAATGGAATCGCATGATGGCATTAATCAGTGGATTGCGGATGCGGAACTGACTAACGTGCTTGCGCCACTTCGTTTGAATGTATCGGAAGATGCCTGGCCAAATGAGCGCTACGATGCCGTCTTCACTGCCAATAGCTTCCATATCATGGCGCACAGGAACGTAGAGGACTTCTTTGACAACATTGCATCCATACTCACTGAAAATGGCATCATCATGATTTATGGACCATTTAATTACAACGGTCAGTACACCTGTGAAAGTAACGCTCGATTTGATGTTTGGCTAAAACAACGTAATCCGGAAAGTTGCATCAAGGATTTTGAGTGGTCTCATCAATTGGCGGAAAATGCAGGTCTAAGCTTATTGGATGATATTGAGATGCCGCAGAACAATCGTATATTGGTCTGGCAGAATAACGTTTGAAAAACAAAAGCCACTTTTACAGTGGCTTTTTCTAGTGATCGGCAAGTTGAAACCAAATTAGACGTATTTTGCCTCGCCTTTGGTTGCCAATAGCATCCACTCTTCTTTTTCCAATACTTCCAATTGGTCATCGGCCAATGCCGCAGTGGTACGGTCGCCTTCGTCATCGGCTGTTTCCGCAAGCGTTCTATAACTATCAATCAAATGCTTCAGCATCTTTTCAACATACGCCAATACTGCTTTTTCATCAAAAACCTTATCGCTCAATGGTGCTAATGTCGAAGCGACTTTCAACTCATCTATGCTCAAAAGCGGCATTGCACCCTTTTGCAGTAAACGCTCTGCAGCATCATCATACATTTCAGACATGCGTTCATAGTAGCCTTCAGTCATTTCGTGCATAGCCTTGAAACGAGGTCCTTGCACCAACCAATGAATTTGGTGAAGCTGAAGATAGTAAGTGTGGGCATTTGCTTGAATGGTTTTGAGTTGCGTGATAACTGACATGGTGTTTCTCCTGATGTTTTTTGAACAAACAAATAAGAACAATTCTTATGTTGGCAAAAAATCACCCCAATAGCAAGGAAGGATCATGTACGGAGAACGAATATTTATTAATCATCTCAATAGTTTATTTCTATTGATAAAAAAAAGGGGGGATCGCCGATTCTTCCTGAATACAGCATTTCCCCCCAACCTGGTGGATTTTTCAGTTTTTCAAAACAGAAAAATCTACAGGAACTTAGTCAGGCCAAACGCGTTGGTTTGATCCCATAGGCTTAATAGTTTCAGACTCCTGCTCTGTCTTTGGTGCTGGCTTCGCAGCTGGCTTTGCGCTAGCTGTCTTAGCTGGCGCTCTTCGAGTGGTTGTCGTTGCTTTCGGAGCCGCAGTTGTTGTGGCCTTCTTTTCTTCCTCTGCCACTTTGTTTTCGGTTTGCGCCGTCTTCGCTCGGCGTACGCTGTTGGTTAGTTTTGATCCTGCTGTTTGTGTATTACTCATAATACCTCCTCAATAATTTCATCGACTTCTTTGGCTGCCGCTGCACCTGTCTTACCGACACAGTAGACACTCGCGCCATCCACTGCCGCATTACGATAAATCGCTCTGCGACGAATACCGCCTTTCAATGCTGGAATATCAAACTCTCCCAGTGCTTGCTTCATCGCATTCGACAATGCACTACGTGGTTCCAACTGATTGACCACGATAAACGGCTTCAACGCACGGTTTTGCATCTTAGCTTGCTCAATAGCTTCAACCAAACGGATACTCGCCCATAAGTCCACTGGTGATGGCAATACCGGTATCAAAATCACATCCGATACTTTCATTGCCATTTGCATCACGCCTGTTTCAAGTGTTGGCGGGCAATCAATGACCACAAAGTCATAATCCTGTGCGAAACGTTTTACTTCAGTCGCCAAATTACCGCCAACTCGAATCACCGAGACCGGAAATAATCTGTCTTCCGGTGCCAGGCTGCTCCATTGTCCCGCTGAACCTTGTGGATCGGCATCAATAACTAGGGCTCTTCCGCGTTTGGCCAGACCTGCGGCAAAGTTCATACTCAAGGTGGTTTTGCCAGTTCCCCCTTTTTGGTTGGCGATCGAAAAAATACGTGCTGGCATTCAGGCTTCCAAGTTTAAGTTTGCTAGCCAGCAGCACTGCTGGTTTGCAAGAATAATGATTAACTGCGATCTATTATATTTTTACGGATGATTCACAATCAGAGTTTTATCCTATGGACAACTCGCAACCCATAGACGTTGTGAATGGATTAAAAACGGTGAATGAAAATGGGCGGGCACAAACAAAAAAGCCCGCAAATGCGGGCTTCTGAAAAACGTTTGAATAGGAATCAAGCATCAAGAGTTTGAAGATATGACTCGTAATCCCCACGGTAGTCTTCAATACCTTTTTCCGTCATCACCAAAACACGTGTTGCAATCGAAGATACGAACTCGCGGTCATGGGAAACGAAGATAACCGTCCCAGGATAGTTTTCCAATGCGATGTTCAACGACTCGATTGATTCCATATCCAAGTGGTTGGTCGGTTCATCCATAATCAACACATTGGGTTTTTGCAGCATCAGCTTACCGAACAGCATTCTGCCCTGCTCTCCCCCGGAAAGCACTTTGACAGACTTGTCGATTTCTTTTTGCGAGAACAACAAGCGCCCCAAAATGCCGCGAATGGCTTGCTCGTCATCACCCGGTTGTTTCCACTGGCTCATCCAATCCAGAAGACTCAAGTCTTCAGCAAAATCCGAAGCATGATCCTGAGCGTAATAACCGATCTTAACGTTTTCAGACCACTTCACTTCACCGGATGTCAGCTCAGTATCCCCAACCAAACATTTCAAGAAGGTTGTTTTACCGATACCGTTACCCCCGATAATCGCAAGACGCTCTTCCACTTCCAACATCATACTGAAGTCTTTAATCACTTCATTGTCGCCATCATCGTCATGATAGGTTTTGCTTAGGTGTTCAATTTCCAACGCCAAACGGAAAAGCTTCTTGTCTTGTTCAAAACGAATGAACGGGTTCACACGGCTAGAAGGCTTGACCTCCTCTAACTCAATCTTATCAATCAGTTTAGCGCGTGACGTCGCTTGCTTGGCCTTTGAAGCATTAGCAGAGAAACGACTCACGAAGGTTTTCAATTCATTGATTTGCGCTTGTTTCTTAGCATTGTCAGACAACAGACGATCGCGCGCTTGCGTAGCCGCCACCATGTACTCGTCATAGTTACCAGGGTAAACGCGCAGCTCACCATAATCCAAATCGGCCATGTGCGTACAAACACTGTTCAAAAAGTGTCTATCATGCGAGATGATGATCATCGTACTTTTACGTTCGTTCAGTACGTTTTCCAACCAACGGATGGTATCAATGTCCAAGTTGTTCGTCGGTTCGTCCAGTAACAGAATATCTGGGTCAGCAAACAACGCCTGTGCCAGCAACACACGCAGCTTCCAACCCGGTGCAACTTCGCTCATCGGCCCGAAGTGTTGGTCAACCGGAATCCCCACGCCCAACAACAATTCGCCCGCACGAGATTCAGCAGTGTAACCGTCCATCTCAGCAAATTTCACTTCCAAATCTGCGACCTTCATACCGTCTTCTTCAGTCATTTCCGGCAGACTGTAGATGCGATCACGTTCTTGCTTCACTTCCCACAATTCAGGGTCGCCCATAATCACGGTATCGACCACTGAGAATTCTTCATAGGCGAACTGATCCTGTTTCAGTTTCCCCAGACGCTCATCTGGATCAAGGCTCACATTACCAGCAGTAGGCTCCAAGTCGCCCCCAAGGATTTTCATTAGGGTAGACTTACCGCAACCATTTGCCCCAATCAAACCATAGCGATTACCATCGCCGAACTTGACTGAGATATCTTCAAAAAGCGGTTTTTCACCAAATTGCATCGTAATGTTTGCGGTCGATAACACCTTAAAAAATCCTTATTTAACTGACGGGTCGAATGAACTTAACTGACTGAATTTCTAACAAATAAAATGAATGCGGTATTCTGACATAACTCGAAGGAAATTTGGGGCGAATACGCTAGTTTTTCCTCTAGTTTTTTTACAGACTAAACACCCCAACCTGGTAGATTTTGCATGACTTGAATCTATTTTGCCAAGCCTGATGTTCAGCAAAAATACAAAAGCCCGCTATTGCGGGCTTTAACTGAGTACAGAGCAAACGTTTACTTAAGAAGCAATACCCAGCAACTCAACTTCAAAAACCAAAGTTTGGTAAGGCCCGATTGCGCCACTAGAACCTTGCTCACCATACGCCAAATCGTAAGGGATTGTCAGACGCCATTTTGAACCCACTGGCATCAATTGCAATGCTTCTGTCCAACCGGCAATCACGCGATTCACAGGGAACTCCGCTGGTTGACCACGCTCTACCGAGCTGTCGAAAACCGTACCGTCAACCAACGTGCCGTGGTAGTGAGTGGAAACCACAGAATCCGCCTTAGGTTTTTCGCCATTGCCTTCAACTAGAATCTCATATTGAAGACCGGATTCCAGTACCACGACATTGTCTTTTTTAGCGTTTTCCATCAAGAAGGCTTCCCCTTCTGCTGCAGCTTCTTTCGCTTTCTCAGCTTGCTTTGCCATCATCACATCATTGATTTCCTGGAAAGCATCTTGCATAGCCGCTTGGTCGATTGGGCTTGCTTTACCGCTAAGCGTATCAATCAAACCTTGCGCCATTGCTTCGGCATTCAAACCATCAAACGGATCTGCCACCAACTGGTCGCCAAACTGACGCCCTAATGTATAACTCACAATATCTGCAGAAGAAGTATAAGACATAATTTCACTACTCAATCAATTCAAAAGAGGCGTAGCTTAACATAGTTTTACCGACTTTTTTCGGGTTTGGTCCACTCAAATAAAGGCATAAAAAACCGCCAGGTTGGGGGGGCGCATGGCGGTTTTATTTAAAGCTTTAATTCGCTATAAGGTGCTAAGCAAGCTGGGAATAGGTTTCCTTCAAACTGATATAAAGTTCATCACCGGAAAAGATCGTCATGCGCTCGATAATCTCGAACATCACTACGTTGTCTTCTTTACCATCCCACACTTTGACATAAGTGCCTTCTTTGTAGCCATGGTCTTGGCGAAATTTATTTAAAACATTCTTCGCCATATAGATTTGGTACAACTGATCAAACTCAAGCTCGGCAACCTGGCAAGACCTGAAGAATGTCACTGTGAGTGCCGACAGGTAGCTGTCTGTCACTTGTGTTTTAATCAGCGCTTTTGCCATCATCGCTTCATGAACCTGTACTTGGATAATAACAGACAAATCTTTTAGCTTTTCGTCATCGCTGGATTCATAAGCTTTGTTCAGGATATCTGCCGCGTCATCCTTACTGAAGTTTTCCAACGCCAAACTCAGTAGAAAATGCCAGATATCCACCAACTCGACACGGACATTTTCCCTATCGGTTGTCGCATCAACACTCTTCCAGTGTTTCCATGGGTAACTGTCTATCAGCTCAGCGGTTTCCATCACTATGCAGCGTCGCCAATCAATCACTTTACCTAGTGCCGTCTTACCACTACGCCAGTTTGCACCGTTTGTCATTTCATTCAATGCAGCTTGCATTGAAAGCATTTCATTAATCGCATTGGCTGATTTTGAGTTAGACATAAAATTCCATTTACTTAAATTAAAATCGTAAAGAGATAATACCAGTTCAAATTTATTTTCAACACTGTTTCATCCCCTAAAATTCTTTCTAATTTACATTGAATTATGTGATACTCAACAAAGAGTGAGTCACTACTGTGCCTTGGACATCATCAGGAGGAGCATATGATTGAGGTGACCGTTAATGGTAGAAAGACCGAAGTAGAAGAAGGTACTACGTTGCTGGAGGCAGCGAGAGCCGTCGGTGTTCACATTCCAACACTCTGTTACTACCCTCGCTTACCCTCTCACGCCGTATGCCGACTCTGCCTGGTTAACGTCAGTAGTGAAAAGAAACCTCAACCTGCCTGCAAAACCACCGTCAAAGATGGCGATATCGTCGAAACCGATACCCAAGAATTAATCGAATACCGCAAAACTGATGCGCAATGGTTATTGGCTCGCCACCCAAATGATTGCATTCGTTGTGAAGTCAATGGCTCATGCCAGTTTCAAAACTTCGTCAGCGAGTACCAACTGGAAGACTGTTGGGAAAAATTGCCCCGAGGTTCGGAAGAACATCCAGAACATCAACTCTCCGACCACACTTCACCCAGTATTTGGCGGGACATTTCAAAATGCGTCGAGTGTGGTTTATGTGCAGATGCCTGTGGCGAAGCTGGTCAACAGCAAAACATCATCGGCTTTGCGGAGAACAGTTCTGGGCGAGTGCCTGTCACGGTTTTCGATAAACCGCTTTCGGAAACCAAATGTATCTCTTGCGGGCAATGCACACTCGTTTGCCCTGTCGGCGCTTTAATTGAAGCACCGCACTGGCATGATGTGATTCATACACTAGATGCTCACAGACATATTTCCGCCGTACAAGTTGCCCCTGCAACACGTGTTGCCATCGGCGAAGAGTTTGGCATGAACCCAGGCACAATCAGTACCGGGCGGATGATAAATGCCCTGAGACAACTTGGGTTCGATTACGTGTTCGACACCAACTTTGCCGCAGACCTGACCATTATGGAAGAAGGCACCGAGTTTCTTTCTCGCCTGAAAGCACAGAAAAACCTGCCCTTGTTTACCTCCTGTTGCCCCGGATGGGTGAACTGGGTGGAGCTGAATCGCCCAGACTTGATTCCACATTTAAGTACCACCAAATCCCCACAACAAATGCATGGTGCCCTCACCAAACGCGGTGCCTTCGCCCGCTCACTTGGCGCTGAATTTGAGTCGGGTAAAACCGAACCTTATGTGGTGAGTGTCATGCCTTGTACCGCCAAAAAAGATGAAGCTGTTCGCCCTGGAACGTCTGGAGATATTGACCGCGTTTTGACCACCCGAGAACTCGCCAGAATGATCAAGGCTCGTGGTATTGCTTTCAGCGCATTACCGGATGACGGTAAGTTCGACAATCCACTAGGGGAAAGCACTGGAGCCGCACAAATCTTTGGTGCATCGGGTGGCGTGATGGAAGCTGTGGTGCGAACCGCTACCCACTTGATTGACAAGGAAAACACGCTTCCTCTGGAATGGGAGCAACTTCGCGGCGTCAACACCGGCGTAAAAACCGCCGAGGTGCCTGGCATCGGCAAGATTGCCATTTGCAATGGCATAGCGGCAGCACAACGATTGTTATCAAATGATGACTGGCGAAAAAAATATGTCGCCATTGAGGTCATGGCTTGTGTAGGTGGATGCTTAGGTGGTGGTGGCGAACCGAAGTCCATGGATCCAAAAGTCCTAGAGAAACGTATGCATGCCATTTACGAAATCGACAAAAACTCCACACGCCGACGTTCTTACGAAAACCAAGACGTACAAAAGCTTTACGAAACGGAATTAGAGAAGCCCAACTCTGAAAAGGCGCATCACTTGTTACACACGCATTATGCGCCTCGAGCTTCCAAACGTCTTCTGCTGATGCAATTCCTGGATTGTGTGGATAGACGAGATGCTGAAGAAATTGCCAAACTGCTCCATCCGGATGCCATCTGGTCAACAGCCTCTCCTTTTGGCGATGTGCAGGGCATATCAAACATCAAAGCGTTGATTACAGGCAAACTCCCACCACGTCAGTATGGTTCTAAGTATGTCCGTCATCAAATGGCATCGGCTGCGGATATTGAAGATTTAACGGTAATAACCCCTACGGGTGAACGTTGTCGCTTTACGCTTGAGGTTGATACTCAACAGCATGGCAACTCTTCAAGAATGGTGATTAAAAAACTGGTCAGAGAAGTTTTGTAAAACTTGGTTAAGACTCAAGCTGTGTAAACTGCAACAAGGTCGCTCTTTATTTTTACAGCTTGAGATATAGATAGATTTGAAACTGAGATTACCAATCGCTCGCAGGCGCTGAGCGGACTAAATGCTGGTCAATCAAGGTTAGTGCAAACTTCTCATCAAACTCAGTGTGCCCAATATCATCAATCCACTCCGGGTTGCTAAACCCGCCATAAGCATCGGGTTCATAAAACGCAAAGCCGACTTTATATTCATCGCTCATGCGGGCAAACATCATGACCAGCTTTTTGCCGTTTTGCTTGTTCTTGATCTCACAGGTATTATTGTCGTTTTTCTGAAAAACGATTTCCACAGTATCATCCTGTTTTAAATAGGCTTCAACTGCCGATTGAACCGTGATATATAACTCTTCGTAATTTTGAATCACTTTGTTTCTCCAATTTTTTCAGAAGATTCTACCTTAAATCACGGTTTCCGACGAATTTTGAATTGTTATCATAATCCGCTCACCACGGGAAATGAGTCAATGAATCCCTCTTTCTTCCCCCAACCTGGTAGATTTTTTTCACTATTTTCGATTTATCTTGGCGTTTGGGTTGAGCTTTCCGACATTTATGTGCGTAATGCTTTATAATTCAACGGCATCTCTCCTAATTCACCATTCCAGTTTCAGAAGCCTACCCGCTGCAATTTATTCGACCGATGAGGATTTCTATGTCATTTTCACAACTTGGATTGTCTGCTCCGATAGTTAAAGCGGTTACCGAGCTTGGTTATGACACACCTACTGAAATCCAGCAACAGGCGATTCCAGTTATTTTGTCTGGCAAGGATCTCATGGCGGCAGCACAGACTGGAACAGGTAAAACTGCCAGTTTCGTATTGCCTTTGCTGGAAAAGCTCACCGCGTTTGATGCTGTTCGTGGTCGCTCCATCCGCGCACTTATCCTTGCGCCGACGCGTGAGCTGGCTGTGCAGGTTGAGAAAAATATCGTGGATTACGCCAAGCACTTGAACCTGAGTTCATTGGTGGTTTACGGTGGTACGGATTTAGAGCCGCAAAAGCAGCGTCTGTTGCAAGGTGTTGATTTATTGGTGGCAACACCAGGAAGATTGCTGGACTTGGCGTATCAACGCGCCCTGTTCTTTGATGACTTGGAATTTCTGGTTTTAGATGAAGCCGACAGAATGCTCGACATGGGCTTTATTGATGACATCAATAAAATCATCGACCGTTTGCCGCTTAACCGCCAAAGCCTATTGTTTTCCGCCACGCTGACAGATGATGTACGTTATCTTGCCGACACGGTTTCCCATAGTGCCGTCGAAATCTCGGTTTCGCCCGAAACCAAAGCGGCTCCGAAGATAAATCAATGGTTGGTTACGGTCGACAAAGATACTAAGTCCGCACTACTGAGCCATTTGATTAATGAACAACACTGGGATCAGGCACTGATTTTCGTTGAGAAAAAACACTCCGCCGCCAAACTCGTCGAACAGCTTGGCAAGCGAGGCATTATTGCTGACTCCATCCATAGCGGTAGAAGTCAGGCGATGCGAGAACAGGTTTTGTCCGACTTCAAATCCGGCAAACTGAAATATTTGATTGCCACCGGCATTGCTGCCCGTGGTATTGATATAAATAACCTCAGCCGCGTAGTGAACTACGATTTACCTTATCCGGCTGAAGAATACATCCACCGCATCGGCCGTACAGGTAGAGCCGGTGCCACAGGCGAAGCCATCTCTCTAGTATCGAAAGATGACTTCAAAAACCTTTGCGCCATTGAAAGCTTATTGGGGCACCTTATCCAACGTATAGAAATCGAAGGCTTTCCGGTCAAAAAGACCGTCCCCATTTCGATTCTGAATTATCAACCGAAAAATAAAACACAAAATAAAAGATAGGTTGTCTCCCCACAAACAACAGCGCTCGCGAAACGAATGCTGATTTAAATTTAATATCGAGAAACAATGAAATTTACCGAACTTGGCTTAAATGCCCAAATTACACAAGCCATTGCAAACACTGGCTATACGACACCGACCCCTATTCAGGCGCAGGCAATCCCTGCTGTCTTGGAAGGGCACGATGTCATGGCAGCTGCCCAAACGGGTACAGGAAAAACCGCCGCCTTTACACTTCCCTTGCTTGAAAACCTTTCCAAAGGACCTAAAGCAAAATCAAACCAAGCACGTGCGTTGATTCTAACGCCTACACGTGAGCTTGCGTTGCAAGTCAGTGAGAGTGTTGAAACCTATGGCAAAGAGCTCACACTAACCTCTGCTGTGGTTTACGGTGGTGTGAAGATCAATCCGCAAATGCAACGCCTACGTAAAGGTGCAGACATTTTGGTTGCCACACCCGGCAGACTGCTTGATCTTTATCAGCAAAATGCTGTGCGCTTCGATCACTTGGAAGTACTCATCTTGGACGAAGCCGACCGTATGTTGGATATGGGCTTTATTCGCGACATCAAAAAGATTCTGACGCTGCTGCCTAAAAAGCGCCAAAACCTGCTGTTTTCAGCCACCTTCTCCAATGAGATTAGAGAGCTGGCAAAAGGTCTGGTTCATAATCCAGTCGAGATTTCGGTTACCCCGAAAAACTCTACCGCAGAAACCATTAAACAAAAAATCTACCCCGTCGACAAAGCTCAAAAAACCAAATTACTGATCCAGCTCATTAAAGACCATGCCTGGTACCAAGTGCTGGTCTTTACCCGCACAAAACATGGTGCAAACCGACTGGCCACGCAATTGGATAAAAGTGGTATCAAAGCCGATGCCATTCATGGCAATAAAAGCCAAAATGCGCGAGTTCGCGCATTGAATGGTTTTAAGGAAAACAAGTTACAGGTGCTGGTTGCTACGGACATCGCCGCACGCGGTATTGATATTGATTTGCTACCCCATGTGGTGAACTTCGATTTACCGCATGTATCTGAAGATTACGTGCACCGTATCGGCAGAACAGGTCGTGCGGGTGAGAGTGGTGAAGCCATCTCTCTGGTATGTGCGGAAGAATTCCAAGAACTGGTCGGCATTGAAAACCTGATCAATCAAATTCTACCAAGGGAAATCGTTCCTGGTTTCGAGCCGAAAAACCCACTGGGAGAATCCAAAATCGGTCTCAAACCGAAGAAGCCCAAAAAGCCTAAAAAACCAAAAGTGTTTGAAGACAAGCCAGCAGGCAAAGCACCCGCTTCGCCACGCAAAAGTCCTGACAAACGCAATACAGGCGGTAAACAAAACGAGAACCGTACGAACAAAAGAACGGGCAATGACTCCCCTTACCGCAAGGGCTCTAAGCCTAATTCTTCTGGGCGCAATCGCAAACCTGCAAACGCTCAAAACACCAATTCATAAAATTAAATCAACTTGCTAGGGGTATTGAAATACACTAAACAATATCCCAACCAGATGGCATTTTATTGTTCAAACAGCCAATGATTGCTCTTGTGATATGCTGCAATTTCATTAGAATAAAATTATGATTGTTCAAACCTTTTGTTGTGTTATTCAACTTAAACTCAAAGGGAGGGTGATTATGAGTACCACCATTGGCTATGCTATCGTTGCTGATATTGGCAACATTAAAGTGTTTGACATAGAACAAACCGAGCAAAAAACAGTTTCATTCCATGCCTACCAGTCTATTGAAAGCATTGAAGGTCACGCTAAACTATCGGAAATCTATAGCGATAGGGCGGGAGGCTATTCTAATTCAATCGCAGGTGGACACAGTTCTTTTGAAAATAAAAGTGAAATAGAACGAAAACATCATCTGACTGAAAGCTTAAGTGAATTTATCAACGCATTCGCGAAGCAGCATGATGCAAAACTCTATTTATCAATCTCAAAACCAATTCACAACCAAGTTAAGAAAGGCTTAAATGATTTAACCTTGTCTAAAATTAAAGTATTTCTGGCTAAAGACTTTACCCATCAAAACGTTGAAAACATACAAAAAGCTTTTGAGCTCTAAGTTATGAACGTAAGGTCAGCAAAAGCGCTACTTTTTAATCCCACATAAAAAAACCGTGACACTTGTTCGCGGTTTTTCATAGTCTTGAAAACAGTCATGGTTTTTCAAGTAAACCTGCGCGTGATTGGCTTAGGATAGTCCGGTTAGCTATTTTTACTTTTAAATTGGAAATGAGGGATTATTAAATGGCGCAGAAAAGACAAACATTCGGTTCAATAGGTGCA
The DNA here is from genome assembly GCF_013340845.1 of Hydrogenovibrio marinus. Classification (NCBI taxonomy): domain Bacteria; kingdom Pseudomonadati; phylum Pseudomonadota; class Gammaproteobacteria; order Thiotrichales; family Piscirickettsiaceae; genus Hydrogenovibrio; species Hydrogenovibrio marinus. The sequence continues at coordinate 1,458,386 of NZ_AP020335.1, forward strand.
AGCGGCAAAGAAGCTCTGAAAAAAGCCATTATCCTGAGTATTCCGCTCTTTATTCTTAACTTCATTATCGTTTCTCATGTAATTAACGATATTGGGTTACCCTACTTCCTATCTCATTTCAAAATAGCTTTCTATATGCTGTTCAATACAGCAGCAGATGTGATTACGTTTTACATTGTCTTGATGCAGTTCCACAAAATCGAACATCATAAACTTCAGCTAGGTTAAGCCCTACTTCTGCTAGACAATAAACCTTAATGACACCAGCCGAAACCCGAGTCAGGGTTGCGACTGGTAAAAGCACAGCAAAACGATTGCGCTTTAGACTTCACTGTTGTATTTGCGTTCGTCTTCTTTCAACAAGTAAGTATCAAACCCAAATACCTTACCTGCCCAGATAAACATCAGCCACACCATCAATCCAAATGGCATGTATCCCAAATAGCCTTCCAGCGGCATTTCAGAGAAGATGTGAATGACATTCACATAAGGCACGTCATACACCCAATAGTTTGGGTTGGAAATCGGGTTCGTTGGATGTGAGCTTCCGTAGTTCCACATTTCCCAGAAGAAACCGTTGAACAGCGCCGACAACGCAATCAAAATCATCGGGCTCCAGTTACCTTTTGCCAACTCACTCAATGGCGAAGGAATACTCAACATCACCAACACTCCGGAGAACGCCAGCATAATGCCGACCCAAATCGCCCAAAAGAATGGATAAGGATAGAACACCATAATGGTGATTAATGCCAAACTTACAAGTAACAACGCCGTACCTGGCAGCTTCACTTTAGGACCATCAGAATACTTCACGGCTAGTTTCGGGAAGGTATGTAGCAAAGCGTACCACTCGAATACTGCTGGCCATACAGTGGTGTAAGCTACCAAATAGAGAACGACAATCTCAGGATGAGATAAAGCTGGAATCAAAACCGTATTTGGATAATACCAGTTACCCAATGCGAAGTAGTCGAAATACTCAAAGTAGAACCAGGCAAACATCGACACCACAATGGTGATGGCAAACAGCTTCGGCTTCTTGCTCATCAACGAGTAGCCGCCACTTCTGGAGTAAACCAAGCCATCAATCAGTGTGATAAAACCCCACCACAATGGTGGGAATGCCAAATAAACGAGATTCATGAGCGGCTCTGGACGTGCCCACATCAAATACCAAAAGAACAGAGTAATGATCAACCCCGCCCAAAACCACCATGGCAAAGGTTTACGGTCGTAAGGTGTAGGCGGTTCAACGGGCTTGAACCCGAACTTTTGGGGAAAGACTAAGAAAAAAATTAAAAATGCTTCTACTGCCAACAACACAAGAAATATGGTCAGGTTAAAGCCAGGCGTTGGCGGTTCAGTCACCTGTAGTGGTGGAAACACACCAAATCCGGGTGGAAGGTGATCTGCGTAGGCAAACCATGAAGCAATCAGTGGCAAAATCGTTAAAGCAACTATCGGTAAAATCAAACCTTTCTTTTGTGAGCGCATCCCTATCCCTCTTTGTTAAGTTGTTTTTTCCGTCTATACTTATTTTCATACATCCTGATATCCGCAAGGTGCTTCAACTCGGATGTATTGGTTACTTCATGCATATAGGCTGCCCCTGAGCTGACACCGGCATTTTCAAAACCGGACCCTCTCATCTCATCGACAACATGTTCTATAAGCCCCCGCACTTTTTGCTCATTGCCATCCTGGCAGATGATTGCAAATTCATCCCCGCCCACGCGGAAGATACGTGCATTTTCTTTGCCATTTTCCAGTCTTTGGTGCATCAACTTGGCGAATGTCGACAATAGCTCATCGCCCTTCGCATGCCCAAAACGATCGTTGTAAAACTTGAGGTTATCCATATCAATGTAAGTCAAAGAAGCATATGGTCCCATTGAAGAAAACTCCATCTCCAACGAATAACGGTTTGGAATTTGTGTCAAAGAATCGGTATGCGCCAACTTTTTATTGTGGTCGAGATGATGCAATATATTCATGCGCTCTCGGTAAAGCTCACCGACTCGATAGGTCAAGGTTAACGCCAACAAGATCGCTTCAACAGCAATCGCTGCTATCCCATAATGTTCGACATCAATGGTATTTGAACTCAATTGCGTCGGCAACGTCGCCATACTGGCAAGCATGATAAATGCTGTGAGTGCCACCAAATACAAACGCGCGACAACGCTGCCCTTAATGGCGCGTGAGACACCCGCAATAAAGCCATACAGCAAAAACACCCATACGCCATAACGAGCCATCTCATTGATCCAGTTAGGCGCCATCAGCGCAAACAATGCGAATATTGCCAACAGCACCAACCCGACAATACCCAAGGTGTACAGACGTTTGTTTTTAACAGGATGGATTTCCAACAACCTCATAACAAAGAGGACATAGAAGAAGTTGGAGATGAGAATAGGAAAGGACACCAGATAGAAGTTATGCCAGTTCAACATCTGCGCCAGAATCAAATGCGCTCCGGCATTAAATATCAAATTGGAGAAGATAAAGATGGCATAGAAAAGCTCGGTTTTACGGGAGCTGGCAAATGCCAGCGCGCCATAATAAATCCCCAACGCGAGGAAAATGCCGATACCAATCAGCACAATCGCATTCCCCAGCTTTATCTCCTGCTGGTAGTCACTAAGGGTTTCGATATAAGGAACGGGTTGCGCGATAAAGTATGGCGAAGACACTTCCGCTAGCAGCTTGTACTGCCCTGCCTTCAAATCAAAAATACGTCCGTGGCGAAGGAAGAATGGATTTAACGCCTTACTGCCTATGCCGCCATTCGCACTGGCAACAAGGTTGTTTTGTTGGTCGTAAACATAAAAAGAAAAGCGATCTATCGTCGTGGTGTTTTTAAAATCGACAACATAATCCCCTGTTTTATTAATGTGCAACGTTCCCTCATAGAGATAGTGCCCACCCACCAAAGAAATACCATCCGCTTTCTGTAGATTTGTTGTGTCAGGACTACTGGGATCAATCGGTAAGCTGCTATCTATGCTGTAGAGTTGCCAATCAATGTGTTCAGATTGTGAAAAAGCTCGACTGGAAAAGACAAAACTGAGTAACAAACCAATGAGCAGCAGTGTCATGTAAGGCCGAAGGTGAGGAGGATTGTTCATGCGTATATTCTTATCACTCAATTTAGAAGTCTATGATAATGATTAATTAAATTCTGAAGGTTACAGTTTATTAATAGAAACCACCTGATTGCGACCATTTGATTTGGCTTCATATAAACAAGTATCGGCAGCTTCTATAAAAGTAAGCATATCGAAGTCAAACTCCGGAGAAATCGTGCTCACGCCTAAGCTGACAGTCACTATCGAATGCACGTTTGAGCTTTCATGCGGCATTTTCAAATCAAGAATACTGACTCTGCACCGTTCAGACAGTTTAATGGCATCTACCAATCCCGTATTGGGCAGCAAAATGGCAAACTTTTCCCCACCATAACGTGCAACAATATCGGACGATCGTTTAACCACTTTTGATAATGTATTGGCAACCACTTTCAAACAATCATCGCCTGCCAAGTGCCCATAACCAATGTTGTAATTTCTAAAATGATCTATATCGACAATGATTAGCGATAGCTCAGTATCATCCCTTAACGCACGCTTCCATTCCTTATGCATGCTTTCATCAAAGGCACGTCTGTTCAGCACACCTGTCAGCCCATCAGATGTCGATATTCTTTCAAATTTTGTATTCAGGCGTTCCAATTCAGCTTCTTGAACTTTGCTGTCAGTGACATCAAAGATATAGCCACCCCAGATAACTGCATCGCCTTTTTTTCTGTCCGTTGGCTTAGTGGTAACCCGAATCCAGATTTCGCCTTTTGATGGATGCACTACCTTGGTATCAAAAGCAGAAGTGTTTTCATCTTGACCGTCTACTTCATCCTTTTGCGCTAGGTCATCAGGATGAGTCAAACGCCAAAATGTATCCATGTCTTCAAGAAAGTCTTCTTGGGCGTAACCTAAAACATCAAGGCTTTTAGGGCTAATGTAAATCAACTCTCGGGAACCATCAGTTTCAAGCGCATACTCGAACAGAACCGCTGGTAAAAACTCTACAAAACTTGTCATTGCTCCTGCATCAGGCACGCTTACTGCCATTTTTCAATCCCTTGCCATTCAATGAATGAATATCTAACTAAAACCACACTCCCGACTGTGGATTTCAATATAAATATAATTCGTAATTTTTACAATCAGTTTTTCTTTCGCGCCAACATGATAATTTAATCGCGACACAGACTTTCATACTCATTCAATGATAAACGTCACCATCCAGAAACAATCGGGAGTTATACTTTGAACGTTACTCAACAAATCAATTTACTGATTTTTTGTATGGATTCGCAATAACGTCCATTCATGAAGAAGGAGACATGCAATGCCAACAGATACAACGCCCCTGTTTCACCCTGTAAAACTCGGTGACCTAACAATCGCCAACCGATTTGTGATGGCGCCTCTTACCCGTTGTCGCGCCATCAACCATATTCCTAACGACCTCATGGCGGAATACTACACACAACGCGCAAGTGCAGGTTTAATCATCACCGAATGCACCATGGTCACCCCACAAACCTCCGCTTTTGGTAACGACCCTGGCATTTACTCACTAGAACAAGTTGAAGGCTGGAAAAAAGTGACTGAATCGGTTCACCAAGCCGGCGGAAAGATTTTCCTACAAATCTGGCATGCTGGACGCGCTGCACACCCATTACTGAATGATGGCAAAGAAGCCGTTAGTGCAAGTGCTATCGCCATTGACGGAGAAACCCAAACACCAGAAGGCAAACAGCCTTACACCGTGCCTCACGAACTCACTAAAGAAGAAATCGCCAATATTGTGTTGGATTTCCGCAAGGCAGCAGCAAATGCTATGGCGGCGGGATTCGATGGCGTCGAAGTACATGGTGCCAACGGTTATCTTATCGACCAATTCCTACGAGACAGCGCCAATCAACGCACCGACGAATATGGTGGTTCAATCGAAAATCGCGCGCGTTTCCTGACGGAAGTCCTTGAAGCGGTTACCGATGAAATTGGGGGGGGTTGTGTCGGCCTACGTCTCTCGCCACTGAATAGCTTCAACAGCATGAAAGACAGCCATCCAACCTATTGGATCAGTTACCTTGCAGAGCATGTCAATCGATTCAATCTCGCGTACCTGCATGTAATGAGAGCGGATTTCTTTGGCTTACAGCAAGCGGATGTCATTCCTATCGCTCGTGAGCACTTCAAAGGACATTTGATGGTGAATATGGGCTATAACGCTGAAGAAGCCGCAGAAGTGATTGCCAACAACTTGGCGGACTCCGTAGCCTTTGGTACTGGCTTCCTTGCCAACCCAGACCTGCCAGCGCGTGTTAAAGCAGGCGCTGAGTTGAATGCACCGGATCAAGACACCTTCTACACCTCTGATGCAAAAGGCTACACCGATTATCCTTTCATGAAAGCTTAAATACAAATCCGGTAAATAAAAAAGCAGGTTTCAACGTATTGAAACCTGCCCCAACCTGGTAGATTTTACTCAGTAACGTCCGACGGTTATCCCTGACAGTTATTGTAGCCAAGCACGTTTAAAAGCTTTCCCTTGATTCATTTCTTTGGCCAAGAGACACAACCCGGCATTGTCCATCACCTTGGATACATGCTTAATCCACGCTGGTCTCGTATTAAAACTTCTCGGTTTGCCACCAATGCTTTTCAAAAACTCTTTTGCGACCTTGCAATTCAACAAGATATTTTTACCCTTCTTGGAAACCAATTTATCCATATCTTTCGAAGCCTTAAAAAACACAGGCACTTTAGATTTTTCACTTATCCAGCTACCGGAAAAATCCTGCATCACATGGGTATAGGCTTGCTTCAAAGCTTGAGGATGATTGCGAAAGTAAAGCAGATTGTTTTTCGTACCGGCATAAGGTTTAGGACGGTAATCTTTTTTTAGGCTCGGCGGTCTTTTTTGCCAAACCACCTGATTTTTCGGCAGCTGTTTTGCCTTTTTGAAATCAATCATGAGCTTATTGGTCTCAAGATTTCTCGGCAAGGTTAATGGTGGCAACTCGGGCTCACCCTTTCGCGCGCCCAAGCTCATGATATTACCCGTAATCTGCGAAACATACCCTTGCCCAAAGCCTGACTCCCAACCGGCAATCGCCAAGATAGCCGCGGGAGGAATGTTTTCCTTCATTCCGATTTTTACCGCCTCTTTCGCCGTTAAACCGTAAAACTGTTCAACGTGAGGGTATTTGCGCAATGAGTAATGAGAGTTATTAGAAGCAGTATTGGAAGCTTTACTATGAATCTCTGTGTTCGCCTGCACTCCCATAAATAATCTCGCGGTGAGAACAGCACTAACAACAGACAAGAATAAGATAAAAAATTTCATCGCGGTATTTTATCGAATTCCAGCCGATTTAGCTCATCTCAATAATCAAAACACCCCAACCTGGTAGATTTTGATGGTTGCTATCACATTATTTTTTATAGTAGTTGGGGCCGAAGTAAATCTGATAGCGGGCACCACGGTTGTCAACGCCCGTTCCTTGACCTGAAAAGAACACCGCATAATCATTATTAGGATTTTTGGTTGGCGTGAGGTTTAGAGAAATATCAATCACCGTCCCCTTGCTTCCCGTCAAGACTCCTTTAGCGGTAGCCGCGGTGGCGTCAGAGGTTGTCTTAATAGAGCCCGTTGTAAACCCCCAGGCGTTTGTCACAACCCCCGTCGATGAACCGCCGCCAACTAACATCACATGATATCGACCGCTAAATGCTTCATTCGTTGTAGAGTTAAATGCCGTAATCTTACCGCCCTCATAATGGCTCGAAATAAACTCCACTGCACACGCCAACTTAGTTCCATCTTTCAGTGAAATCATTTCACCTGGCATCATGTCACCCAAATTGATGTTACGTGCATTGTGCGAAGCACACCCGGAAAGCGTCATCAACATTAACAACGCAATACCCCATGAAATATGACTCTTCATATCCCAACCCCTATTCTTGTTATTGACCTAACTATTGCTAACGGTTATTACTTATATTATTACGAAATCATTAGAGACGGAATAGAATTAAATGCTCCCAACAAAAACCCGCTCATGGCGGGTTTAATATATGGCAGGTATCAATCGATAACGCACGCGCTGCGCATAATCCTGATACCCCGGTAACTCGGCTTGTAACGCGCGGTCTTCAAGCTCTGTTCTCGTCACTGTGATAATGGATGCTACTACTGCAGGAATCAAAGTCCAAACCGAGCTTAGTGCAAACGCCATACCAAACAACGCCAACATATTTCCCGCATAGCCCGGGTGTCGCACAAACCGATACGGACCACTGTCACAAACCACATGACCTTGATCTGTACGAATGCGAACCACGCTGTAGAAAAATCGGTTTTCCGCAAATGCCCATGCCGAAAAAGCATAGCCCACTGCAACGAATAAAAGCCCGGTAAGGTTAACCCAAAGTGGAAACGCTTGAGACCACTGATAGCGATGATCCAACCCAGCCACTATCACCATAGGGAAACTGATACTCACCGCCATCAAAGGCGCAAGTACTTTATCCCACGCCTTGGCTTGTTGAAAACTTTCTGTATCTTGTCTGTCGGCGGTTAATCCAGGGTGGCGTTGCTCTCCCCACATGCGTCCACCAATCCCAGACGTAAAGATAAATAGAGAATAAACCCAAGCCTGCCACCACCCGAAATCTCCACCACAGACCAGTAAAATCAGCAAAATGAAGAAATACACCAAAACCAGTCTAACCCAATGTCGAAGGGAGACAGTTTGAGCAGTGTCGTTATTAGCCGGCGTTACAGACATGTCTTATTCTCCAAAATAGCAACTTAGGGTGTAACGGTCGTCAAACCAAAGGCATGCCAGGACTGCATCCCTCCTCGATACCAATGGAGCTTATGCGCAGGATAGCCCATACTGACCAATGCTTTGATATTGGTGGGCGATTGTCCGCACCAAGGGCCATTACAAAAAAACACCAAATCTTTTACATTGGAAAAATTCCAAATTCCATCATGCACGGTTGCGCCAAATCGGTCAGTCAAAATACCTTCTACAACCATCGGTTCATAGTTAGAGGCTTGTTGATACAGTTGTGTCCATGGAATATTAATAGACGTGGGAATCGTCCCTTTCGCCACCCAATCCGGCGTACGAGAATCGATAATCAATAGGTTCGGGTCACCTTTAGATGCGCGTTTAATGTAATTCAACATCTCCAATTCCCCTATCGTCTCCACTCCTGGTAGCAGGTGCATGGGCTGGATACAGAAAGGAGGGCATACTCTTGAGGTGAGTGCATAATCCTTAACAATAGTATTTTGCTGGTTTTGGTTACGTTGAATCACAACGGGTTTACCATTGTGCATCACAGTGAAAGAACTGATATCTCGGGTGATTTTGACTTTAAGATCGGCTTTATTGTCAGCTTTAGAAGCGTCTGCCGCCCAAGCTGGCGTTGTAAAAAGCATGACGGCTGCGGTAATGATCAATACGATTCTACGAGCCATGCTACCTCCTTTAAATGAGAGTCATTTGGCTATACGATCAACATTAATCTTAGCAGAGTGATACTGAAAAGAAATTGATATTTATCGGATGCTTCTTCCCCCCATACCTGGTAGATTTTGGGAGTTCGAAGAAATCAATGGAGCTCAAGCTCCATTGACTTATAACCCTACTTCAATAATCAGTGGCACGATTTACCATGTTTCTGCAACCGCCAATAATTATATGGCCAAGGGGTTAAAAAACCGATAAACAGTGAAATAGGGATGACCCACCAGTTCAATACTGCGCCGCCGGTCAACAAGTAATCTGTAATATTCATTGCAATTTCCATGGCCAACATGGATATAAAACTCATACCCAGCGCCGTGATAAGCGCATCCTTCAAACTGAAATTTGAACGAAACAAAATAAGGGTTTCAAGCAAAATACTGGTTAACAGGCCGTTTAAGGTTGCCAACATCATGACTGAAAAAGTCGAAAGGCTATGTTCGTTAAATTGGAAATAGGCAATCGTGCCAAAATCTCCAATGGCACAGCCAATCAAACACCATTTCGTATTATGGGCGCTCTTAATCCAGTTAATTTTATTGTTCCACACGGTATTCATTTCATTACTCCGATTTCGTTAAACATCGGGAATGATTCTAATGCGCTGGAGACGAAACCCTGTTACATCCTGTCTGCCTTCTTTTACAGAATTTACAGTTTGTCCAAAGGGGTTCGCAATTTTTGATCTTTCAATAAACGAAAGTGACTTGGCGTCAGGCCGGTGATTTTTTTGAATTGCCCACTTAAATGAGCAACACTGCTGTAACCTAATTGAAAGGCAATCTCTTTCAGCGCCAGTTCTCTATAGACCAGTAACTCTTTCACTTTTTCCACTCGCATCTGTATGAAATACTGTTCAATGGTTATACCTTCAACAACGGAAAACAGACTGCTCAAATAGTTATATTCAAGCTGGATCGTGCTGCTGATGTATTCCGATAGCTTTTTCTTACCAGGATTTTCAATATCCTGAAGATAGTTCAAACATGATATTTTTATTTCACCGATGAGCTGACTGTTTTTATCATTAAGAATTGAAAACCCCAAAGCTTCCAATGCTTCTGACAAGCGCTTTTGTATGCTGTTTGGGAGCTTTATCCCATAATGGTCTGCAAAATCAATTTCGCCCAAACTAATGGATTCATATTGCAAACCCATCTCTTTTAATACATTGCCAACGGCCAGACAGCATCGGTCACAGACCATATTTTTGATATAAATTTTCATTGTTTCTTTAATTGTTCAATTGCCGGTTTCCATATCAGCGGCCAGATGCTCCGCCAACTGCATCAGTTCATCAGCCTTATCAAGCCCATCAAGGAATCGCTTGGGGATGCCACTCATGCCAACTTGAGCACCGGTAAGCGCGCCAGTCAGAATTGCACGTGCCTGATTTTGCCCGCCACCGTTAACCGCATGCAACACGGCCAACTCAAAGTCATCATGAAATAAAGCAGACAGATAGTAAGCCGCAGGTAGTTGATGATAAATAGCACATGGCATCCCATAAACGATTGAGACTTTCCAAGGCGGTTCAATTTGAATATCAGGATCAAAGGCAGCTTCCGCCATATAAGAAGGGGTTAGCAAGGCATCTGGAGAAGCAAAACGTCCTACACGTGGTGGATCAGGGTCTCCTTTTTTCGGCGGTTGCAAATCATCATTGGTGACGGCATGAAAAGGTAACGCACCACTTTTCACCAGCTTCATCAGTTTTGCAGAGATATCCATATCCAAGCGGTTACCCTGAACAAGCAGCCCCAATACCGCACCAAAGGCGACAGTCATAGAGACGACCGTATCATCATCTTGTGTCAGAATCGTGTTATGCGTAATGGCTGTAGCAAGTTTGTCTGGCTGAAATGCATAACGAACAGCAATGGCAAGGGTACGCTCAATCGCTTCTGTGGTATCCGCATGCCCGCTGACTTGCCCCCAAGGAAAGTTTTGCTGAATGCGTTTTCGCCAAGCATCTCGAATGGATTGGCTGGTATAGTTCCCAGGACCGCTGATAGGCGTACCGTCAATGAGCGGAAAAAGTTCTTCGTCCATTCGACGACAAAAATCTTGTTCATCATAACCCTTGTTTTCAACTAGGGAGCGCAACAGGAGTTCTAGAATAAACCCTGCCTGAGAGAGTTGACCGGCTTTCAAACCGTCATGGTATCGACCCGGCTTTGGATCAGTGTAGTCCTCTATCCAATCGCCGTAGTCTCTACGCAGTTCGGTCAGGTCATAATACCAATGAGGGCCTAGTGCAAGCGCATCGCCGATAAAAGCGCCCATAATGGCACCCGCAGCACGATCTTTAATTTCCGAAGAGTTCATCATCATACCTCCTTAATGCAGCGTTTAATCTGACATTAGTTTGCGGAATTAAATTCAATCATACCCTTTATAACAAATTGTTTTAACTAAACTTATCAAATCAAAATCTAATTCTGCCTGGCTTTGATTATTCTATATCCATTAGCCCTACTGACTTTGGTTTGGATTATATTTCGCTATCCACGCTGACCAAAACAGGCTAGAAAAGAATTGCTCTGCTTCAATAAATCCAGCACTGCCAAGCAAGTCTATAACGGCTTCATTTGATGCAAGTGGATCAGCCCCGTGTAGTATTTTTGCTCTCTTACTTTCGACCTCTTCCTTTGAAACACCGTTCATGCGCCATAACTCTCCCCATGCAGATAAAAAAAGAGGTTTACTCGCGTAGTCAAAACGGTTGCCAGCCAGAATAATCGGTGCGCCAGGCTTAAGCTTGCTTGCAATTTCATCAAGAATTTCTTTCTTTTTATCCTCACCTTGCAAGTGATGAATAACGCCAATCAATGTTGCTGCATCGAATTTTTTTTCGGTTCTCAAGTCCCTTACATAACCCAAGTGTAGTTCGGTACGTGCTTCTAACCCTTTACTGGCAAGAGATTCTCGAGATAGCTGCAACATGGGTTCGGAAGGATCTACAGCCGTAAATTTCCAGTTAGGTGCCAGCTTCGATGCAGCAACAATTTCTTGAGCAGTGCCGCCCGCGCCAACAACAAGAATTTGGGCTTCACTCTCAGAGTCGAGTGTTACAGATAGTAGGCAAGCGGCTAGATCGTGGCAGGCATCATAACCAGCCAGTCCAATACGACTTTGCTGTGCGTATTCACCTGCCCGATCTTGATCGAATTTACTTGCTGAATCAACTGCCTTAATCTCATTGCCCACAACGTTTCTCCCTTAACTTGTAAACCTAAAAACACATCACAGCAACAAGTCATACTGACCTGTTAATAATTTTGAACGCCAATAAATCTTACCATTTCGTGCCAAAAAGCTGCTGAAAATTTAATGCTTAGCCTTCAAATAGAAACGAGAGTTTTTCTTCACAAACAAAAAAGCCTCGCAATGCGAGGCTTAATAAATAATGGCTCTACCCCAACCTGGTAGATTTTGATTATTTTCTAATTAAAAGCTTATTTTCTTAAGGGATCAAGAAGCTGCTTTAAGCCATTGTGATCCAACTCCTGCATGAGTGCCAATAACTCTCCTAAATTACCCGATGGAAAGCCCTTACGCGCAAACCAATTAAGGTAATTGCCCGGTAAATCAGCAATAATTCGACCCTTGTATTTTCCATAAGGCATAGTGGTTGTAACGAGTTTTTTTAGGTTCTCTGGATTCATAAGTTAAAGTATAGATATAAGCGTTTAGACCTTGGAGATATACGGGTACATCTTTCAGTAGCGTTTTAGGAGAGCTGCCGCCGCCTCTACCCTCAATTATTTACTTGCAAGCCCAATAATAAGTGCTGCAAGAGCTGCACCGGCGATAAACGAACCTACTTCATTCCCCTCTGAGGACTTGGCTCTTGTTGCATTCCCTCTTGACTGCGCCTGAATAGAAACCTCTCCACTGTTTTCCAAGTTTTGCGCCATTTTTACAACTGATTGAAATAAATCTTGTACAGGAATGTCTAATGCCTGAGCACATTCAAACAACTGATCAACGGAAAACATAGATTTTCCTGACTCCAAACGGCTATAACTAGCTTGTGACAACCCCATTTCCTCAGCTAATACACTTTGTTCAATGCCAAGCTCTTTCCGTTTAGTAGCAACTACAACTCCTAGTATAGAAGAATAAGAAACTGTTTTTTTTATCATAAATTTTTACCAAAACAATTGACTGCATGACTGCATGGTCATAAAATGAATTTAAATACGTTTTACGTATACAAAATAAATTTTAAGATAAATATTACTTTAAACGCATGGAGTATATTATGCAAAATAAATTAAAACCCGGAGACTTGTTATATCGCAAGAAAGGAATAGTAGAGCATGCCGGAGTCTATCTTGGTCAAGACCGTGTGATACACAACAGTCCTAATGGAAATACCCAAATAACATCCCTCAAAGATTATTCTAATGAGAAGGAGGTAAAAGTTATTTCAAACAATTTTACTAAAGCCCAACAGGAGAACTTAATCACAGAGGCTGAAAACTACTTATCCATTGATAAAAAGTACAACTTACTGAACTTCAACTGTGAACATTTAGCATCCGCTTTCCTTGAAGAAAAACCCTCTAGCAAACAACTTCAAGGTGCAGCCCTTGGGGCAGGCACAGCGTTCGCATTGGCGCACAAAATGAAGTCAAATAATCTTTTATTACTTACAATTCTAGGCGGGGCAATTGGGTGTGCTATGGTCAATTCAATGCGAAAATATGACCACCTTGTTTAAATACAAAAAAGTCTCGCGATGCGGGGCTTAGCTCTACCCTGCCTGGTAGATTTTGATAATTTTCTACAAATCAATCGAGCCTGTTGCCATTGGATCTTAGCCACGAATACTGTTTCGGTGCAAATACGCCAGCAATGACTTCTCGCCAGTCTCACGTGCATTATAAATTTTCTCTGAAAGCTCATCATCTAGATTACTGTACTGGTCAAGCAATTTCGGACACATCACGTTTATAATTTTCATATTCAATAGGACTCATGTCACCATTGCTTGTATGAAGCCTTTCTAAGTTGTAATAACGCATATACGCTTTCACATCGTCAATCATATGCTCATGGTTAGGTTGATGTACTTTGAGCAGCCAGTCATGCTTTAAACTGCCAAAGAACCTTTCAACCACGGCATTATCCCAACACGCGCCAACATCGCCCATTGAGGCTCGGATTTTGAATTGTTTCAGCTGCGCTCTAAATGCGTCACTGGTGTATTGTGATCCACGATCACTATGGAAGATCACCCCTTTGGGCGGCTTTCTAAGCCAGTAGGCTTGCTTGAGCGACTCAAGCACGAGTTCGGTGGTCATGCGCGGGCTGATTGACCAACCGATAATCCGGCGTGAGTACAAGTCCATCACCACGCTCAGGTATAGCCAACCCTGTGCGGTTTTTAAATAGGTGATATCACCGGCCCACACTTGATTCATGCCTGTGGGGTTAAAGTCCATGTTCACAAGGTTATCTGCCACAGCGTGGCTTGGGTCCCGTTTTGTGGTGACTTTGAATGCAACACGCTGTTCAACCTTTAGGTTTAAGATTTCCATTAACTTGATGACTTTGTGGCGCCCAACCTTAAAGCCTTCTTTACGTAATCGCTTCATCAGTTCTCGTGAACCGAGACTGTTTCGACTGGCTATAAAAAGGGCTTTAGCTCGCCGATACAGTCGCAGTTGTTCTTCGGTAATAATAGCCTTGGGACGCTTGATCCAATCGTAATAGCCGGAGCGGCTAAAACTCATCACCTTACAGCTTAATTTAACCGAGTAGCCTTCTTGCGCCAACGTATGGATAAACTCAAATCCTAGTGCATTTCTCGGGCGAAGAAGGCTGAGGCCTTTTTTAAAATGTCTTTTTCCATTCGAAGCCGCTTGTTTTCAGCTCGCAGCTTTTTGAGTTCTTCACGCTCATTATCGCTTAAGGCCGCACCATTGGTTTGCGCTTCAAGCTTGTCTTTCCACTTGTAAAGCAAGTTTGGATTAACGCCTAGCGCTTGCGCCGCTTCAGCAACGCTATAACCTTGTTCAGTGACAAGCGCGACCGCTTCTTGTTTAAATTCTTTGGTGTAAGTTTTATAAACTCGCTTCTGATTCATAACCACTCCTAGATTCGACAACATCTATTGTCTCTCATTGAAGTGTCCGTTTCCATTAGACCAGTTCATACTTGAGGGGTAGAGTAATTCTTGTGCCCTCACAACTTCTTCAGATTGCTGAATATTGTTTATTGAGTCGCTTTCAATAACATCTAGATAGGAGTTAACTCGATTAACTGTTTCTGTTAATAACGCTCCAAGTGGTAAAAAATCTTGATAAATTTTCGATCCTACAAGAATACGTAAATCGAGTTTGGCTGCCTCGTATTTTGCTATTTCTTTAGAAAAAAGTTTGACTCTGGCTTTATATGCATCTATCTCTGAGATTTTCCATCTTTCTTCTCTTGTCGTATTTTGAATGTCATTTTCTGTAAAAAACCTTCTTTCATATGTCTGAACTGGTTCTCTAATTTTCTGAGCAGCTCTACAAATCAAATGACTTTCCTTGACTAGCTCTTTGGCAGCAGAATATACCTCCTTGCCCACTAAATCTCTTTTCCATGTCCTTATGCCATAAATACTAATAACTATGGTAGATAATGCAGCTAGAGCCAAAAAAAAATCCTTAATAAGGGCTAACCATTGTTGTATTTCAGAATTTGGCATTTCGTGACTTTCCTGTTAACTTGGTATTAAACAGTGCTTTAAATTTGGGGATTAGGAAGCAACTAATAAAAAACCCGCGTTTTTGAGCGCGGGTTTCAATATATCGAGTAATGGCTTTATTTGCGAGAAAAAACTTGTCAGTTCAAGACGGGAAATGTGAGCTTACAAATTGTAAGTGACCATTTCCCAACGCAGAAGTGGCGAGTTTTAGCCGCAAAGAAAGTTATTTACGCTTTTTCGGTGGCATTAGATCTGTAATCGTTCCTTCCGCCATTTCCGCTGCGAAACAGATGGTTTCGCTGAGTGTTGGATGCGGATGAATGGTTAGACCAATATCCTGCATGTCTGCACCCATTTCGATGGCAAGCATAGCTTCTGCTATCAACTCCCCAGCGTTAGGCCCGACAATACCGCAACCAAGCAATCTGTGTGTTTTCGCGCAGAACAGGGCTTTGGTCATCCCTTCATCTCTACCCAAACTTAGGCTTCGACCAGACGCTGCCCAAGGGAAAGCACCTTTTTCATAATCAATGCCTTCATCTTTAAGCTGCTGCTCTGTCTTACCTGCCCAAGCCACTTCAGGGTCAGTATAGGCAACAGATGGAATACCCATCGGTGTAAATGCGCTTGGCATACCGGCAATCACTTCTGCGGCAACCTTACCTTCATGAACGGCTTTGTGCGCCAACATAGGTTGACCAACAATATCACCGATAGCATAGATGTGGTCGACATTGGTTTTTTGACGCTCATCGACTTCAATGAAGCCCCAGTCATTCACCAAAACACCGGCTTTTTCAGCATCGATCAGTTTACCGTTAGGTGCACGACCTACGGCAACCAAGATACGGTCAAAGGTATCAGTTTCTGGGCAATCTTTCCCTTCAAAAGTAACGACCAAGCCTTTCTTAGTAGCTTCTACATTAGTGACTTTTGAGTTGAGGTAGATGTTCTCGTATTTCTTCTGAATCTTTTTCAGTAGCGGTTTAGAGATGTCTTTATCCGCACCAGGAATAATGGTGTCACCCAGTTCAACCACAGTGATGCTTGAACCCAGTGAATCATAAACCTGAGCCATTTCCAGACCAATGATACCGCCACCGATAACAAGCATTCGTTTTGGTACTTCTTCCAACTCTAGTGCATCGGTTGAGTCCATCACACGAGGATCATCATGTGGAATGAAAGGTAACTTAACAACGCGAGAACCGGCGGCGATAATGGCTTTTTCAAACGCGATGGTTTTAGTAGAGCCATCTGCCGCTTCAACAGTCACAGTGTTAGCAGAACTGAATTTACCATAGCCTTGAACGACTTCCACTTTACGCGCTTTAGCAAGGCCAGCCAAACCACCGGTTAATTTACCGATAACGCTGTCTTTGTACTCACGCATTTTGTTGGTGTCGATTTTTGGCTCGGCAAACGTAATACCGTGTGCGCCCATTTCACGTGTTTCGTTCAACACGACAGACATATGCAATAACGCTTTTGAAGGAATACACCCTACATTCAAGCACACACCACCGATATTTGCATAACGCTCGATCATGACCACTTTTTTGCCAAGGTCAGCCGCACGGAAAGCAGCAGTATAACCACCAGGGCCAGAACCTAGCACCAAAACCTCACACTGCATATCAGCAGGTGGAAGGTCAGCAGAAGAAACCGCTTTTGGTGCTTCTTGCTTAGGTGCTTCAGGCGCTTTTTCTGGCGCAGCGGAAGCGGCAACGCTTTGCTCTACGTTAGCGGCAACGGTATCGCTACTGGCGATTTCCATTTGACCGATAATCGACCCTTCGGAAACTTTATCCCCTACTGCTGCAGTGAAAGAGACAATCTTACCTGCATAAGGTGCTGGGATTTCCATGGTGGCTTTGTCGGACTCCAAGGTAACCAAAGAGTCGTCTTGAGCAACTTCTTGACCGGCTTCCACCAAAACCTCGATAACGTCAACCGAGGCGAAATCACCAATATCAGGAATTGTGATGTCTACAACTTTACTCATCTGTTACTCCCGATTAAAGAATCAACTGACGCAAGTCAGATAGGTATTGGCTAACGGTTGTGGTGAAACGTACGCCTTCGGCACCGTCGACAGCACGGTGATCGTAAGAAACGCTGAATGGCATCATCAAACGTGGCTCAAACTCTTTACCGTTCCAAACCGGTTGCATCTTGGCCTTTGACAAGCCCATAATGGCAACTTCCGGTGCATTGACGATAGGCGTGAATTGTGTACCACCGATACCACCAAGACTTGAAATAGTGAAGCAACCACCAGACATATCCGCAGGGCTCAACTTGCCGTCACGTGCTTTGACTGAAAGCTCCATCAAGTCACGAGATAGTTCGTAAATACCTTTTTTATCAACGTCTTTCACGACAGGTACCACCAAGCCGTTTGGCGTATCGACCGCGATACCGATGTTGTAGTATTTTTTCTTGATGATGGATTGACCGTCAGGCGACAAAGATGCGTTGAAAGATGGGTAATCTTGCAAAGCTTTGACAACCGCTTTCATCACGAAAACCAATGGTGTTAGTTTCACGCCCTGCTTCTCAGCAGTGGCTTTCATGTCTTTACGGAATTGATCCATCTCGGTGATGTCACACTCGTCGAATTGTGTGACGTGCGGTACGTTCAACCAGCTAGTGTGAAGGAACTTACCGGAAATTTTCTTAATACGACCCAACTCTTCTGTTTCGGTTTCACCAAATTGCGAGAAGTCGATGACCGGAACTGGAGGAATACCAGCACCACCTGTTGCACCAGCAGAAGCTGGTGCAGAGCCTTGCATAACGGATTTGATGAAAGCTTCAACATCCGTTTGAATAATGCGGCCTTTTGGCCCAGACCCGGAAACTTGTGAAAGCTCTGCACCCAGTTTTCTGGCAAACGCACGTACTGATGGCGAGGCATGGTATGCTGCGCCCATTTCTTGCGTATTGACTGGTTTGGCATTGGCAATGGCAACCGGACTTGGCTGCACAGGTGCTGGCTCTGTTTTTGGTGCAGGTGCTGGTTCGGCTACCTTTTCAGGTGCTTTCTCGGCTGGAGCAGGTTTTGACTCTGCCGCAGGAGCAGAAGCTGCTGCTTCACCGCTGACTTCGATATCCAGCACATAAGCGCCTTCAGAAACCTTGTCACCGACAGAAACGGAAACTTTAGTGACTTTACCGGAAACTGGAGATGGAATCTCCATGGTGGCTTTATCGGATTCAAGTGTTAATAAAGAATCATCAACCGCAACGACATCGCCTTCTGAAACTAAAACTTCAATGACATCGACCGAATCGAAATCGCCGATATCAGGAATTTTGATTTGTTCAACTGACATACTTTGTGTCCTTTTTGTTCATGCTATCACTATTGGGAGCCGTATTGATTGCATAAATACGACTCCTAGCGCATCCCTAACGCATTAAGCGTGTGTTGGGAAAACCTTGTCTGCATCCAAGCCATATTTCTTAATGGCGTCTGCAACGATTTCAGGTTTGATACTGCCTGCGTCGGCAAGTGCTTTTAGAGCTTCTACCACAACGTAGTGGCGGTCTACCTCAAAGAACTTACGCAGTTGTTCACGCGTGTCAGAACGTCCGAAGCCATCTGTACCAAGGACATAGTAGTCACCTGGAACATATTGGCGGATACGCTCTGGATAGTCACGAATGTAGTCGGTAGCGACTACAAAAGGACCTTTAGCATCCTTAAGCACTTCTGTGACATAAGGAACTTTAGGTTTGTCGGTTGGGTGCAAAGTATTCCAACGAGTCGTTTCGATACCGTCACGACGTAGTAGATTGAAGCTTGGTACACCCCAGATGTCTGCTGCTACTTTCCAGTCTGCTTCTAGCATCTCTGCTGCTGCGATGACTTCACGGAAAATCGTACCAGACCCCATTAGTTGAACTTTCAACTTATGTTTGGCTGTTGATTTCTTGAATGGGTAAATCCCTTTCAAGATACCTTCTTCTGCACCCTCTGGCATCGCCGGATGGATGTAGTTTTCGTTCATACCGGTAATGTAGTAGTAAACGTCTTCTTTGTTGTGCATCATGCGACGGATACCGTCACGGATGATGACCGCCATTTCATAAGCGAAAGTCGGATCGTAAGTCAAACAGTTCGGTACGTGGTCGAATTGGATCAAGTTATGACCGTCTTGGTGCTGTAGGCCTTCCCCTTCAAGGGTTGTACGACCAGCAGTACCACCGATCAAGAAACCTCTTGCACGAGAGTCACCTGCCGCCCAAGCCAAGTCACCAATACGTTGGAAACCGAACATTGAGTAGTAGATGTAGAAAGGAATCATGCTCACGCCGTAGTTGGCATAAGCAGTTGCCGCAGCAACCCAGTTCGCCATGGAACCCGCTTCGTTAATACCTTCTTCGAATACTTGACCGTTAGCAGACTCTTTGTACCACATCAATTGGTCTGAATCCATTGGCTGATAAAGCTGACCAGCAGGATCGTAGATACCAACTTGACGGAACAACCCTTCCATACCGAAAGTACGTGCTTCATCAGGAATGATCGGTACAACACGAGGCCCTAATGTCTTATCACGCAACAGGATAGAGATGATACGAACGAATGCCATGGTAGTAGACATTTCACGATCACCCGTACCGTCGGTCAACATTTTGAATGCATCCATATCTGGAACCGGTAAAGGCTCTGCGTCGTCATGACGTGCTGGCAGGCTTCCACCTAGTGCTTCACGACGCTCTTTCATATAGCGCATGATGTCTGAGTTTTCTTCTGGACGGTAGAAAGGAATGTCTTTATCTAATGCTTCGTTAGAAATCGGTACAGAGAAACGGTCACGGAAGTATTTCAAACCGTCGATATCCAGTTTCTTCTGTTGGTGAGCCGTGTTTGCCGCTTCACCGTATTGCCCCATACCGTAACCTTTGATGGTTTTGGCTAGGATAACAGTTGGCTGACCTTTAGCTTCTGACGCACGCTTATAAGCGTTGTAAATCTTACGAGGTGAGTGACCACCGCGGCTTAGTTTGAAGATTTCATCATCAGTCATGTCTTCAACCAAAGCACGTGTCTCTGGGTATTTACCGAAGAAGTGTTCACGAACGAAAGCACCGTCTTTTGCTTTGTAGGCTTGGTACTCACCGTCAACAACTTCACCCATACGCTCGATTAGCTTACCACTGGTGTCTTTTTGTAATAGACGATCCCAACCTGAACCCCAGATGACTTTGATAACGCTCCAACCAGCACCACGGAAGACACCTTCTAGTTCTTGGATGATTTTGTCATTACCACGAACAGGGCCGTCTAGACGTTGTAGGTTACAGTTGATAACGAAAATTAGGTTATCCAATTTCTCACGCTTAGCCAACTGAATCGCACCACGTGATTCTGGTTCGTCCATCTCACCATCACCTAGGTAAGCCCAGACTTTACGACCTTCAGTTTTAGCCAAACCGCGTGCATGCATGTATTTCATGAAACGTGCTTGGTAGATAGCCATCAAAGGCCCTAGACCCATCGATACGGTTGGGAACTGCCAGAAGTCAGACATCAACCATGGATGAGGATAAGAAGAAAGACCGTTACCATCTACTTCTTGACGGAATTTGTGCAATTGGTCTTCGTTTAGGCGGCCTTCCATAAAGGCACGTGAATACATTCCTGGTGCGGTATGACCTTGGAAAAAGACCATGTCTGCACCCAACTCATGCTTTGGACCTTTGAAGAAGTGGTTCATTCCCACTTCATAAAGCGTACAACTTGAGGCATAGGAAGCGATATGTCCACCCACACTGGTATATTTGTTTGCTCTTGCCACCATCGCCATCGCATTCCAACGCAAAAGCGCTCTCATGCGTTTTTCAAGACTTAAGTCACCTGGATAGTTTTCTTGCTCTTCAGGGGCGATAGTATTGATATATGGGGTGTTTGCAGAATAAGGAATATCAATTCCGTGGACGCGTGCTTTTTCAATCAAGCTCGCGATAAGGTGTTGAGCCTTTTCAGAACCTTCAAACTCAACAACTGCTTCTAATGCATCGATCCACTCTTGTGTTTCTTGTGGATCTTGGTCGATGAACATCTCGCTCATATTTTATTAACCTCATTGGTTGGTATTGGTTTACCAGCTCACCATCCAACAGGGTAAGTCGGATGGTCACTCGGCCTGTGTAGTTCATACACAGAACCGTCCAAAAAAACACCTTATTTTTCTGCTACTTAGTACTCATAAGGCGTCGGAATTTCTGATAAAAGGACACAGAAATCCCTATCTAATTATTAAAACAGTTGGCAATAATAACACTTTTTACATGGGGGCGCTATTGATGAAAGCCCCATAGAGTAGTTGCTGCGGTGATACAGGGAAAAGTTTTTAATAAAGAGAATGGGTTAGCGATGTTAAAAGAATCTTGGGAAAAAGATTAACTATCTGATTCCACAGGATTCTTTTCGTTCAGCCAGAACTTTTGCAGGTGCTCTTCAAGTTCAGTTAAGGCTTGATGATAAACACCTTGTTTGAAATCGACCACGTTTTGCACTGGAAGCCAATATTCGACCCACTGCCACCCCTCGAATTCAGGTGTTTCATGACAATCTAGGTTAATCTTCGCTTCATCACCGACCATACCGAGCAAAAACCAGATTTGTTTTTGTCCGATACAAACAGGGTGACTGTAGTGACGAATGAGATGCTTGGGAAGATCATAAGAAATCCAATCTTTAGTTCGCCCCAATATACGTACATCGGAAGGGTCAAGACCGACCTCTTCTTTCAGCTCACGAAAAACAGCTTGTTGCGGCGTTTCGTGCACTCGAACACCACCCTGAGGAAATTGCCACGCATCCTGATTGACACGTTTTCCCCAGAATAGCTTACCTTCCTTGTTTACGATAATGATGCCGACATTCTGTCGATAACCATCTGCATCAATCACTTTTAACCTTAAAAAAACTTAAATTTAATACTGATATTATGGCAGTAAAAGGCGGCAAGTTACAAATTTTTGCATTAAATATGCGTAAGGTTCCCCAAGCCATACTCCACCTTTGTTTTGGTATTCGCTGAATTCTCTATTGAGAACCTGCAATAACCCTGTGTTTTCGTTACAATAGGCGGCTATTTTAACAACTAACTGTAAGATGACTTTCCGCTATGGCTCTAGCAATTTTCGATTTGGACAATACCCTGATTAGTGGTGACAGTGATTACCTTTGGGGCAAGTTTTTGATTAAGCAAGGTTTGGTTGATGCCGAAAACTTTGAACAACAAAACGAGCAATTTTATGAAGACTATAAAAAAGGCTCTTTGGATATCATGGCGTATCAACGTTTTTCACTTGCACCGATTGCTAACCGCCCCATGGAAGAGTTGGATGCATGGCATAGACAGTTTATGGAAGACTTTATCCAGCCAATTTATCTGGAAAAGGCACAAGCTTTGGTGAACAGCCACCGTGACAAAGGCGATACCCTACTGGTGATTACCGCCACCAATAGCTTTGTCACACGCCCTATCGCCAAGCTTTACGGTATCGAGAACCTTTTGGGCACCGACCCTGAAGTCAAAGACGGCGTATTCACGGGTGAAGTGGATGGTATTCCGACTTTCCAACATGGTAAGGTCGAGCGCCTAAATATGTGGCTAAAAGAAACCGGTGAGAATTTAGAAAACAGCCATTTCTATTCAGACTCTCACAATGACATTCCATTATTGGAAGAGGTGTCCTTTCCAATTGTTGTGGATGCCGACGAGCAACTACTGGCACACGCACAGAAGAAAGATTGGCCGATTATCAGTTTGCGTTAAGCCACAACGCAAGCTGAGCCAAAGATACCCTACCCCCTACCCCAACCTGGCAGATTTTCACTAATGTTGAATTGAATATTGGGTTAAACGCTAGGCATAAAAAAACCGGAATATATTCCGGTTTTTTTTGTATCTACAACAAGACTTATCGCATACCTGGCGGCAACATGCCTCCGCCCATGCCAGGCATCTTGCCTGCCATGCCGCGCATCATGTTTTTCATGCCGCCTTTGGAGACTTTTTTCATCATCTTCTGCATTTGAGTAAACTGTTTCATCAACTTGTTAATGTCTTGCACAGTCGTCCCAGAACCTGCGGCAATACGCTTTTTACGTGACCCTTTGATAATCAATGGGTGCGCTCTTTCCTGAGGTGTCATAGAGTAGATAATCGCTTCGAGGCGTTTGAAATCTTTTTCCATGGCACCTTGGTTGATTTGATCTTTCATCTGCGCCATTCCAGGCAGTTTACCCATCAAACCACCAAGACCGCCCATATTGTTGATCTGTTGCAGTTGCTGCAAGAAGTCTTCCAAATCGAATTGACCGGTTTTTTGAACCTTTTTGGCAAACTTCTCGGCTTTTTCTTTATCAATCTTAGTTTCGACTTCTTCAATCAAACTCAGGACGTCACCCATTCCAAGGATTCGTCCAGCCATACGGTCAGGATGGAAAGGCTCCAATGCATCGGTTTTCTCACCCATCCCAACGAACTTGATTGGCTTACCGGTAATCTCACGAATCGACAATGCCGCACCACCACGCGCATCACCGTCTGCCTTGGTCAATACAACCCCTGTCAGCGGCAAAGCGTCGTTAAAGGCTTTAGCGGTATTAGCAGCATCTTGCCCCGTCATGGAATCGACAACAAATAAGGTTTCAACCGGTTTGATGGCTTTATGCAGGCGCTGGATTTCCGCCATCATCTCTTCATCGACATGCAAGCGACCCGCGGTATCCAGAATCAATACATCAGCAAATTTTCTACGTGCTTCGGCATGGGCGTTCTTTGCAATCTCAACCGGGTCTTGATCCGCTGTCGATGGGAAGAACATCGCACCTACTTGCTCGGCAACCGTTTCCAACTGTTTGATCGCCGCAGGGCGATAAACGTCGGCAGACACCACCATGACTTTTTTCTTCTCGCGCTCTTGCAACCATTTGGCAAGTTTTGCGACGGTGGTGGTTTTACCTGCACCTTGCAAACCCGCCATCATAATGACGGCTGGCGGTTCAACATTAAAGCTTAAAGGTTCAGCTTCGCCACCCATGACCTCAGTCAATTGGTCGCGAACGATCTTGATGAATGCTTGCCCGGGATTCAGGCTTTTGCTGACTTCTTGACCTATGGCTCGAGCTTGCACTTGGTCAATAAAAGATTTCACTACCGGTAAAGCGACATCAGCTTCCAACAGTGCTTTTCGTACATCACGAATGGCGTCTTTGATGTTGGCTTCCGTTAGCTTCCCTTGACCGGTGATGTTCTTAAACGTCTGGGCTAAGCGGTCTGATAGATTGTCAAACATACTGTCTTCCGAATAATTAGGTTGATCTCAAAATACATGGCGATGACGCATTTTTTTGTCAATTCATTTTAATTTTCGCTATTATACGGGTTTACGACTTAAATATCTAAGAAGACAGCGACAGCCTGTCAAAGAAGAAAGAGAAAAGGGATCAAGGACTCATTGCATGTATACCGCTACGATTTTGTTAGCCACACTTTCCAGTCTGCTATATTTCTACACCACTTACATGCTTTGGAGACGTTTTGACACTGATACCGCGGTCGCCCAATGGCCACGTTCAAAATTCTTGACCTTAATTGTCTTTGCTGCTGTTTTCCAGTTCTTGTCGTTTGCGGGCAGCCTGTATTCCAACGGTATGATTCTGTTCAGCTTCGGCACCTCTCTTTCATTGATCAGCTGGCTGGCGGTTCTCTCGCTATTGGCAACCAACCTGAACAACACTACTGAGAACTTGGGGATTTTCATCTTCCCGATTGCAGGCATTACCAGTCTCATGCCTTTTATGTCTTCAGAAGTCCACCCTCTACCTACCGAGTTGGGAAGCCATGTTTTGATTTCCGTCAGTGCATACAGCATCATGGGGCTTGCTACCGCTCAGGCAATCCTTTACTCAGCGCAGGAAAAACGTTTCCGCAAAAAAGAATTAAGCACTCTTTTCAGAAACCTACCACCACTACAAGTGATGGAAAAGATTCTGGTTCAATTGGTGATGATCGGTTTTGTACTTTTGAGCTTCTCACTATTGAGCGGCGCTTTCTTTATGGAAGATATGTTCGCGCAACATCTCATCCATAAAACCTTTTTCGCAATCCTTGCCTGGCTGACTTATGGCGTGTTCTTGATTGGACATTTCCGCTTCGGCTGGCGAGGTCAAAAAGCAGCCTACTATACAATCTGGGCTTATTTTCTGTTGATTCTGAGTTACATCGGAACTGAAGTTGTCTTGCTTAATTTAAACTAAGTATTTGATTATCACAGAATAAAATCCATTTAATTCCCCAAACTTTTTGAAAAGTTCTTGATGCGGTGAGTTGGTAGCCGATATAATTCCAGTTCGACTAACTCCGTTATTATGAAAATTGAACAGTCTCCCCTTATCCGTACTCTTTAGCATCTTATTGCTTCTGATTATTCTATCCGCACTATTTTCCAGCTCTGAAACCAGTATGATGGCGATTAACCGCTATCGCCTGAAACACAAAGTTAAAGAAGGCCACAAAGGCGCAATCAAAGTTGACCGACTATTGGAAAAACCTGATCGCTTGCTTGGCGTTATCTTGCTTGGAAATAATTTCGTTAATATTTTTGCGTCATCCATCGCGACCATTATCTTCATGCAATTACTGGGTGAAGCTGGTATCGCACTAGCTGCAGGTATCTTGACACTGGTTATCTTGGTTTTTTCTGAAGTGGCGCCAAAAACACTTGCTGCACTTTATCCTGAAAAAATCGCTTACCCGGCTGCCTACCTTCTTGAGCCGCTGCTCAAGGTGCTTTCACCATTAGTCTGGATGGTCAACTTTCTGGCAAACGGTTTTCTGCGACTGTTTGGTGTAAAAGTCAAAGAAGATGCAACCGATCAACATGCATTGAGCCAGGAAGAACTTCAAACACTCATCAACGAAGCGACGGGAAAGCTACCGGTTGAATACCGTAATATGCTGAACGGCATCATGCAGCTTGAAAACATCACCGTTGAAGACGTTATGATTCCAAAACAGGATATCTACGGTATTGATGTCAATGAATCCATCGAAGACATCACCAAGCGTATTGTCAAATCACCCTACACGCGCATTCCTGTATACCGTGACAATATCGATGAAGAGTTGATTGGTGTCGTCAATATCAAAAAACTGCTGCCGATTATCGCCAAAAATGACATTACCCTAAAGGATTTGGTGAAAACCGCTCGTCCTGGTTACTTCATTCCTGAAACAACGACGCTTAACATACAGTTAGCAAACTTCAATGAGAACAAACGCCAGATGGCTCTGATTGTTGACGAGTATGGCAATTTACAAGGCTTGTTGACCATGGAAGACTTACTGGAAGAAATCGTCGGTAAACTCAGTACAGACAAACGCACCAAAAGTGAATTGAATGCCGAAGTTAATGATGATGGCTCTATCACATTCGACGCCTCGGAGTTTATTCGTGACATCAACAAAGCCTACCACTTCGAGCTGCCGACTGGCGGTCCAAAAACACTTAATGGCCTGATTCAAGAAGAGCTTGAAACACTGCCTGGCGTGGGCACTTGTCTAAAAATCGATAGCTACTGCCTGGAAGTGGTGGAGACCTCGAAACACACGATTGAAAAAGTCAAAATACATTTACTGGATTAAACATGTCTAACTACCCCTTTTCTGATGCTTCCCAGTGGGAAAAGCTTAAAACCGGCATTATTGATTTAGCCAAACAAGAAATCCTACCTCGCTTTGAAAAGATCAGCGCTGAAGTCAAAAAAGACGGTTCTCTACTCACAGAAGCCGACCTTGAAATGCAGAAAAAAACCAAAAGTTTTCTGCATGACAACTGGCCTGTATTTTCTTTTTTAGGGGAAGAGTCAACGCGTGAAGAACAGGTAAAAGCACTTCAATCTGATATTGGGTGCTGGATTCTCGATCCAGTGGATGGTACCAGCAACTTTGCAAGTGGCATTCCAGTATTCACCGTTTCCCTTGCGTTAGTTGTGCAAGGGAAAACTGTCATGGGCTTGGTGTATGACCCAAGCCGAGATGAAATGTTTGCCGCTAGATTGGGCATGGGTTCGGAGCTTAATGGCAAACGTTTTAGTGCAGATACGCCAAAAGAGAAAATGAAGCAATGCATTGGTTTGATTGACTTCAAACGCTTACCTGCCGAACTCTCCATCAAGATCATTCAAGATAACCCCTATGCTTCACAACGTAGCATCGGTTCGGTTGCATTAGACTGGTGCTGGGTTGCTTACGGTCGCGGACAGCTTTATTGCCATGGTGCGCAAAACATTTGGGATTACGCGGCGGGCTACTTAATTCTGAATGAAGCGGGTGGAAAAAGCAGTACGTTGACAGGCGAAGATGTTTTCGTAACAGAAGTGGTGAAGCGCTCCGCTGTTGCTGCAACTACACCTGCACTCTTTAGCGAATGGCAAACGTACTTACTTGAAAATTAGGGCGTCCAACTAGCTACACTAACCCCAGGTATCCAATACTCGTCCTAGGTCGGATAAATTGATTGGCTTGGTTAGAAAGTCATTCATTCCGACTTCAAAGACTTCTTTTTGAGCGGATTCAAAAGCATTGGCCGTCAATGCAATAATAGGAATGGTGGAAACATCACTATCCAAAGCACGAATCTCTTTGGCAGCTTCAATCCCATCCATCTCCGGCATGTTCAAATCCATTAGCACCAAATCAAACTTCTGACCCGCTTTTAAAGCATCCACGGCTTCTAGACCATTGGCAGCAATAACGGATTGGTGCCCTAACTTTTTCAAGATCGCTTGAATCAACATTTGATTTGTCTGATTATCTTCTGCGACCAAAATCGATAGATGCTTCGATTTTTTCTGATCTTCTTGGGAGGCTTGATCCCCTAAAGCATTTTGATCAGCTGCTTCAGTATCAATCTTAAGGGGAATTTCAAACCAGAAAGTTGTTCCTTTTTCTATCTTACTGTTGACACCTATAGAACCTTCCATCAAGTCCACGATTTTCTGACAAATCAGCAAGCCCAATCCAGTTCCACCATATTTTCTGTTAATGGAACTTTCCGCCTGTACATACTCGTTAAAAAGCTTCTGCTTTTGCTCGGGCGTGATTCCGATGCCTGTATCAGTCACCTCAAAGCGCACAAACATTGGGTTGTTTCGAGTGGACTTTGATATCTTAAGTGTAATACCACCTTTTTCAGTAAACTTTGAGGCGTTATTAATGAGATTCAGCAATATCTGGCGTAACCTAGCGGCGTCACCTTTACGATTAATCGGTAAAGCTGGATCAATCTGTAAATCAAGATACAAACCTTTCTCTTGCACCATGTGCTGATTCATTTTGGTGACAATTTCGACTAGCTGAGTCAAATCAAATGGAATCTCTTCCAACTCAAGTTTCTGAGCTTCCATCTTACTCAAATCAAGAACGTCATTAATAAGGTTCAACAAGTGAACGCCGGAGTGGTGAATCATTTCAATTTGAGAGCGGTACTCTTCATCAAATTCGTTCATCATCAACAGTTGCGCTCCACCAATTACAGAATTCAGTGGTGTACGAATTTCATGACTCATGATAGATAAGAAGTCCGCCTTAGCTTTCAGCGCTTGCTCTGCAACATCCTTGGCATCAATCAGCTTGGACTCGGTATCCTTTTGATGGGTGATATCAACCAAAAAGCCTAAAATCCAAGTTTGCTGATAATCATCCACCTTAATGTTGATTGGGCCTTTACCTCTCAAGAACCATTTACAATTCTCTTCATCCCCAACCTGGCAGATTTTTTCTTCATTAATGATGATTTTGCGAGATCGACTAGTATCAACATCTTCTTCATGCTGTTGCCTGGCTTGCTGAGGGGGCAAAAACTCAAAGTCCGTTTTACCGATAATTTTGTTACGACTATAACCCAGTTCAATCTCAGCTTGATGGCTGAAGAAGCGATAACACCCATTTTCATCTTTAACGTAGATGCTGATCGGAAGACTGTCGAGGATTTGTACGATTAATTGCTCTCTTGTCTTCAGTGTCTGTTCGATCGCTTTCTTCTCGCTAATGTTGTGCAATGTCGCAATCAGATGGGTAAGCTCATCATCATCCTTGTCCGAGACAGCCTTTGCTGTCATCGCCAACCAAATGAACTCTCCAAAAATGTTCTTGAATCGAAACTCAATGTCAAATGCCCATGAAACCTCAAAGTGCGACTGAATCGTATCTAAAACACGTTTTTGGTCTGATGGATGGATCCGATCAATAAACTGATCAAAATCATGACCTAATGACGAGTAGTCAATAGTACAGATTTCATAAAAATTCTGTGTATAGTGGATATGCTTTGTTTTTAAATCTAGCTCTAGTCCACAAGTTTTGGAGGTATCCAACATCATTTCATGAATGGATTTATGTGAACGTTTTATATCTGACTCACGAATATTTCCGAAGAAAAATTGCACCAGCAAACCTTCTCCCATCTCCGTAACAAAAAAACGGCAAGGCTGTACATTTTCTTTTAAATGATGGGTGAACGAAGTGGGCGCAGAATGCGAGAAAGCTTGGATAATCTGAAGTTTAAGATCGACATCTTCATTCAGATCGTAATCATCCCATAAAGCATCCGCCGCTTTATTTTGCCAGGCGATAAATAAATTGATATCGTCGTCTTTTTCAACATAGGCAGCGGCGATTGGTAAATCGCTGAAGTCGATCAACATTTGATTTAAAGCATTTGCCATGGGAATTTTTTCTTATCTTTTAGTTTATTCTAACCGAATTGTCGACAAATATAAAAGCTTCGGTTAAAGCAGCTCTAACGCCTCTGATAATCGGCTCACCGGATATATTTTCATTCCAGGAACAGGTTCTTTGGGCGCATTTGCGGCGGGTACTATCGCTTTTTTGAATCCATGCTTGGCTGCCTCAAAAATACGTTCCTGTCCACTTGATACTGGGCGGATTTCTCCTGAAAGCCCCACCTCCCCAAACACCACCAAATCTTCCGGTAGTGCTTTATTGCGCAGACTCGAAACCACAGCAGACAACACAGCTAAGTCGGCACTGGTTTCATTAACCTTTACTCCGCCAACCACATTGACATACACATCCTGATCCGATGCTTGAATCCCTGCATGCCTATGCAATACCGCTAGCAACATCGACATACGGTTATTATCAAAACCAACCGTGACCCGTTTTGGTGAGCCATAAGGGGAATCATCGACCAATACCTGTATTTCAATGAGCAAAGGACGAGATCCTTCCCAAACAACCATAACAACGGAACCGGGAGACACAACCTCGCCCCTCGATAAAAAGATCGCTGATGGATTCTTGATTTGCTTCATGCCTTTTTCGGTCATGGCAAACACACCTAGCTCATTAACTGCTCCGAAACGGTTCTTAATCGCCCTTAACGTTCTGAAGCGACTGTCTGACTGTCCCTCCAAAAACAATACCGTGTCGACAATATGTTCTAACACTCTTGGTCCAGCAACTTCACCCGACTTGGTGACATGCCCAACTAAGAAAATCATAATGTTGTTTTGCTTGGCAAAGCGTGTGAGATAAGCTGCCGTTTCTCTAACCTGAGAAACACCACCTGCGGCACTGGAAACTTCTGAATGCTGTAGAGTTTGGATCGAGTCAACAATCATCACTTTCGGCTTTTCGTTACTGGCTGCCTCAGCTATTAACTCTACATCGGTTTCTGAATAGAGTTTTAAACTCTGGTCTGGCAAGCCCATGCGCTTAGCTCGCATGGCCACTTGTTGAAGCGACTCTTCCCCCGTCACGTAGAGTACTGACATGTTTTCGCTTAGGTGACAGGACACCTGCAATAACAAAGAAGATTTACCTACGCCCGGATCTCCACCAATCAAAACAACAGAACCGGAGACTACTCCTCCGCCCAGAACACGATCCAACTCTTCAATAGAAGAGGAAAAGCGCGGAACTTCATCCAGACTGACATCGTTTATGACTTTGATGTCAGAACTTTGTTCCCCAGCATAACCCAACTGACGCTTACTACTTACTTTTTGTGCGCCTAGTTTTATTTCCTTAAGCGTATTCCACTCACCACAAGCGACACACTGCCCTTGCCATTGCGAATGCTCGGCACCACACTCGGTACAGACGTAAGCTGATTTTGATTTCTTTGCCATAAAACTTTCTTCTTGAAAATAAAAAGCCCGCATCAGCGGGCTTTATCATTTAGTGTTTAATATCTCGCCAATATTCTTTCTTCAACAGATAAGTAATGATAAAGAATATAAACAAGAACAGCATCACTTTCCAGCCAAGAGATTCTCTTTTCACCTTGATTGGTTCACCAACATATGCCAAGAAGTTAGTGATGTCAGCGACATCCTGGCTAAATTGTTCTTTTGTCGAATAACGTTGAACGCCTTCCAAGATGTTTGGCATAACCGTTCCATGAAGAACTTTGTTATCCCATGTTTTGGTCTTTTCATCATATTCAAAGCCCTTCAAGAAGGTATAAATATAATCAGGACCTTTTAGACGTGCCATCAAAGATAAATCTGGAACATGCGTTCCTAAAACTTCCATATCGACACCCGGCAACATGCGAGTCATCACGTCATCAACAGGCTTTGCTTGACCATAAGCCATCTTCTTGACGATCTCATCATCAGTCCAACCCAAATCACGCGCAATACGGTTATAACGCATGTACTTGACTGAGTGACACGCCATACAGTAGTTTGAGAACAGAAGCGCGCCTCTTTGCAGAGAAGCTTTATCTTTTAGGTTAATCGGCGCCTTTTCCAGCTCAACCCCATGAACGGCAGCAACGGAAACAAACGGCAGTACAAACAACAACAATCCGAATAGTTTTTTCATTAACTTACCCTCTCTGGAACCGGTTTTGTCTTCTCAGATACCGAAGTAAACGGCAAGATAATGAAGAACAAGAAATAAGTTGCAGTGAAGATTCTCGCTAGCTTAGTCAACTCTGGTGATGCTGGCTGCGTTCCCAACCAACCCAACGCCAAGAAACTAATCACGAACATTGTTAGCAAAGCTTTATATGAAGCGCCTCTATAACGGATGGATTTCACTTTACAGCGATCTAGCCAAGGCATCGCAAACAGGACAGCAATAGAACCTCCCATCGCGATAACCCCCATCAATTTATCGGGAATTGCTCTCAAAATGGCATAGAACGGTGTGAAATACCAAACTGGCGCAATATGATCAGGCGTCTTCAACGGGTTTGCCGGCTCAAAGTTTGGTGGTTCCAAGAAGAAGCCACCACCTTCAGGCATATAGAACACAACGAATGCAAAGAAGAACAAGAACACAATAGCTCCCATACTGTCTTTGACTGTGTAATAAGGGTGAAAAGCAATACCATCAATTGGTAAGCCTTTGTCGTTTTTATATTTCTTGATTTCAACACCGTCAGGGTTGTTTGAGCCGACTTGGTGAAGTGCGACGATATGCATGAACACCAATACAATCAAAACCAATGGCAAAGCAATAACATGCAAAGCAAAGAAGCGGTTCAATGTCGCATCAGAAATAATGAAATCCCCTCTCACCCATGTCGCCAAATCATGCCCGATAACCGGAATGGCTCCGAATAGAGAAATGATTACCTGAGCTCCCCAATAAGACATTTGTCCCCAAGGTAGCAAGTACCCCATGAAAGCTTCAGCCATCAGTACCAGGAAAATAAACATCCCCAAAATCCAAACCAATTCTCTTGGCTCTTTATAGGAACCGTATAGTAACCCTCTCATCATATGAAGATAAATAACGATAAAGAACGCAGATGCGCCAGTAGAGTGCATATAGCGAATCAACCAACCCCATTCGACATCACGCATGATATATTCGATTGAGTTAAAAGCTTCTGCGGCACTTGGTTTATAGCTCATCGTCAACCAAACACCGGTAATGAACTGGTTGACCAGAACCAATAATGCTAAGGATCCGAAGAAATACCAGAAGTTGAAGTTCTTTGGTGCGTAATACTCTCCAACATGAGCATTCCATGTGCTTACCAAAGGATAGCGTCTATCAATCCAAGCTAGGATAGAGTTCTTAGGCCTTTCATGTGTAGTATTTGACATTAAGCAACTCCTTTCTTAGCGTTTTCACCTACTCGAACAATTGAGGCGGTTTTAAAGTAGTAAGGAGGAATAACCAAATTTGTTGGCGCAGGAACGCCTTGGAAAACGCGACCAGCCAAATCGAACATAGAACCATGACAAGGACAGAAAAAGCCACCTTCCCAGCCTTTTTCCATATCTGGTGAATTCACAGCGGGACGATATAAAGGAGAACATCCTAAGTGAGTACAAACACCGACTACGACCAAATATTCTGGCTTAATAGAGCGATATTCATTGGTTGCGTATTTAGGTTGTGTGGATTCTTTTGACTCTGGATCACGAAGTTTAGGATCCATCTCAGGCAAACGTTTCAACATATCTGGCGTTCTTCTAACAATCCAGACAGGTTTTCCACGCCATGACACGGTCATCATTTGGCCTGGTTGAAGATGACTGATATCAGCATCAACAGGAGCACCGGCAGCCTTAGCTTTCTCACTTGGTTGCCATGAACTTACAAATGGAACAGCCAGAAAAGTTGCCCCTGTTGCCCCTAGCACACCCGTTGCAGCCGTTAAAACTTTACGGCGCGTTAAGTTATTATTCTCATTATGCACATTTTGTGACATAGGGTTTTCCTCTACTTCCCCATTGAGCTACCTCAATGTTAGGTTGCTTAAGTTTAGAATCGACGTATTTTAGCAAAGCCATTTTTGGGTTACATAATTATATTTATATAACCTCATAAAAAAATTTATTTCACAAAGTACTAATATATTTATAGTTTACTGTTAAACAGGGTTGTTAATATCACAAAAAACAACATCTAGCGCAAAATGCTCTTTAAGATGCTCGCCCAGCATTTGCACACCCAATCTTTCGGTCGCATGGTGACCCGCTGCCAAATAGTGAATACCGCATTCAAGAGCTTGATGCGTTGTTTGCTCAGACACCTCTCCACTGATATAAACATCAGCATCCCAGTCAATTGCTTGCTGAATATAGTTTTGAGCTCCCCCACTACACCAAGCAACTTTCTGTACTTGAGACTTTCCGCCTGGCAAATGTAAGGATTCTCTTTTTAGAGATTCATCTACACGCCCTTTAAAGGCTTCTATTGCCATAGGTTCCGACAACACCCCCAATCGAACCAAACTCGTTGGCTCAGGCGTAATATCTTCGATACTCCATAGAGTAGCCAGCTGCGCGTTGTTTCCAAGTACCGGATGAGCATCAAGAGGAAGATGGTAACCAATTAAATTGATGTTATGACTCAGTAAAGACTCAATGCGCTTCTTTTTCATGCCGGTTATGGTTGGAATTTCATTTTTCCAAAAATAACCGTGATGAACTAACAATGTATCTGCACCTAGCTCAATCGTTTTATCTATCAAAGCTTGTGATGCAGTAACACCCGTGACAATTTTACGAATGTCTTCAGCACCTTCTACCTGAAGTCCATTTGGAGCATAGTCTTTAAAGCTTGAAACCTTTAGATAATCATCCAAATAATTTAACAGTGCTTTTCTATCCATATTTTGCCACCGCTGATAAAAAAAATGACCTAAAACAGGCCATTTTTATTTAGGACTTTCGATTGAAAAGTTATTTTTTCACTCGGTATCTTGCCGATGCTGCATGAGCCTGCAAACCTTCTCCGTCGGCCAGCACACCTGCTACTTGACCCAGAAGATTCGCACCTTCAGCAGAACACATAATCAAACTAGAGCGTTTTTGGAAATCATATACGCCTAGTGGAGATGAAAAACGAGCCGTTCTAGAGGTTGGCAACACGTGGTTAGGCCCTGCACAGTAGTCACCTAATGCTTCTGCTGTGTAACGTCCCATGAAAATTGCGCCCGCATGCTTAATCTTTGGCAACAAAGCTTCTGGATCTTCGATAGAAAGTTCCAAATGCTCTGGCGCAATGTAGTTGATTAGATCAATGGCTTGGTCTTCATTCTCAACCACAATAATCGCCCCTCTGTCTTCCAAAGCTTTAGTAATGATGGCTTGGCGTGGCATTTCAGAAATCAGCTTATTCATGCTCTCATAAACTTTTTCTGCGAATTCGGCATCTTGAGTCACTAAAATAGATTGAGCATCTTCATCGTGCTCTGCTTGAGAGAACAAATCAACCGCAATCCAATCTGGATCAGTTTGACCGTCACAATAAACCAAAATTTCAGATGGTCCTGCAATCATATCAATACCAACAGCACCAAATACTTCTCGCTTAGCAGTCGCAACATAAATATTACCCGGACCAACAATTTTATCGACACATGGAACGGTTTCGGTGCCATAAGCCAGCGCTGCAACAGCTTGCGCACCACCTAACTTAAACACACGATCCACCCCACAAATCGCAGCAGCGGCCAACACCATATCATTCACTTCACCATCTGGCGTTGGAACAACCATAATCAAGTCCTTGACGCCGGCCACTTTTGCAGGAACCGCATTCATAATGACTGATGAAGGGTAAGCGGCTTTACCTCCAGGAACATACAAGCCAACGCTGTCCAAAGCTGTCACTTGTTGACCCAGCATCGTGCCGTCAGCTTCTCTATAGCTCCAAGACTTCATAATTTGATTTTCATGATAATCTTTCACGCGTTGCGCAGCCAATTCCAAACCATCTTTCTGGTCTTGTGGAATGCGGTTCAACGCCGCAGTTAACTCTGCCTTAGGCACTTCCAAGTCTGAACCTTTCTCCAAGCTCAAACGATCGAATTTTGCCGTATATTCAAGCAATGCTTCATCACCTCGTGTTCTTACGTTGTGAATAACATCT
The DNA here is from genome assembly GCF_013340845.1 of Hydrogenovibrio marinus. Classification (NCBI taxonomy): domain Bacteria; kingdom Pseudomonadati; phylum Pseudomonadota; class Gammaproteobacteria; order Thiotrichales; family Piscirickettsiaceae; genus Hydrogenovibrio; species Hydrogenovibrio marinus. Next base: position 1,494,609 of record NZ_AP020335.1, read on the forward strand.
TTTACCACCGAATTAACCGACTCATTTGAAACGGTTTCCCAAGCAAGTAATTTTTCAAGTTCAGGCTTAAAGCCTTCTGAATCGATTGAGAGTTTTCTGATATTTAACATAGTGATAACTTCCAACTTTAATTAGGTATTTGAGATAGCTGACTGAAACTTCTCAACAATTTCATTTATTTGATTGAATTTAGTTTTGTACGCATGTTCATTCACGATTAATCTAGAGCTAATATTGGCAATATGCTCTTCTGGCACTAATCCATTCGCTCGTAGCGTATTTCCCGTATCCACCAAGTCTACAATCTTATCTGCCAAATCAATCAATGGAGCGATCTCCATTGAGCCATAAAGCTTAATCAAATCAACTTGCTCACCTTTTTGCGCGTAATAGGCTTTAGCTGAATTGATATATTTGGTTGCGATCTTTAAACGGTGCCCATGAGGCTTAGGAGTTTCAGGCCCTGCAACCATTAAACGGCATTTCGCAATTTGTAAATCCAGCAACTCATAGAGGTTGTCTGATGGCGCTTCCATCAAAACATCCTTACCTGCGACACCAATATCCGCAGCCCCATGAGAAACATAGGTTGGCGCATCAGTGGCGCGCACAATCAAAAGCCTTACATTTTCCTGATTAGTCGGAATAATAAGCTTTCTGCTCTTACTTGGATCTTCCAAAGGCAAAATATCAGCCGCTTCCAGAAGCGGCAAAGTATCTTTGTAAATTCTGCCTTTTGATAAGGCGATTGTTAATTGGTTATCCATTTTCGTTCTTCTGTTAATTTGCTCTGTAGATATGGGCGCCCAACTTGTGGAACTTTTCTTCTATCAACTCATAACCCCTATCAATATGATAGATACGACTGATGACTGTTTGACCTTTTGCTGCCAAACCGGCCAAAATCAAACTGGCAGAAGCCCTTAAGTCTGTTGCCATCACAGGTGCTGCGGTTAAACTCTTTACACCATGTGTCTGAGCTGTATTGCCGGTCACTTTAATGTCCGCTCCCATTCTAATCAACTCGGAAACATGCATAAAACGATTCTCAAAAATCGTCTCTTCCACATTACCTTCACCTTCCGCTAGAACATTCATCACAACAAATTGAGCTTGCATATCTGTTGGAAAGTCCGGATACGGGTCAGTCACAATATTGACGGGCTTCAATTCTCTATTGCGCATATCCAAGGTAATGGAATCCTGTGTAGTCGTTACTATGGCACCCGCTTCACGAAACTTTTCCAATACGGATTCCATATGTTCAGGGTTTGCATGCGTTACCGTGATGCAACTATGTGTGATTGCTGCTGCAGCAAGGTAAGTTCCCGCCTCAATACGGTCAGGAATCACGCTATAAGCGACTCCTTTTAAGGATTCAACGCCATCAATAGTTAATGTACTTGTCCCGATACCAGAAATTTTGGCTCCCATCTTGTTCAAGAAATTTGCCAAGTCTGAGACTTCTGGCTCTCTAGCGGCATTTCTTAAAACTGTGCGACCTTCAGCAAGCACTGCGGCCATCATCAAGTTTTCGGTACCGGTCACAGTGACTGGTTCCATTGTAATATCAGCACCTTTCAGCTTGCCTGCTTTGGCAATGATATAACCTTGCTCAACTTTTATCTCAGCGCCCATTTTTTGCATACCCTCAATGTGGATATTAACTGGGCGCGAACCAATGGCACAACCACCAGGCAAAGAAACCTTAGCTTCTCCAAAACGTGCCAACAAAGGACCCATTACCAAAATTGAAGCTCGCATCGTTTTCACTAGCTCATAAGGAGCTTCTTTGGTCACAATCTCCGAGGCATCAATTTCAATATTCAACTGCTCATCGAATAGGACTTGAACGCCCATGGTCGCCAACAATTGAATCGTAGTTGTCACATCTTTCAAATGTGGGACATTCGATAACTTAACCGGTGTTTCAGCAAGAAGGCATCCCATTAAAATAGGCAATGCAGCGTTTTTTGCGCCAGATATCTGCACTTGTCCAGAAAGGCTGCATGGACCATCAATTACCAATTTATCCATAGTCTATTCTTTTTCCGGAACGGCTGTTTTAATCGACAAGGCATGAAGCGCACCGCTTTCAAACTCTTGTTTAAAAACATCATTCACCATTCTGTGGCGTTGCAGGGGGGTTTTACCTTCAAACTCGGCGCTAATTACTTCGATTGCAAAGTTACAATCTTCACCACTGGTTACAACTTGTGCGCCAGAAATAGCCGCTTGAATCTTGTTTCGAATATTTTCGGGAGACATAACTTTCCACTTTATAAAAAACTTAATCGCGTATTTTAACGCCTTTGAATAACAAAATCAGATTAATCGCCGTTATCACTAAAAAGAAAACAATCGTGATGGTCAGGCTCAACGCAATAGATACATCGGACTGAGTAAAGAAACCATAACGAAAGCCATCAACCATATAGAAGAAGGGATTCAGGTGAGAAATATGCTGCCAAATACCCGGTAATGCGTGAATAGAATAAAAAACACCACTCAAGAAGGTCAATGGAACGATAATGAAATTTTGAAACGCTGCAAGCTGATCGAATTTGTCAGACAACAACCCTGCCGTCAAGCCTACCGAGCCCATAATAGCTGCACTTAATACTGCAAAAAGAAGAATCCACCCAGGATGGTTCATCGTCAAATCAAAGCCAAACATTCCTACCAGTAGAACGCCTACACCTACAGCAAGCCCTCGAATAACAGACGCACCAACAAATGCAAGGTACAACTCCAAGGGAGAAATAGGACTCAACATGACAAAAGTTAAGTTTCCATGCATTTTTGACTGAATAATACTTGAAGATGTATTGGAAAAAGCATTTTGCAACACCGTCATCATAACCAGACCAGGAATCAAAAATTGACTATAGGTCAAACCACTAAACACCTCAATTTGCGTATCAATGACTTGCCCAAAAATCAGCAGATACAATAGCGACGAAACCACTGGCGCGAAAATAGTTTGAATAGCAACCGAGTAGAAACGTCTGACCTCTTTGGCAAAAAGCGCCCAACAACCAACAAGATTAAAGTTCATTATCTTTACCTCCTGTCAAACTGATAAACACTTCCTCTAAAGTTGCATCTCTACTAGTAATATCCTTGATAGACAACGGTGACGCAGACAACCAAGACATCACTTGATTCAAAGGCAATTCTTTCTCAACTTTGAAAACCACTTCGTTCACATTGAAACTATCCAAACGGGTTGCCAAATCCACCACGGTTGAAAGCATCGCGTTTTCAAATCGCTGGGACAAACTCACTCGCACATAACGGAAAGGATGCATAGAAACCAAATCTGACGTCGCCTCTAAAGCGCTTAACTGCCCTTTTTGGAGTATTGCTACTTTTTCACACAAAGACTCTGCTTCTTCTAAATAGTGTGTTGTCAAAATAATCGTGTGACCTTTTTGATGAAGCTCTTTAGTAAAGTCCCACAATGTTTTTCTTAAATCAACATCAACACCCGCTGTTGGCTCATCTAAAACAATGACGTCCGGTTTGTGAACCAGAGCCATAGCAATAAGAACTCGTCTTTTCATGCCTCCAGAAAGCTGATTTGTGTTGGCATCCGCTTTATCGCTTAAAGCCAGCCTCTCAAGCAACTCCCCAATCCATTTATCCTGAACACTACCAGAAAGACCAAAATATCCGGACTGGATTGTTAGAAGTTCTTTTATTGAGAAAAAAGGATCCGAAATCAACTCTTGAGGAACCAGCCCTAGTTGTCGTCTAGTTTGACGATAAGATTTCTCAGTATCATACCCGTTAACAAGAATATGCCCTGAACTAGGCTTCACCAGCCCTGCCATTGAATTAATTAAAGTCGATTTACCCGCACCGTTTGGCCCAAGCAAACCAAAAAAAGCTCCCTTTTCAACTTCAAAGGAAACACCTTTCAGCGCCTGTAACGAGCCATAGGCTTTACTGACATTCTGAAATGAAACTGCCGCACTAGTCATATTTAATTTATATATTTTGTTAAGCCGATAAAAATGGCTTTAGTTCATAAAGATCAATCAAGCCAGACATGTCTTCAGGTAAAGAAGTCACTTTTACCTTGTGTCCTGCTTTGGCCTGTAAAAAGAGAATCAATGCCAAGCAACTACTATCTGCAGAGGTGACAAGAGAACAATCAATCTCTTCAATCTTCTGCTCAGCAATCCAGGGATTGTTTTTAAACAGTTTGCTGATAGCGTGAACCGTCAAATCACCCGTTAAGGTGAGCGTCTTATCTTTAACAACATAAGCCGTTTGTTCGGACATATTCACTGCTTCCACAAACTTACACCTTATTCTTTTCTTTAAGGGAAGCAATCACCTGATCAATGCCCTTAGTGTCAAATTCAGACGCGAAAATTTTTCGGTAGTTAAGCAATAAACTAATACCTTCAATCGTCACGTCATACAGCATCCATTTGTGTGTATGGTTGTTTAAATAGGCGCGATAAATGACCGAAGATACATTCCCATCTGATTGGGTAACATCTGTCATAACCGTTGCTCTGCCTTCACGAGGCTCTTCAACGCGAGTCACCTTGATTTTTGATACCCTTAATTTAATCAAGCTTTGAGAGTAAGAACGAAGCAATGTGTCTTTAAAAGCCTCGGTAAACTCTTCCTGCTGCTTAGGCGTTGCTGAACGCCAATATTGCCCCATGACGTAACGCGCCATTTTTGGCGTATCAACATAAGGCAAAATATATTCATCAGCAAATGCTTTGACCTTTTCAGGATCAGAGTTCAACTCTTCTCTTTGAAGATCAATCTGCTTTAAAACAGTTTGAGAAAGCTCCTGAACCATTTCTTTAGGATCAGATTGATTAATCTGAGCTTGAGCACTTGTAACAACCAGTGATACCAATAAACCAAATAAAACTACTATTCTGCGCTTAAAAATCATTTTTTATTCCCACTATCACTTAACTTAGTTAAGAACTGGCCAATCAACTCCTCTAAAACCAACGCAGATTGTGCGATATCGATCTGATCACCATTTTTAAGAAATTCATCATCTGCTCCAGGAGTCAAGCCGATATATTGATCTCCTAGCAAACCGGACGTTAGGATTGATGCAGAGGTATCCAGCGAAAGCTTATTGTATTCTTTATAGATATCCATCACGACTTTTGCACGATAGGTTCTTTGATCCACCGAAATAGAATCAACACGCCCGACGACGACGCCACTTATTTTGACTGGTGCCCTCACTTTAAGGCCACCTATATTAGAAAATAATGCGCTAACTTGGTAGGTTGGTTTGTCTTGAAACCCTTGAAAATTACTGACTTTAAATGCGACAAAGATCAATGCAACCAGTGTCATTAAAACGAATGCACCTACCCATATCTCTATACTGGAACGACGAAACATATCAAGAATTCCTTACACACACTTGCGTTGATTAATTAAACATTAATGCAGTTAGAACGAAATCCAACCCTAAAACCCCTAACGAGGCATGCACAACCGTTCGGGTTGTTGCCCTACTCACCCCTTCAGATGTTGGTATAGCATCTTGTCCCTGAAATAGAGCAATAATTGAAACCAATACGGCAAATGCAACTGATTTTATCATGCCGTTGACAACATCATCTTTCCAGTCAACATGAGCGTGCATTTGCGACCAGAAAGCACCATCATCAACGCCTAACCAGCCTACGGCAACCAAATAGCCCCCAAAAATCCCCATACCTGTAAACATAACAGAAAGCATTGGCAGCGCGATAATGGCGCCTACAAGCCTTGGTACAAAAATAAATTTCAATGGGTCTACCGCCATCATTTCCAGTGCTGACGTCTGCTCTGTAGAACGCATGAGACCGATCTCGGCGGTCAAGGCCGAACCCGCTCTACCTGCAAACAACAAGGCAGTGACTACCGGGCCTAACTCACGCAACAGAGAAAGTGCTGTCATTGTTCCGACTGCCTCTTCGGAGTTGTAATCCACCAACACATTATAACCTTGCAGACTCAGTACCATCCCAACGAACAAGCCGGCCGTTAAAATAATTGGTAATGATAAAACACCAGAAAAGTAGACTTGCTTAACGAGCAGATCAATGCGAGTAAACGCATAAGGTAAAGCTGGCACTAAAGAAGCGACAAATAACGCTCCTCTACCGACCGAGGAGGCAATACCCAGTGTTACCCTACCCAACGTGAATAGCAAAGAGTGAAAATAATTCAGCAAGACAAATCCTCTATGTAATCCGTTGCCGGATAATGGAAAGGTACCGGACCGTCCGGCAGGCCTTGTAAAAACTGCTTAACATATTCTGAGTCGGATGCCAGCAACTCCTCTGGCGTACCTTGGGCGATGATTTTACCTTCTGAAATAACGCAGGCAAAATCTGCAATTGAAAGCACCTCTTTAACATCATGAGATACAACAACACTTGTCAACTTAAGGCTTTGGTTCAGTTTCTTTATTAATGACACCAAAACGCCCATTGTAATAGGGTCTTGCCCAACAAAAGGTTCGTCATAGAAAACCATATCAGGATCTAATGCAATTGCCCTAGCTAAGGCAACTCGACGAGACATCCCTCCTGATAATTCGGAGGGCATTAGTTCCAACGCCCCCCTTAATCCTACCGCCTGCAATTTTAGCTTAACAATTAGTTCTATCAGTTCTTCAGGAAGGTCTGTGTGTTCTCGAATGGGAAAGGCGACATTTTCAAACACATTCAAATCTGTCAATAATGCGCCAGACTGGAATAGCATTCCCATTCGGCTTCTCAATGCATAGAGTTGAGATCGTGAAAGCTTGTGTACATTTTTATCATAAACCGTAACACTACCCGAATCAGGTACCAACTGCCCTGCGATCAACTTAAGTAAAGTTGTCTTCCCCGTTCCGCTAGGCCCCATGATCGCAGTGATCTTGCCCTCGGGAATATCCAGGGTAACATCATCAAAAATAACCCTATCCCCTCGTTGGAATCTAAGGTTTTCAATTCGAATAACGGTTTCAGTATTCATAGCGGCTCATCATAACAAAATTGCCTAAATAAAAGAATCATTGAACATTGAGATGATATTAATATCCCAATAGTTCCAACAACAACTTTAGATCAGTCACATGCTTGGTCGACACATCTTCATCAATAGAGAAGATAAAACCACCTGAGTAATCATGTGGCAGTGACTCCAAAAATGGGGTCACTGTTTCCTTCAATTGACTCATCGGATGGTCATTCATTCGTACCAAATACAATGGTTCTCCTGTCAAAACACCAAACTCTGACTCCAAGGACCAGCCCATTAGTTGTGGCCTAGAAGCGCAAGATGTCAATTTATAACCCAGAGGTTCAAGTTCAGATTGCAGAGCATTCATTTCAGCCTGAGATAAATGAAACCCCAAAACACCAAAAGCCTTATTTCTTAACCAACCCTTGATAGCTTCTAACTTTGGCAAAACACCATCATTAAAAGCACTTACTTCAAAAACCACAAAGAAATATTCAGGCTCATGCAAAACCTCAAACTCTTCAATATGCGCTTTAGTCCACCCTTGCCACTCGGCTTGAGGTAAGAGTATCGCTTTGAAATGCTGACCGTAAAAATCCAGTTGCCATTCAACAGGCATATCACCAGGATAAAAGCCGCCATTCCAGCTTTTATGAGCCCAACCTCGAGTCCCTACCAATAAATTTTCAACTTCATTCGCCATAAGCTTTATTTATTTTAATTATAAAAAACCCTATAATAACGACTTTACGTAAAACAGTCTAAAAGAAAACTGTATGACAATGACGCTCATTTTACCAAGCTTGGTATTACTCGTAGGACTAGCCCTTCTTGTCTGGAGCTCAGACATTTTCATTGACGGAGCTGCAAGCACAGCGACCCACTTAAACATCTCTCCCCTGATTATTGGCGTCGTGGTTTTAGGCTTTGGAACCTCTGCCCCAGAAGTACTAGTCTCTATCTTGGCATCAATTGATAACAGCCCTGGCTTAGCCGTTGGTAACGTCATTGGTTCGAACATTGCCAACATCGGATTGGTGCTTGGGATAACCGCATTAATTTCGCCGATAGTCGTTAAATCTTCTCTTTTAAAACGCGAGTTTCCTATTTTACTCGTTGTCTCAGTACTGGGTCTGTTTTTACTGCTAGATCATGAATTAGGACGGTTGGACGGTATCATCCTTATCGGCATGCTGATTTTCGTTATGGCTTGGATGATCAAAGCCAACAAAACGGTCGATAAACACGACCCTCTTGTTGAAGAAACTATAGAAGAAATCAAAGATCTACCACAACTATCTCTCAAAAAATCAATCGTTTTACTTCTAATCGGATTTGTTATTCTTATCGCCAGTGCCAAATTAATGGTATGGGGTGCAGTAGAAATTGCGCAATATTTCGAAGTTCCAGACTTGATCATCGGTTTAACAATCGTTGCTGTCGGAACTAGCTTACCTGAGCTTGCAGCGGCCATTTCCGCCGCCAAAAAAGACGAGTCCGACCTGATGATCGGAAACATTCTAGGATCAAACCTTTTCAACCTGCTTGCCGTTATGGCAATGCCTGCATTGATCGACCCTTCACCAGTAGACAATTCGACTTTAATTATCGATTATCCTGTAATGCTTGGAATGACTCTCGCCATGTTGATTGTCGCACTTCCTAGAAATGGCAGCGCAGTAATCACCAGAGCAGAAGGCATGCTCCTAACACTCAGTTATCTTGGCTATTTGATACTACTTTATTATAGAATGGTTCACCCATAAGAGCGTCGTCTCAAACGTATTTACAGAATAGCAAGGTAGTCAGCATGGATTTTCAAACCAATATTTTAGAAAAAGCCGCCAAAATAAAACTTTTAATTCTAGATATTGATGGGGTTTTATCCGACAACAAGCTTTACTACGGCGACAATGGCATAGAGTACAAAAGCTTTCATACCCGCGACGGGCACGGAATGGTCATGCTACAACAAAGCGGCATTGAGATAGGCATTATTACAGGCCGTAAATCCCCGCTAATCGACAAGCGAATGAAAGACCTGAAAGTGAAACACGTCTATCAAGGTGTTCCAGACAAACTTCCTACCTTTTTAAAATTGGTAGAAGAACTAGGGTTAGACCTGAGTGAAATCGCTTATATGGGGGATGACATTCTTGACCTACCAATCCTTACCCGTGTTGGACTTGCCGCCTGCCCTAAAAATGCAGACACTGAAGTACCGCAACATGTTCACTATGTTTCTCGCTTTAACGGTGGTGAAGGTTGTGTCCGTGAAATGTGTGAATTGCTTCTAAAGTCCCAAGGGCTTTGGCAAAAACATATAGACTTTTACCTCAGAAAAAGCCTATAAATAAGCAAGATAGAGTTTATCAGAACAAAACCAATGAGGGATAGCTTATGAAAAAACGCTTACCAATGATTCTGGTTTTTGTACTATCCATCTCTCTTTTGTTGATCAACACACGACAAAACTTCATACAACCGTCTAACAAAACGCCGCTTGAGCGACCAAAGACTACTTACAGCTGGCAAATTTTTGACTCGACTACTTGGCAAATCAATAAAAGCGCTCCTGATCAACAACAAACCTACTTAACGGCCAGAGCCATTCACTATCAGAATGATTCCAAGCAAAGTGACTTCACTACGCCCTTTTCTATCCAGCAAAAGCCAAACGAAACCTTGCTGATTCGTAGCCTAAAAGGAAGCAGTCAAAACGATCAAACCATCCATCTAGAAGGCAAAGTTCAAATAGAAAGTGCATCTAGCAACAAAGAAAATAAAAGCCTTCAAACAGAACAAATTACTTATAATAGCGAAACAGAACAGCTGGTAAACCATGTCTTTACCAAACTCACAACTCCTAACGTAACCATTACGGGCGTTGGTTTTTCTGCCAATTTGAAACAAGACCAATACAAATTTGAATCAAATGTTAAAACGCAATACCAACCTCACTAATCGATTTCCTTTTGCTATGCGAGATGCTTTCACACTATTGTTGATGCTCTCGATGCTATTCACTGCTTTCTCTGCACATGCGGAAAATACTGCGAACACATCAGATGAAAACCTTCCCGTGGAAGTCACCGCCGACTCATTGAACGCGAAAGACAAAGAAGGCGTCAGCATCTACCAGGGCAATGTTGTTATTACTCAAGGAACAACAACTATAAAAGGTGACAAAGTTACTCTACACCACCCTCATCGAAAAATATCTACTGCAATTGTGATTGGCAAACCCGCTACTTTCAAACGCTACCTCGAAGAAGAAAAAGGTTGGGTGACAGGCCATGCCGATAAGATAACCTACTCTGCGGCACAGAAAACACTTCTACTTGAAGGCCACGCTCAAGTAATTCAAGAAGGCAAGAACAGTATCAGCGGCCCCAAAATACTTTACGATCTAACGCTCAAAACCTTGTCAGCAAAGGGTGAAAAACAAGATCGCATCAAAATGATCTTTACCCCTGACGAACAGGAACAAAAATAATGGCGACTTTCTACGCTCGCGGCTTGGCGAAAAGCTATAAAAGGCGTGTTGTCGTTACCTCTGTTGACTTGGATGTTTGCAGCGGTGAAGTCGTCGGCCTTCTAGGGCCAAACGGCGCTGGAAAAACCACCACCTTCTATATGATGACAGGGCTCGTTAAAAATGACGGTGGAGATATTTTCTTAAACGATAACAATATCAGCGACCTTTCCATTGATCAACGTGCCAAACTGGGCATTGGTTACTTACCGCAAGAAGCTTCCGTTTTCAGAAAACTGACCGTCACGCAAAATATCATGGCAATTCTTGAGATGCGTAACGAGCTATCAAAAGAACAACAAAACCAAAAATATGAAGAATTAATAGATGACCTTCAAATTGGCCATATTACAGAGCAATTAGGGCAAGCGCTTTCTGGTGGAGAAAGACGCCGCGTAGAAATTGCTCGTGCTTTGGCTATGGAGCCTGACTTCATCCTTCTTGATGAACCTTTTGCGGGAGTTGATCCAATCTCTGTAAAAGATATTCAAAACATCATCTTGCATTTAAAGCAAAAAGAAATTGGGGTTCTCATCACGGACCACAATGTAAGAGAAACTCTTGGTGTTTGTGACCGCGCGTATATCCTTCACGCTGGTACTATTCTAGCGAGTGGGACTCCGCAAGACATCCTTTCAAACGAAGACGTCAAACGGGTTTATCTAGGCGAAAACTTCAAGTAATTTTTCACTTTTCCATCACGAACTCAGATTAACGTAAAGTGCTTTTGTGCTATACTTCAATTGAAGACGTGGGAAACACGCTCAGCGTAAAAATAGATAAAAATAAACGAACTGCACATCGCAAGCACAGGCAAAGGAGCGATATTATGCAAATCAACATCACAGGTCACCACATCGACATCACAGATGCTCTTCATGATTACGTTACAGAAAAAATGCAGAAGCTAACCAGACATTTTGACCATGTCACGATTGCTCACACAATTTTGACTGTTGACAAGCAAGGACAAAAAGCGGAAGCGACTGTCCACGTTTCAGGGAAAGATTTATTTGCTGAACATACTACTGATGATATGTATGCATCTATTGATGGTTTGGTTGACAAACTTGACCGTCAAATCATCAAGTACAAAGAAAAAATCGGAAGCCACAACCAAAAATCTGGTGGCATTAAAAATATGGCCGAGCAGGCTTAAAGTTTTCCGAAAGAAAAAGGGCCTGAGGCCCTTTTTTTATGAGCGTTTTTAACTAAATTCCCCTTATTCTTACCAAATAATTGTTTTAGAATAACTCACAATTAACCAACTCTCCTGGCCGCCTATATGTCTCAGACTAGCGACAAACTTCAAATCACGGAACAACTACTCGAAGCTGTCAATGCAAATAACGAGGATTATGCTCAACAAATATTGACCAGCCTTGTTCCTGAAGAAATTGCTGAAATACTTGAGGCTACCCCTCCCAAACAGCGTTATCCGCTTTGGGTTCACCTTTCTCCTGAAATCCAGGGGGAAGTCATCGGCCATACGAATGAGGAAGTTCGCTCTTCCCTACTACAACAGCTTGATAACCAAGAAATTATTGAACTGACTGAAGAGTTGGGAACAGATGATATCACCGATATCGTTCAATCTCTGCCCGAAGAAGGGCAGCAGCACATCCTAGACAACCTTTCTGATGAAGAAAGAACTGCTGTAGAAACGGCTCTTAGCTACCCAGAGGACACCGCTGGGGGACTGATGAGTACCGACATTGTCACCGTTCGTTCGGATGTCAGCCTTGAAGTTGTGTTGCGTCTTCTGAGAAAAATGGGTTCACTACCTGAAGCAACGCTTGACCTGATTGTGAGAGATCGCGAAGGTCAATATGAAGGTGTCCTAAGAGTTAACGACCTCATCACTAACGATGAGGACACACTTGTTCATGAACTGGTAAAGAAAAAAGATGCCATCAAGGCAACTACTTCCGATAAAGATGTTGCCCATTACTTTGAAAAGAACGACATCATTTCTGCAGCGGTTGTCGATGAAAACAATTTGATTCTCGGCCGTATCACCATTGATGATATCGTTGATATCATCCGTGAAGAAGCCGAACATGCGCAAATGGCTAGCGCAGGTTTGACCGAAGAAGAAGATTTATTTTCTCCTCCACTTCGCTCAGCCAAGCGTCGCTCTTTCTGGCTCGGCATCAACCTACTCACTGCGTTATTTGCATCAACAGTTATCGGTGCCTTTGAGGCTACTATCCAACAAATTGTCGCCTTGGCGATACTGATGCCCATTGTTGCCAGCATGGGAGGTATTGCCGGCACTCAGACAGCAACCATCGTCATTCGTGCTCTGGCAACAGGAAAACTGGGCGCAAAAAACAGTCGTGCCCTAGTGCTTAAAGAGGGGTTGGTTGGCTTTTTAAATGGTTTAATTTGGTCAGTATTGACGGGAGCTACTGCTGCCATCTGGTTTGATCAACTGTCTCTGGGAATGATTTTTGGCGCGGCAATGCTATTGAATTTGATTGCAGCGGCAGTAGCTGGCGCAATGATTCCGTTAGCACTCAATAAATTTAAAATAGACCCTGCCCTAGCATCAGGTCTTATGCTAACAACGGTAACTGATTCTCTAGGATTTTTTGTATTCTTGGGGTTGGCGACCATCATCTTAGTGTAAGAACCGCTAAAGAGCAGTACTTGACTAAAACATCTTCGCTAAGACATCTTCACTATAGGCATACGCAGTTGCCGCGGTAAGAAAAACCGTCACAAACAACCACTTCAACACCATAGGTGTCTTTTTATTTTCCCTGAAAATATTCGATTTGCGTTTGACCAATTTGACTGCCATTTTGCAATTCCTTTTTTGATAGCATCAAGGGGTCTAGCTAGGATAAAACCAAGTTACGATATAACCGCAACTTTTGTCAAAGTAAAAGCGGCTACATAGGCAAATGGCAACCCGGCTATCTTAGAAAGACCCGTGGCTTTCCGTCCTTACTTCACAGTAAGTTTGGCTCAACATTATTGTTAAATATGGTTTTCGATATGCATTTATGACATATTTTTTTCACAAATGCAATATAAATCATCGACTTATCGAATATTTTTGTTTTTTACTTTCTGAAACCAACTTAAAAAAGATTAATGCTCGCGCGTAGCAACGAACTGCAAGTTTGGCCAACGCTCTTCCATCAAGCTTAAATTCACCCTTGTAGGTGCGATGTAAACCAATTGATCAGCCGCATCGTAAGCAACGTTATCCTTTACCTTCGCCAAGAATTTTTCAATCTCAGGCTTGTCACCCATGATCCAACGTGCCGTCGAGACATTCACTGCTTCAAACAAGCATGAGACGTTGTATTCGTCTTTCAAGCGCTGCGCAACCACTTCGAACTGTAGTACACCAACAGCACCCAATATCAAATCGTTATTGGCAATAGGACGGAACAACTGAGTTGCCCCTTCTTCTGATAACTGTGTCAGCCCTTTTTGTAAGGCTTTCATTTTCATTGGGTCTTTTAACTGTGCGCGACGGAAAAGCTCAGGAGCAAAGTTTGGAATCCCCGTAAACTTCAGGTCTTCACCTTGTGTAAAAGTGTCACCAATCTTGATGGTTCCATGGTTATGCAATCCGATAATATCACCAGGATATGCCTCTTCTGCATGCTCACGTTTGTTTGCCAAGAACGTAATTGCCTTGGAAATTTTCACATCTTTACCAATACGCACATGTTTAAGCTTCATGCCAGCTTCATACTTACCGGACACGATGCGCATGAATGCAACCCTGTCTCGATGCTGAGGATCCATATTTGCTTGAATCTTAAAGACAAACCCTGTGAGTTTATCCTCTTCGGCATTGACCATACGAGTTTCCGTTTCACGTCCTTTTGGCGGTGGCGCATACTCGGCAAACCCATCCAACAGTTCCTGCAATCCAAAGTTATTCACCGCAGAACCAAAAAACACAGGTGTCAACTGACCCAACAAGAAGGCATCCAAGTCGAACTCATGGCTCGCGCCACGCACCAGTTCAATTTCTTCTCTCAACTCTTCTGCCATACTACCGATTTTTTCATCCAGCAGAGGGTTATCCAAGCCTTCAATCAACTCCCCTACAGAGGCATTCAAGCCGTCTGCCACTTCGAAAAGTCTGATGGTGTCATTGTAAAGATGATAGATTCCCTTAAAGCGTTTACCCATCCCTATTGGCCAAGTCATTGGCGCACAGCTGATTTTCAACACCTCTTCAACTTCATCTAGCAGCTCAATTGGTTCTTTACCTTCACGGTCAAGTTTGTTGATAAAGGTCAGGATTGGTGTGTCACGTAAACGACAAACTTCCATCAATTTGATGGTTCTATCCTCAACCCCTTTTGCAACGTCGATAACCATCAATGCCGAGTCAACTGCCGTTAAGGTACGGTAAGTATCTTCCGAGAAATCTTCATGACCCGGGGTATCCAACAGGTTCATCATGACTTTTTTGTAAGGGAACTGCATCACAGACGAAGCAACGGAAATCCCTCTTTCCTGTTCCATTTTCATCCAGTCGGATGTTGCGCCTCGGTCGGTCTTACGGCTTTTCACCGCACCCGCCATCTGAATCGCACCACCGTAAAGCAACAACTTTTCTGTTACCGTGGTTTTACCGGCATCCGGATGGGAAATAATCGCAAACGTACGTCTTTTATTTTTTTCTAACTGTAAGGACATAAGGGTCAAAAACTCAAACTATCTAAGTGAATTGAAATGGATCAATTTAAATCTGTTCTATCAAATCTCCCATTACAAATAAAAAAACTGCCAGGTTGGGTCTTTCATTCCCCAACCTGGCAGATTTTCGTTGCGTAGAACAAACTACGCAGGAAGATTTATCCGGCTATTTTTTCTTTTGGGGAGCCTGCTTAGCTTCTCTTTGCGCTTCCTCTTCCAAGAAGAGTCTGGTTAGCTCTTCTTCCTGCTCATCTCGGCTAGCGCCTTCTTTAGCAGGTTTCATCAAGTCTTCTTTCGAAACACCCAAAGCCAATGCAATGGCACTTGCAATGTAAGTTGAGGAATAGGTACCGACTACAATCCCCACAATCAATGCCATCGCAAAGTTGTGAATAATTTCCCCACCAAAAATAAACAGCGCGATCAACACCACCAACGTCGTGAATGACGTCATGATGGTTCTCGCCAACATTTGGTTAACCGCTAAGTTGGTTACATCAACTGGCGTCCCTTGACGCTCAATACGGAAGTTTTCACGGACACGGTCGAATACAACAATGGTATCGTTCAAGGAGTAACCAATAACCGCAAGAATGGCCGCTAGTACTGTCAGGTCAAACTGCGCCTGTGTCCAAGCGAATACACCTACGGTAATCGTTACGTCATGAATCAAAGCTGCAACCGCCCCGACAGAAAAACGGAATTCGAATCGGAGCGCGACATAAATCAAAATACCGATTAATGCATAGATAACCGCTAAGAAACCGTCTTCGGTCAATTCATCCCCAACTTGAGGCCCAACGAACTCAACACGTCTAAGGTCGATTTTATCGTCGTTGTTCGACTTCAAAATTCCTAAAATTTGATTGGAGATTTTTGAAGAGTTCACACCTTCACGAGGCGCAATACGAATCAACACATCTTCGGCTGAACCAAAATTCTGCACAACCGCTTGGTCAAAACCGTTTGCTTGTAAATTCTGGCGAATCTTATCAACATTGGCTGGCTTATCATACGCCAACTCAATAATCGTCCCACCAGTGAAGTCGATACCAAAGTTCAAGCCTTTGATGAGAATCCCGACAATGGAAGCGATAATCAAAATCGTCGATGCCACCATCGCGATCTTGCGTTGTCCCATGAAGTTAATCAATTTTTGTTCAGACATATTCGTTTTATCCTGATTCTTATCTGTTGCCATGTTTCTCTCCTAAACCGATAGCTTTTCAATCGGCTTGTTGCCATAACGCCAATTGACGATAGCACGCGTACCCATAATGGCCGTAAACATGGAAGTAATAATCCCGATAGACAAGGTGATTGCAAACCCTTTGATTGGCCCAGTACCAAAACTGAACAGTACGATGGCCGCCAACAAGGTAGTGATGTTCGCATCCGCAATGGTGACAAATGCTTTTTCATAACCAGCATTAATAGCCGCCTGTACAGAACCCACTCTCAACTCTTCGCGGATACGCTCGAAAATCAGTACGTTGGCATCAACCGCCATACCGACGGTCAGAACGATACCTGCAATCCCCGGCAGCGTTAAAGTTGCCTGCATCAATGACATAATGGCGACAATCAAAATCAAGTTCAGTGTCAGCGCAAGATTGGCAATCATGCCAAACACTTTGTAGCGCCATGCCATGACTACCAACACTAGGATAAAGCCGATAATGACCGACATGAACCCTTGGTCAATGTTATCTTTACCAAGGCTTGGCCCAACGGTTCTTTCTTCAACAATTTCCATTGGCGCTGCCAGCGCACCCGCTCTTAACAACAATGCCAAGTCTTGAGCTTCACGTGGTGAAGACAAGCCTGTGATCTGGAAGCGATTAGCGAACTGCCCTTGGATAACTGCCGCGTTGATGACGTCTTTAGACGTTACACGACGCTTAACCTTTTTACCGTTTTCCAGCACAGTATCAATGCGTGTTTCGATGTAAACAACCGCCATACGGTTACCGACGTTTTTCTTCGTCGTTGCCAACATCTTACGACCACCAACGCTATCCAATGTCACGCTAACTTCAGGAGAACCTGACTTGGATTCAATACCTGATTGCGCATTGATAACGTTGTCACCGCTAACGATGATACGACGTTGAAGTAAAATCGGACGGCCATCACGGAAATGATACAAGCGAGCGCCATGAGGTGCATAACCTGTTTTCTCAGCTTCCTGAGGATCCCCTTTTTCTTCAACCAATCTGAATTCCAGTGTTGCCGTCGCCCCTAAGATTTCTTTAGCCTTAGCGGTATCCTGAACACCCGGTAACTGCACAACAATACGACGATCGCCCTGTTGTTGGATAACCGGCTCGGAAACCCCTAGCTCATTGATACGGTTACGCAACGTGGTGATGTTTTGTTTCAAAGCATAAGACTTAGCTGTAGCGATGGTCTTAGGAGACAGCAGCAATTCCAATGAAGGTTCTCTTCCTTCTGGCAGTTGCTTGATGATGAAATCGCCATCAAATTTCTTGTTGATTTCCGCCTGAGCTTCATCAAGGTTCGTCCCTTCACGGAATTTAACCCACAAAGCTTCTTTTTCGTAATCTACTGACAGGTAACGAATACGCTTTTCACGGAAAGAGGCTTTGATTTCGTCGACATAACGGGTATAGGCTTTTTGCACCGCCGTTTCCATATCGACATCCATCAAGAAGTGCACACCACCACGCAAGTCCAAACCTAGGAACATAGGTTCAGCACCCAAGTCTCTTAAAAACTGCGGCGTTGCAGGCGCAAGGTTAAGTGCGACAACCGCTTCTCGACCCAAAAGGTTTTTGATGACACTCTTCGCTTTTAACTGCTCTTCAGTTGAGTTGAATCGAACCAACAATTGGTCAGCCTTATAACTCATGCTCTTGATGGGGAGATTGGCATCTTCCAAAGCTTTTTGCACTCTGGTTTCAATAGAAGCATTGAAGTTCACGGCTTTCGCTGGCGAGATTTGAACCGCAGGGTCATCACCAAACAGGTTAGGGGCTGAATAAATCACCCCCAATACAATCACGACTGCCAGCAAAATATATTTCCAGGCTGGGTATTGGTTACTAATGACTTTTCTCTTAGAGTCAAACATGTTTAATTTTCCAAACTCAACATTAAAACAGCACCACCTGCAAGGATTTCAAGATTCAAAGGTTTGAACTTACAGCGTGGCTTAAAACAACAAAAGGGGCATAATGCCCCTTCTGAAAAGTGTCTCGATTATTCCGCAGTCCCTTTCAAGGTCCCTTTTGGCAATTCACGAGAAACATTTTGTCTTTCAACTTTGACGATTACGTTGTTGGCAATTTCCAAATCAACGAAGTTCTCGTCCATATCACGGACCTTACCGGCAAGACCGCCGTAAGTAACAACTTCTGAACCTTTAGAAAGTGCTTCCACCAACTTTTTGTGCTCTTTCGCTTTCTTTTGCTGAGGACGAATCAACAAGAAGTAAAATACGACAAATAAAATAATCAATGGCAACAAAGCTTCAAAACCGCCACCTTGTGCCGCTGCCGCGCCACCATCTGCCATCGCATCAGAAATAAAAAAACCCATCTTTTGTCTCCCAATAAGATTTATCTAAAAATTAGTCGCCGTATTTTGGCATAGTTCACTTCAAAATACTATGCAAAAACAGGCCAAATCAACAGTTTCTCACTCATTAAATTCCGATAAGCACTACAATCCTACCAGAACCCCAACCTGGCAGATTTTCTTCAAAATCTACCAGGTTGGGTCAGAATCACATCGGCGGAACAACCTCGCCTCGTTGGTAATAAAAGTGTTTTACATAGGATTCCAGCTGATTATTTGCAATCGCCTCACGAAGCCCTTTCATCAACAACTGATAATAATGCAGGTTATGAATGGTATTCAATCTAGCTCCCAGAATCTCACCACACTTGTCCAAGTGGTGCAGATAGGCACGTGTATAGTTTTTGCAGGTATAACAATCACACTGTGCATCCAATGGTTCTAAGCTGGTTTTGTGTACCGCATTTCGGATTTTAACCACGCCGTCATGAGTGAACAAAAAGCCATTTCGAGCATTACGAGTTGGAATAACACAGTCGAACATATCGATTCCGCGGCGTACCGCTTCAACAATATCTTCCGGTTTACCGACACCCATCATATAGCGAGGTTTATCTTTCGGCATGTGCGGCTCAGTAAAATCAAGCGTCGCCATCATTTCGTCTTTGGGTTCACCAACGGACAATCCGCCAATGGCATAACCATCAAAACCAATTGCTTTTAATGCTTCAATGGATTCGATACGTAGCGCTTCATACATACCACCCTGCACGATACCAAACAACGCCGAAGGATTATCACCATGCGCATCTTTGGAGCGTTGAGCCCAGCGCAACGACAGGCGCATTGAGTCTGCCGCTACCTCATAGCTTGCCGGATAAGGAGTACATTCATCAAAAATCATCACGATATCTGAGCCAAGCTTTCGCTGCACTTCCATTGACTCTTCAGGCCCCATAAAAAGTTTGGAACCATTCACCGGGTTACGAAAGTGAACACCTTGCTCGCTGATCTTCCGCATCTTACCAAGGCTGAACACTTGAAAACCACCCGAATCCGTCAGGATAGGGCCTTTCCAGTTGATGAAATCATGCAAATCACCATGCTGTTCAATAATATCCGTTCCCGGACGAATTGCCAGGTGAAAGGTGTTGCCCAAGATAATTTGAGCGCCCGTATCTTCAATTTCTTCCGGCGTCATCCCTTTTACGGAACCATAGGTTCCTACAGGCATGAAGGCAGGCGTTTCCACCACTCCTCGCTCAAATTTTAATCGCCCTCTTCTGGCTCTTCCGTCTTGGTTATCTAATTCGAATTCCATCGTCTTTTCTTCGTCAAATAAATTTAAGATTTAGCTTTTTTCGCTGGATGTACCAGCATTGCATCACCGTAGCTGAAAAATCGATACTTTTCTTCAACCGCATGCCGGTATGCATTCATAGTCGCTTCATAGCCTGCTAACGCAGATACCAACATGATCAAGGTAGATTCCGGTAAATGGAAATTGGTCAATAAAACATCCACCACCTTGAAGTCATAGCCAGGAGTAATGAAAATATCGGTTTCACCTTGATACGCAGTCAGCACGCCATCATTGAAAGTCGCTGCACTCTCCAAACTTCTGACGGATGTCGTACCTATGGCAAAAACCCGACCGCCCTTCTGCTTTGTAGAATGAATCAATTCGACTGTTTCCGGCAGCACCTCGATAACTTCAGAGTGCATACGATGCTCACTGATGTCGTCCACCTGTACCGGCTTGAATGTCCCCGCCCCTACGTGCAAAGTCACAAAACCGATTTGGGTACCTTTTTGTCGAATTTTATCCAACATAATTTCGTCAAAATGCAGTCCAGCAGTCGGCGCAGCAACAGCTCCAGGCTTCTCGGAGTAAACTGTCTGGTAACGAGACTTGTCTTCTTCACCATCCGCTCGCTCAATATAGGGAGGCAGTGGCATGTGACCACAGGCTTCAATCAATGAAAGTGCCGTTTCACCATCCGGTAGCTCGAATGCAACTTCAAACAATGCATCATCTCTACCTAGTACTTCAACTTCAATTTGATCTTCAATGCGGATTTTCGTCCCGGGCTTAGGCGCATTACTTGAACGAATGTGCGTCAGCACACGCTGATCATCCAAAATACGCTCAACCAAGAACTCAACCTTACCGCCGCTATGTTTATGACCAAACAATCGTGCCGGTATCACTTTCGTATTGTTGAAAATCAGACAGTCGTTTGGCTGAATATAATCCAAAAGATCAGGAAACTGCTTATCCGAAACCCCTCCATTGGGTTCGATAACCAACAAACGGCTGCCCGTACGCTCCTTAGCAGGCGTTTGAGCAATCAGTGTTTCCGGTAGGTCAAAATAAAAATCTTGTCGCTTCATCATCTATAAAATTTAAACAGCACTTCCGCTCCAAACAGCAAAAGTGCAAATCTTTTAAAACCGCAAATTATACTTGATTCCAACTATTTAAGTTGGAAGTTGGTTGCTAAAAGCTACCCGCTACACCGGTTTTTTTAATAGAATTGGCTTTCTGTTAAAAAATATAAGATTACACAAGCACTCTGGAAAATTTATGTTCGAAATCCAAGACGTTGATCCCAAGCTGTATCGACAAAAAACACGTAATGCCACCCTCATCATCATGGGAATGTTTTTAGTCATCGGCATGATTTTCGCCACGCTAAGTGTCAAACTACTCTCTGCGTATAACTCAAATCCTTGGGTACTGAATTTCATTGGCGCGTTGGTTGGCCTAATCATCACCTTTTTTATCGTCAAAGTTTTCTTTATTGACAAAGAGTGGATGCGTGAATCCATGTATGGCTGGCAACTAAAACGCTCTTTAATGCGCATCACTAACGTCATGGAAAAACTCAGAAAAGATGTCGCCATCAACGACCACCAAGCCATGAAAACCATGAGATTTTATCACTTAGGGCTTGAGCAGATGCATCGCCTTGAAGACAACCACTCTGAACTCATTGATTTATTGGCAGAAAAGCGTGAGTTGGAAGATAAAATGAATGCCGCAGGCATAGACCTGAACCAAAGCACTTTTGACCCGTCGCAAGTGGCGCGTTACCACTCACAATCAAACTAGGTTGGCAAAATGAAAACTCTACTATTATTCGTCGTCGCTTTCTTCGCATACTTGCTAGTGCGTTTTATCATGAAAAGAGTCAATGAGATTCGTCAAGATGCATTGTCTGGCAATGAACAGGAACAGAATACGACATCTGAAAAAGCCGAACGTATGGCCACTTGTGTCGAATGCGGTTTGAGACTACCTGAATCGGAAGCCATTCCCCTTAACCCGGCTGAAAAGATTGGCGACACCTATAACATTGCTTTTTGCAGTCAAGAGCATAAACAGCTTTATTTGAAAAAACACTCATAAACTTCATAGAAGCTTATAGCCTTAAGATAAAACCTTTACGACCGTTACATCAAAAATTAGTGGCTGACCGGCCAATGGATGATTAAAGTCCATCACCACTTCATCTTCTTTGATTTGATACACCGTTGCTGGAATTTCATCTCCAGTTGGTGTGTTAAAACCAATGACATGCCCCTCGGTCAACTGCATACCTTCAGGAAAGTCTGCCTTTTTCATGGTTTGAAAATTCATAGGATCCGGTTGACCAAAAGCATCTTCCGGCATCAGAGTGAATTTTGCGCGTGTTCCTTCTTCTAGCCCAACCAGCAGTTCATCCAACTTGGCTAAAAACTGACCATCTCCAACTTGAAATACAAAGACCTCATTTTCCTCAGTCTGTTCTACCACTGTGTCATCGAGCAAACTAAGTTTGAACTGAACTTCTAGCTCTGAAGTTTCAGAAACGCGTTTTAGCCTAGTTTTTTCGGTCATGCTTTATCTTCTTTCGTTTGTGTACGTTTTCTAGTTGTTGACGATGTTTTTGATGTGGTTTTGGTAGAGGTCTCTCCATACACCTTCACACAGTTTCTTCCTGCTTTTTTCGCAACGTAAAGGGCTTCATCCGCCAACTTCATAACAGCTTCAGGCTGCTGACTTCTTTCCGTTTTTTCTGCCAATCCAAAGCTCACGGTCACTTTTGTCTCGGCTTTCTGTCCCTTTTCCATGACTTCCAATGGTACTTCTGATATCTGTACGCGAATATCATCCAAAATCGGCTTTACTTGTTCAGCAGTTTTACCTGGGAAAACAACAGTAAACTCCTCCCCACCGTAGCGATAAGGGTAACCAACAGGGATTTTCGACAATTGATAAGCAACCAGCTTCAGCGCGTTATCTCCAATATCGTGCCCATAGCGGTCATTAAAGGATTTGAAGTGGTCGATATCCATCATGGCAATCGCATATTTACGACCTAAGCCAGTAAATCTTTCAAATAATGCTCTACGCCCCTTCATACCGGTTAATTGATCGGTGTGAGCAATTTGATGAGAGTCAAAAACCAAAGATAAAATAATCAACCCGGCGGCAATAGATGACAGCCAAGCCAATACACCAAAAGACGCATATTGATTCAGACCGTACGCCATTAATATCAATACAAAGATGACTGTATTGTCTAAAACTTTAGGGTGGTCTTGAAACGCATTACGAATAACAATAACCAACCACGCCGCCATCGTCACTAAAAACGGAACCATTGGCAACGTAATACCGGAAGCGCCCACAGGCTGCGCCATTGTCAGTATGACATTCATCGGCAAATTATCCATCAACCAGTAGAACCCAAATCCTTGCAAACCAAACAGCGCTAGCAGACTAAAGACGTAGGGTTTAGACATTACGCCTTTTTCAGGCAGTAAAATCCAAACTAAAAGGTTCAACGGCAGGAAGGTTGCCAACAATGGATAAAATGCTGTAACCGCTAAGATATCCGTTTGTCCGGTATTTTTCGGAAAAAAGTAAACAATGGCGAAGTTCAATACCGCCAAGGTTAACAACAGAAAGATAGGTTGAATTCGGTTTAGAAAAACACTGATAAAGATACCCAATGCAGCCGTGATATATGGTGCATAGAGCAATAATGTTTGAACTGGCTTCGGCCAATGGGCAATTTGTCCTATTTGCCAAAAGGCCAAAACTGAAAATCCGACTAACCAGATATAGTGCTTCGCATTAGACATGGCAATTCCGTTTGTACATTCTTAATTGAAGAGAGTAGTTTCTGAGTTAGTGCTTACCGAATATTGAAAAATCATCTTTCGGTTTATCGACACAACTGATACGCCACTCTAAAACATAGTCACAATGTTTATATGCTGCACATTGGTCGTCGCTGTAACCAAACTCGGCTTTTTTTGCTGCATTTTTGGACAACACATCATAGCCACTCGGACAAAGCTCACTTGCTTTCGAAGCCAGTGCACTACTCATCAAATCTCTTGGCGGCTCGTTATATGGATGGGTTAAGATAAAATGTGTGTCGTCGATTTTTTTAGTTTGAATCTGGCTACAACCTGACAATAAAACAGTCATAGCCACAAGTATAAATGCAAGGTTTTTCAAGATCACTGTGCCTCTTCTTTAATTCCGATTTCTTGCACGATAAAACACATATTGGTATGCATTTTCTTTCCATTCACTAAAAAAGACGCGCCGTTGGCAAATTTGTCATCTTGGTTAAGACGAATATTACCTTTAATCACTTTAATTAACTTACCGGAGTAACAACTATAAATTTCTATCTTACGATCTAGACCAACCCAGTCTGATTGGATGTTTTTAGCTGTATTGGAGACCTTTTCACAACCACTTAAACTGAACAAGCTCAGCAAAGTGGCGCCAGTAGCAATTGCTAGCAGAATATTTCTCATAATTCCCACTTCAGATTTTCTCTTTGTGTATGTTCACGGTATCGGTATTTTACCTTTTTAACTAACAGATTGCTGAGAGGATTCCCACTAAATCATGACTCCATAAATCCATGAAAAGTCAGTTAATAAGTTTAATTTATGCAAAATAGAAATTACTTATAAATATTCAACATAAAAATTGATTCCAAACCCTTGGTTTTTCTCGTTATCATACAATCAAATAGATATTCAACAACTTAAAAAACCTAAGTAGTTAACAAGGTACCTCCTATGAACATTACCATCCTTGGAACAGGGTTTGCAGCTCTGACTGCAGTTAAAGAAACTCGAAAACAAGCTCCTCAAGCAGAAATCACGGTCATTGCACCAAGCAAACAACTTATTTATTTACCAAGCATTATCTGGATTCCTGCTAGAGAAAAAGATGGCGGATCCTTAGAGATTGATTTAACCAATTTTTTTGAAAAACAAAACGTGAAATACATCCAAGCCAGTGTACTCAATGTCACCAACCAAGGTAGAACCGTTGTAACAACAGATGGAGAGTACCAGAATGACGGCCTGATTATCGCCACGGGGGGTCGTTTCATCAAGAAACTACCAGGCATTGAGCATGCCATTACGCCTTGCGAAGGTATTTCCGCAGCTGAAGCCATTAGAGACAGGCTAGACAACATGCCCGAAGGAACTATCGCCATTGGTTTTGGCGGCAACCCAAACGAGCCTTCTGCTATGCGCGGCGGTCCAATGTTTGAGTTTTTATTTGGTATCGACACCCTACTGCGAAGACAAGGTAGACGCAGCAAGTTTGAAATCATCTTTTTCAACCCAGCCCCACAACCCGGAAAACGCCTCGGAGATAAAGTGCCTAATGCCGTCCTAAAAATGATGGCGAAAAAAGGTATTAAAACCCACTTGGGGCACAAAATGAAAGGTTTTGAATCTAACAAGGTAATAACCGAAGGCGGTGAATTCGATGCCGATTTGATTCTCTTTATGCCAGGAATGACTGGTCCGGCGTGGCTACAAGATTCAGAGATCGAAAAATCCGAAGGTGGCATGATAAAAGCCAACGCACTTTGCCAAGTTTCAGGTCTGGAGAAAACCTATGTTGCGGGCGACTCCGGAAGCTACCCAGGGCCTGATTGGCAGGCAAAACAAGCACATGCAGCGGACTTACAAGCTGCCACCGCTACACATAACTTAATCAGCGAACTGCGAGGCTCTGTACCATCTGAAACCATCAAACATGAGTTGATTTGTATTATTGACACACTTTCGCATGGCGTGTTCATCAAACGCACAGAGCAAGGTACAATTTTGCTACCGCCTTGTCGTTTAATGCATTACGCGAAAAAATTCTTTGAATGGTGGTATTTGAGACAATACCGATAGAAAAGAATAAATACCCCGCACACTTGCGCGCGGGGTATTTATTCTAACAATGACGTTACTTGATTTCGTCTAGTTTAACTTTCAGCAACCCAATGTGGCTTGCGTAGTTAATCAATTCGGCAGAAGATGTCATCCCTAGCTTGGTCATGATATTCTCACGGTGCTTAGAGACCGTTCTGTCCGATATGTCTAGCATCTCCGCAATATCTTTTGTTTTATAGCCTTCGGCGACCAACTTGATAACCTGTTTTTCCCGAACGGATAGCTTCTTAGGCTTTTTAAATCCAGTCTCAATGGCTTTAACTTGCTCAAGCGATTCAAGATAACTGTTCAAA
The DNA here is from genome assembly GCF_013340845.1 of Hydrogenovibrio marinus. NCBI lineage: Bacteria > Pseudomonadati > Pseudomonadota > Gammaproteobacteria > Thiotrichales > Piscirickettsiaceae > Hydrogenovibrio > Hydrogenovibrio marinus. The sequence continues at coordinate 1,520,907 of NZ_AP020335.1, forward strand.
TCGGATTCAATTTCAGAGTGAACAAATACCTGACCTTTTAAAACCAGTTCAATGCCTGAAATCAATTCGCTTTTTGAAACTGATTTCAGCGCAACACCATCAACCCCCAAGTCCAGAACTTCCTTCCAAACATTCGGCGCTTCCGCGGCGGTCAGTATAATAATTTTAACTGGATTTTTACGTTTCTTAAGTTGGGACACTACCGCCATGCCACTTAATTTAGGCATGGATAGATCTATCAACAACAAATCCGGTTTCTTTTCTTCGGTTAACGTCAGTGTTTCCTCACCATCCTTGGCTTCAGCAATCACTGACACAGCACCATCAGACTCCAAAATTGACTTAAACCCCGCTCTTACTAGGTCATGGTCTTCAGAGATCAAAACTGTAGGTTTGGCACCTGCCATAATCGTTCCTTAAATCCTTTTAATTTGAAAATGTAAAATCTGTCTTAGCAAACAGCTATTAATTATAACTTCATTTGCCAAAAAATTAATACAGGCTACGATAAATTCTATTTATTTGCAATAACAACTCATCAAGTTCTTCTTTATCGGCTTCAAAGGACAGCTTCTCCATCCTTTTAATCAACGCCAACATCTCTTCAACTTCAAACAACATCAAATTCCCCTTTAAGCTATGAGAGACCTGACGAAATTGCGCTTCGTCTTTTTCTTTCCAAAGCACTTCCAGTTTCATCAAGTCATTCGACGTTGACTCAATAAATTGAGGTAAGAGATGAACCAAGGAATCCGGAACAAGTTTTGTCAGTGGAGCCTTTGATAGTTCCTCTCTTGCGATTAGCTCCTTATAAAGCACGCCAAAAACCTTGTCTTGTGAAATAGGCTTTTCAATCCAGGCATCAAAAAGTGTTTTGTCTACTTCTAATCCCAGTTTGGAAATCTCATCTTCCGTATGAGCTGCGGTAAGAGCATAAACACCTTTTAACTTTGGCTTTAAGCCATGATCAAGTTCCCTGATTTTTCTACAGACTTCCATGCCATCCATTTCTGGCATCTGTATATCAAGAAAGACGATATCGAAGTCTTTTTCCAAAAATTTCTGCCATGCCTGGTTACCATCTTCAGCATGCTCAACTTCACAATTGATTTCATGCAAGAACAATTCCAAGACTTTTCGATTAATGATTGAATCGTCTGCAATCAGGACACTAAGCGGCTCCTTTAGCTCAATCAATTTTTGCTTGTGTTCAATACGAGACTCGATATCTGCAGAAGACTGGTCATCAGGCTCAGCACAAACACCCTCCTCCATGGGCAAATCAACGGTAAACTTGGTACCAACGCCCTTGATAGACTCAACATCAATCGTACCGCCCAGTAACTCAACCAGTCGTTTAACAATAGGAAGACCTAACCCCGAACCAAAATATTGCTGACTCCCTTTTGACTCAAGCTGTTTAAATGGCTCAAAGATATTTTGCAATTGCTCCTTATCAATCCCTTCACCGGAATCGGTAATGGAAAACTGCAACCCTATTTTCGACTCTTCTATCTCAACAAAAACCCCGCCTTCATGCGTAAATTTTATGGCGTTGACAATCAAATTAACCAGTATCTGAGAAACCCTTAACAAATCCCCATAAAAGCAACAACTACGAGTCTTTTTGGCCACCGACACCGTTACCTTTTTGTCGTTGGCTATTGATTTTGTAAGATGTGTAACATATTCCGCCATTTCATCTACAGTGAAAGTACTTGGGTTAATCTGAATGTGCTCAGATTCTGTTTGGGAGTAAGTCAGAATATCGTTGATTAAGAAATTCAACTGATCCACTGTCAACTTCATGATTTGAAGCTGTTCATCAACTGGCAAACCATTGTCCTGATTCTGTTTGGCCACACCTATCAAGCTGCTCATGCCCATCAAAGGGGTTCTCAATTCATGACTAAGCATTGCCAGAAACTTGGTCTGGCTTTTATATAAGTCATGAAGTAAGGCATTCTCTTGTTGAGAGCGACGCTCTTTCTCTTGTAGCCTTTCGATAATTAAATCACTATGAGATGCAATTAAGCGCTCTTCCAGCTTGTACATCCGCGAAATATCGATACAGGAAGCACAAATGACTTCTGTATCAGAGTTCGAGTTTTTTTGATGACGTAAATCATTCACCAGCCAAACAACATCCCCATCTATGTTCAACCCCGTCAAGAATTGCGTATGCGACTGCTTACCCTCAAGCAAGGCTTGGGTATGTGTCATAAAATGATGCACCGATTCCGGTTCCATATAAGACATGAAATCATCACTTGTAATAACCGCTGCACCTATGCGGGATTCCAATTCGTCGGACAAGGTAATAGCGGCAAACTTCCGGTTGTAGTGCAAGCACCACCATAGTCCATTCTTGTAAAAGAAACGGGATATATCATTTTTAATTGACTTCATGGAGTTTATCGCTATTTATAAAGAGTTTTTCTCAGACACTTGTCTGGATAAGATAGAATACCAACAATTTAATTTTTTTTCTTCACATGAAAGACTCTTCAAAAAGGTTTCGGCCTCTAAGCCCGCTAAAACCTCATTAGCAGAGTTCGCAATTTGGATGAGATCGACTTATATGACACAGGCATTTCGCACAGAAAAAGACAGCATGGGAACACTCGAAGTTCCCGTTGATGCGCTTTATGGCGCACAAACACAAAGAGCCATTAACAACTTCCCTATTAGCCACACGCCAATGCCGAAAAAATTCATTCAAGCACTCGGCTATGTAAAATTCGCCTGTTCCGAAAGTAACCTTGAACTGAATCTCTTATCCCAAGAAAAAGCAACCGCCATTCAAGCTGCCGCAAAAGAGTTAATCGACGGCAAATACTATGAGCATTTTCCGATAGATGTATTTCAAACTGGATCTGGTACCAGTACCAATATGAATGCGAACGAAGTGATTGCCCACCTTGCAAATCAAATGATGGCAACTGAAGTTCACCCTAATGATGACGTCAATATGAGCCAAAGTTCAAATGATGTTATTCCTACAACCATTCATATCTCAGCCGCTATTGAGCTAGAAGAGCACCTATTACCTGCGTTGACGCACCTTGCGTCAGTATTGAAAGACAAAGAACAAGAAGTTGGAGACATTGTCAAAACCGGTCGCACGCATTTAATGGATGCCACCCCTGTTACCCTTGGACAAGAAATTTCTGCATGGCGCCAACTTATTGAAGATAACATTGACCGCCTAAAAGACACACAAAAACGTTTACATAAATTACCTCAAGGTGGCACTGCCGTTGGTACAGGCATCAATGCCGAACCAGAATTCAGTTCTTTGGTTTGTGCCAACCTTTCCACCATCACAGCGATTCCGTTTGAACCCATGCCTAACTTCTTCGTTGGCTTAAGTTCACAGGACACTGCATTGGAGTTAAGTGGACAATTAAACGTTCTGGCTGCCAGCTTAATGAAAATCGCTAACGACTTGCGTTGGATGAACTCTGGCCCTTTAGCGGGTCTGGGTGAAATCCAACTACCGGCACTCCAACCTGGAAGCTCAATCATGCCTGGTAAAGTCAACCCGGTTATTCCTGAAGCTGTTTGCATGGTCGCCGCCCAAATCATGGGAAATCACACCGCAATTACTGTTGGTGCGCAGTCGGGTAATTTTCAATTAAATGTAATGCTGCCAATGATTGCAACCAACCTGCTTCAAAGCTTGGAAATTGCTGCAAACGCAGCTACTCAACTTGCAGATCAAGCGATTACTGGGTTTGTGGTGAATGAGACCAAGCTTAATGAGGCATTGGAGATCAACCCGATTCTGGTAACCGCTTTAAACTCTGTTGTGGGCTACGAAACCGGCGCAAAAATCGCCAAAACAGCTTACCAAACCGGCCGACCTGTATTTGATGTCGCCAAAGAAATGACCGACTTAGACGATGAAACGCTTAAGCATTACCTCAACCCTCTTTTATTAACTCGCGGCGGAACACCATCCATCTAAGCTATTCAAAGCACTCACAAGGAGCAAACTATGGCAACCATCAATCTGACGGCAGAAGAATTTGAAAAAACCATCACAGATAATGACATCGTTATTCTAGATTTCTGGGCAGAATGGTGTGGTCCATGCAAGCAGTTTTCGCCGATTTTTGAATCCGTGTCTGAAAAACACCCTGATATCGTTTTCGCTAAAGTCAATGTTGAAGAACAGCAAGAACTTGCTGGCTTGTTTCAAGTACGTTCAATTCCAACATTGGTTTTCATGCGTGAAAAAATCGTGGTTTTCTCAAATCCAGGACTACTACCAGAGGCTAATTTAGAAGAAGGCATCAAAGGCCTACGCGAACTGGATATGGAACAGGTTCACAAAGATTTGGCTGAAGCGCAAAACAACGATCAAGCTTAAAGCAACACTAAGCCGCAGAACGCAAGTTCATGCGGCTTTTTTATGCATAGACCGTCAACGGCGGTTCTTCTGACAAACGTCTCACCAAGTCTGACAGCGTCACAATCCCCAACAACTTTTTGTCATCACTCAAGATAACGATACTGCCAATTTGATATTGACTCATGACCAATGCAACTTTCCTGATATCAGTTTTACCAAGGGTTGTAATCACCTCTTTATGCATCCATTGCCCAACGGTTTCCTGACGAATTTCCTCTAGCTCACCTTCTCTATCGACAATCGATCTTTGAAGTATTTCATGGAAAGAAATCATTCCTACCAGTGTCTCCATTTCATTCACCACTGGGATATGATGAATCGTATGGCGTTGCATCATTTCCCATGCATCCATTAAGGAAGCCTTCTCAGAAATGGTAAATACCGGTGTCGACATAATCTCACCAATATGAAAAACAGCATGACGCCCATCACCTTCTTTTACCGACTGATATTGATGAATGGCTTGGTGCATTTTCTTATTCTTTTCCGCCATCTCAAGATCAATATTGGTTTCTTCTAGCCCAGATTCCGGCACAGCCGGAACTTTAGCCGCAGGATCAACTCTTAGATCTGGACGTATTTGTGAAGTGCCAATGTAGCTTTGGCCTTCAGGCGAATAAACGATAAACATGCAACTTTTTCCTTAATAAGAAAAGCTCTATCACTGCTTTTAATATCGGCCAAACCCATGTTTTCTATAACAAAAACAGATAATAGCCTGAAAATATTTAAGGTATTTTTTGACTAAAAACACAGGAAATTGAACTTTCAATATGAAATGAATTGACTATACTATTGCAGATTCAGTTTAACAACTATAAGGAAATAACTTATGTCAGTATTAGTAACAAAAGCTGCTCCAGACTTTACAGCTGCGGCCGTTTTGGCAGATGGAACCATCGTTGATGACTTTAACTTGAAAAACCACATCAAGGGTAAATACGCGATTGTTTTCTTCTACCCTCTAGACTTCACTTTTGTTTGTCCTTCTGAAATCTTGGCTTTTGATCACCGTGTTGAGACTTTCAAAGCACTAAACACTGAAGTAATCGGTATTTCCGTTGACTCGCAATTCACTCACAACGCATGGCGCAACACACCTATTGAACAAGGTGGTCTAGGGAAAGTTAAATTCCCATTGGTTGCTGACCTTGGTGGGTCTATCATGGAAGCTTACGGTATCGTTCACCCAGGTAACGTTGCTCTACGTGGTGCTTTCCTAGTTGATGATCAAGGTATTGTTCGTCATCAAGTTGTTAACGACCTACCACTAGGCCGTAACGTTGATGAATTGGTTCGTATGGTTGAAGCGCTTCAATTCCACGAAGAATATGGTGAAGTTTGCCCAGCTGGTTGGAACAAAGGTGATTCAGGAATGAAAGATACGCCAGAAGGTGTTGCTGAGTACCTATCTAAAAACGCAGACAAGCTTTAATCCGCTTTTCGTAGTAAAAAAGGCTGTCCTCGGACAGCCTTTTTTGTTTTCCCTATTTGGAATGATGCATGAAAAAACAACTCGCCCTCTATCAACAACGAGTCAATGATGCCTTAACTCATTTTCTAACAAGCCATCAAACTGCCCCTACCGAGCTAGCTGAGGCCATTCGTTACGCAACCCTAAACAACGGCAAACGTTTAAGGCCAGCTCTAGTTTATGCTACCGGCGAAGCATTAGGCATGTCACTAGATAAGTTAGATGCTGCCGCATGCGCCATTGAGCTCGTCCATAGTTACTCTTTGGTTCATGATGACTTACCGGCAATGGACGATGATGACTTACGCCGAGGCGTACCAACTTGTCATATCAAATACGGCGAGGCAACTGCAATACTCGTAGGAGATGCTCAGCAAACCCTGGCTTTTGATTGTTTGGCGAATGGCACCAACCTTTCGGACAAACATAAAGTCAGTATGGTTCAAATTCTTAGTCAAGCTTCTGGGACTGTCGGAATGATTGGTGGACAGTTTATTGATATTCACTCTGAAGGAAAACTCCCCTCCCTTTCAGCATTGCAGAAAATGCATCAAATGAAAACTGGTGCACTTATCCAAGCTGCATTATTACTGGGAGCTTGCCAATCAGACCGCTTTGACGCCCTTAGACCCAACCTGGCATATTTTGCTGAAAAAATCGGGCTCGCTTTCCAGATTCAGGATGATATTCTTGATATAGAATCCAATACCGAAACCCTTGGCAAACCGCAAGGTAGTGATGAAGATGCCGACAAGGCAACCTATCCGAAACTTATCGGCCTTGACGCATCGAAAAACATGCGAGATACTCTTATCTCCGAAGCCAAGGAATGTCTAACAAAAATGGATATTCAAAGCGATTTTCTAATCTCAATCGCTGGCTATATTGCAGATCGAAATCACTAAAGATAACAACCGATTAAAGAGTGCTCTACAACATGGGATATTTGCTATAATTTGCAATTATTCTTTACTAGATCAATTTGATACGAAATGGCTCAACAATTTGTTTTAAAAACATTACTCGATTTTGCATCTGCCCACAGCCTAAGAGGTTACCCGGGTGACTGTGCTAATCTGCACGGGCATAACTGGAAAATTGAAGTGGAAATTGTTGGACAAGAACTCAATGACATCGGCATGGTGATTGACTTCAAACAAATCAAGAAACATGCGAAAGAAATCGTTAAAGAGCTAGATCATAAATTTCTTAACGATATCGAATATTTCAAAACGGTCAATCCTACTGCAGAAAATATTGCCCAGTACCTTTTCAGACAAATACAGCAACGTATTGAGGCGCCAAACGTGACCATGCACCAAATTACCGTTTGGGAAAATGACCGAAATTGCGTTATTTACAGTGAACCTTCAACAAGTTAATCACCAAAGAGGCTGCTTACATCATGATCACACATGAATTGAAAGACCATTCACTCTGGCTACACGTTATCGACAACTTCACTGTCGACGACTTCAATACCTTCCAAGTAGCCCATCAAAATGCTGATTGTGACCAAATTATCATAGACTTCTCGAATGCGACTCACATTGACAGTGGTGGGTTAGGCATGCTGTTGCAACTTCGCTCACAACTGGGCGACAAAGCAGACCAGCTTATTCTCCACTCGGCTTCAGAACATATTCTGAAGATTTTTGAAGTGGTTAATTTCGATAAACTGTTCAAGATCACCTGATTTAGAAGCACACTAAATGCTCGAACTTTCCCCAGTAGCGCAAATTTCTCTCATCACTGTTTTTGGGCTACTACTAGGTAGTTTTCTGTCTATGTTGACATGGCGCCTACCTCGCATGATGGAATGGGAAGGTGAAGCCCAACTCAAACACATTTCTTTCACTCGCTCACATTGCCCTAGCTGTGATACCGCGCTCTCTTGGAAAGAACTCATCCCAGTATTCAGTTGGCTAAGTAGCAAAGGTCAATGCAGACACTGTAAAACATCCATTTCCGCTCGCTACCCTCTTATTGAATTATCGTCGATGCTTTTGACCTTAATCGTGGCACTTCACTTTGGACTTGACGCCAAAGGCTGGTTTGCACTGATTTTTACTTGGATGCTTATCGCAATTACCGTCATTGATATAGAGCATCAGCTGATTTTAGACATCCTTAGCCTACCTCTGCTATGGATTGGGCTCATCATCAACTCTCAGTCGGTCTTCACCGACCCTATTGATGCGATATGGGGCGCAGTCATTGGTTACATACTGCTTTGGACACTGTTTTATGCTTTCAAATTTCTAACCAAAAAGGAAGGAATGGGATTTGGAGACTTCAAGTTACTAGCAGCAATGGGCGCATGGTTTGGCGTAGAAGCACTGGCTCAAATCATCTTGATCGCTTCATTGAGCAGTATTTTGTGGATAGTAGCTCTCAGCTTATTCCATAGACGAAATCTACAAGAACCTGTCGCATTCGGCCCATTCTTGGCTTTGGGCGGCCTATGTACTTTATTGTTGGGAAGTTCGTTTATTTTTTCTTTGATTGCGTAAATCAGGAAAGGAGAGCTGAACGGCTCATGGAAATAAAAATCCTAGTCAGTTAGCTTCCTAACTCAGATTCCATTTCTTCACAGACTTGTGTCATTTTCAGTTTGTTGTTTTTGACGAAATCCATGACATACTCAAACATACCAGGATTCACATCTTCCAATTGAGTATCGATAATCAAGCACTTCTGCCCTTGATATAACTCTGGATGCAATAGTTCGGAGAAAACCAAGCGGTGAGATGAGCCATAAGAAGCCATCATAGAGGCAATACGATCAATCCAATCACTCGGACGGAACTTCCTACCATCTTCGGTGTAGCCTTCGATAATGTAGCGACAATGAACCATAACTTCCAAACTAAACTTCATGCAACTTCACAAATAGCATGTGAAGTGCGTTAAATGCATCTATTTAAAACTTGCCGCGAATTTTAGCACACTAATTGAACTGAATAAATCAGACTTTTGCCTGATTCTGCTTAAATTCAACAAGGTTTGAATCAAAATCATTGATTAAAATGATAAATTCAAATATTTTTAGCCCCATAAAACCCTCAAATAATGGCATAATATGCCTCTTTTTTAAGACGTACCGAGACAAGTTGACGAGATATACCGAGATGAGCCATTTTCAAACAGATGACCTACGCATTAAAGCCATCACAGAAGTAAGTGCACCGGAAAAGTTGCATGAAAAATATCCTATTTCCGACCTTGCAGCTCAAACGGTTTATAACACTCGAGAAGCTATCAAAAACATCCTTCACGATAAGGACGATCGCATGCTTGTTGTCATCGGCCCTTGCTCTATCCATGACCCGAAAGCTGCCCGCGACTACGCAACTCGCTTAAAAACCCTTATTGAGAAATATGCCGACGACCTGCTGATCGTCATGCGTGTCTACTTTGAAAAACCAAGAACAACCGTTGGCTGGAAAGGGCTTATCAACGACCCGAACTTGGATGAATCTTTTGAAATCAATAAAGGTTTGGAATTGGCTCGCTCATTATTGCTAGACATCAATAGTGAAGGCGTACCGAGTGCAACTGAGTTTCTGGACTTGATTTCTCCGCAGTATGTTGCCGACTTGATCTCCTGGGGTGCTATCGGAGCCCGTACAACTGAAAGCCAAGGTCACAGAGAATTGGCTTCAGGTATCTCGTGCCCTATCGGTTTTAAAAACGGTACAGACGGTGGCTTTAAAATCGCGGTAGATGCCATTCGCGCTGCGAACAACCCTCATATTTTCTTGTCTCTTACCAAGCAAGGTCATTCTGCGATTTTCTCCACTACTGGAAATCCGGATTGCCATGTTATTTTAAGAGGCGGTAATGATGGCCCTAACTACGATGCACCGCATGTTGCTGAAGCCGTTAAAGCTCTTGAAGAAGCGCATGTACAAACCAAACTAATGGTTGATTGCAGTCATGCTAACAGTAACAAAGAACATAAGAATCAGCTAGTGGTGGCAAAATCCATTAGAGATCAACTTACATCGGGTGAACCACACATCATGGGTGCCATGATTGAAAGTCACATTACAGAAGGTCGTCAAGATGTTGTCGAAGGACAACCTTTGACTTACGGCCAAAGCATCACCGATGCTTGTATTGGTTGGGATGACAGCATCACTGCGCTTGAACTATTGGCTGAAGGCGTAAGAAACCGCAGAAAAGTCGCTAAATAAAGCAACCGCACTTCACCCTTAGAAGTGCTCATAGCCTTTTGCTGAAATGCTCTCGACAAGTTCGGGGGCATTTTTCCAAATAACCCCACTCTCTTCTCTTGGCACAATGGTGCCTATACTGCGAACAGGCACGCCCAAATCTTCTTTATTGATAGCGCTTTCAAATGCAGTTATCTGAGACACGGGTAGCGTAAAGCACAACTCATAGTCGTCCCCACCCGTTAACGGCAGCCAAGGATTATCTATCTCTTGCAGATATTGCTTCATTGAATCTGAGAATGGCATGGCCGCATAATCGACCTCGGCAGATACATTTGATGCCAGCAAAATATGTTCTAAATCAGCGATGAAACCATCAGAAATATCAATTGCTGCATTGGCAATATCACCGAGCATCAACCCTAACTTTACACGAGGTTCTGGCCGGTAAAACTTGTCGAAAACCGTACTAGACACCAACGCCGCATCATATTTTTTCAGTAGTGCCTGTAACGCCAATGCGCCATCACCAATGTTGCCGGACACATAAATCTTATCGCCAACTTTGGCAGCATCTCGCCTTAACACTTTGGCACTGTCGACCCAACCATGAGCGCTGACGGTCAAAGTCAAACGGTCACTTTTAGTGGTATCTCCTCCCACCAAAGGCACACCATACTTTGTCGCTAAACCCTTCAACCCTGCTGCAAAATCCATCAAAAATGATTTATCTGCACAACGCGGAGGTAAGCTCAAACAAAGAGTATAAAAGGCAGGAACCGCTCCCATCGCAGCTAAATCGCTCAGATTAACCGCCAATGCCTTCCATGCTATATCGTAACCTGACGTTTCTAAAGGAAAGTGAACCCCTTCCACCAAAGTATCCGTTACGACAACAAGCTTCTTACCTTCCGGGCAACTGATGACGGCACCATCATCGCCAATACCAATGTCTGTCGAATGGGAATGACCAATCAACCCTAATGGCTTAAAGAACTCATCAATGATTGAAAATTCTGACATAAGCCTCTCAAAGTTCTGTATTGATAGGTAAATTGATAGTAAAGATATGAAGCTTCACCTAAGAAAAGTAGTTGGTGAAGCCTTATTTGCTAATTGGATGCGTTAACTGCAGCAACTTCAAGTGAACGGATTTGCTGAGCGACCTTATCCAAAATCCCATTGATGTATTTATGGCTTTCTTCAGCACCAAAGCGCTTAGCTAACTCGACCGATTCATTCAAAACCACTTTATAGGGAATTTCTGGCTTGTACTTCAGTTCATAAACCCCAATCCGTAAAATGATTTTCTCAACCGGGTCAATCATCGCAACAGATCTGTCTAGAAACTGTCCATAAAGCTCATCAAAGTCTTCTGTTTCACTGACAACCGTGTTCACGATATCTTGGAACAAAGGAACATCAATACCTGTTAGGCGGCCTTCTTCATTGAATTCCTTGGTGATCTCCGAAATCTCGGAACGATTCAACTGCCATTGATAAAGAGCTTGTAGCGCCACTGCTCTGGATAAAGAACGTGGCGTTATCTTTGAATCGTCTTCGGCAATTTCTTCACCTTGCCCTGGCTTAAAATTAGATATATTCATAAAATCCGATAATCTTACAGTTGCTTCAAAACGTTTGCTGTTTCAATCGCAGCCAAGGTGCATTCTTCACCTTTGTTACCAGCTTTGGTTCCAGCGCGCTCGATCGCTTGCTCAATGGTATCAACCGTCAACACGCCAAAAGACACTGGCGTACCCGTTTGTAGAGAAACAACCCCTAGCCCTTTAACACACTCACCCGCAACATAATCGAAGTGTGGCGTACCACCACGAATCACCGCACCCAATGCGACGATAGCGTCATACTTGCCGGATTCAGCCATCTTTTTCGCAACCACTGGAATTTCAAACGCACCAGGTACAAGTACTTGTTGAATATTGTCTTCAGAACCACCATGACGGATGATGGTATCAACAGCACCTTTTACCAAGCTGTCTACGATAAAACTGTTAAAACGCCCGACTACCAAGCCAATTTTCAAACCCTGCGCCGTTAAGTGGCCTTCAACTGTTTTCATAGTGTTTCCTTTGTTTTACTGATTTGTTTTCTTATCTGTTTGCACTTGCATTTAGCGCATTTATTTTAACGTCACCTTGACGAAAAACCCTAATTTTTATATTTTTTTGCCCATTGCCTGCTTTTGAAATCAGTCTTTTTTATCAATGTGGCCAACAATTTCTAAGCCGAATCCGCTCAAAGCATTCATACGCCAAGCTGACCCAATAACCTTTAATTTATTCAGCCCCAAATCAGAAAGAATCTGTGCTCCAAGCCCGTAAGTCTTCGCATCATCTTCTACTTGAACTTCAGGCTGACTGATACCTCTGTCTTTCATTTGGAACTGCTGAATTTTATCCAATAACTCGGTACCTTCTTCATGCTTTCTTAGCACCACGATGACCCCCTTACCTTCTTCAGAGACCTGTTGCATCGCGGAACGCAATGACCATTTACATTCATCTCGCTTTGCAGAAAACAGATCACACAAAGTATCAGCCATGTGCACACGAACCGGAATTGGATCTTCTGAAGAAATATCTCCAAAGGTCAACGCAAAGTGCGCTCTATGATCCAGCACATCTTCATAACCAATCAGTGTAAAATCACCAAACTCGGTTGGCAAGCGGCACCGAGATACTCTTTCAATGGTTTTTTCGTTTTTAAGGCGGTATTCAATCAAGTCCGCAACCGTACCCAACTTAATACCGTGTTCTGCCGCAAACTTCTCCAAATCATCGCGACGCGACATCGTACCGTCTTCATTCATGATTTCGACAATAACCGATGCAGGTTCAAATCCTGCCATAGCCGCCAAATCACAACCAGCCTCAGTATGCCCTGCTCTTTCCAACACGCCACCAGCGCGCGCCATAATCGGGAAAACGTGACCCGGCGTAACAATATCGCTTGGCTGAGCATCGGCTTTCACTGCAGCTTGAATCGTAGTCGCTCTATCAGCAGCAGAAATCCCGGTCGTCACCCCTTGAGCCGCTTCAATGGAAACCGTAAAGTTCGTTCCTAAAGTATCTTGATTGTTTCGAGTCATCAGTGGCAAGTGCAATTGCTGACAACGTTCTTTTGTCAGAGTCAAACAAATCAGCCCTCTACCGAACTTCGCCATGAAGTTAATATCGTCGGCAGAAACCACACTGGCGGGCATCATCAAATCACCTTCATTCTCACGGTCTTCATCATCCATCAAGATGATCATCTTGCCTTGCTTGTAGTCTTCGATAATTTCTTCAATTGTATTTAATTGCATCTGCTTTGCTCTGTTTGAGTTTGTCTTGTATTTCTCTTGGATGACCTATTGTGCATCAACCCTGTTTAGAGAAAACCGTTTTCGGCCAAAAGTTCTTTAGTGACTCGACTGCCTTCCGCCTCTTGCGGCGCAGTCATCATTCTTTCCAAGTAACGCGCCAATAGATCTACTTCAAGATTGACCTTGGAACCGATCTGCAAATCTTTAATGGTGGTTTCCTGGCGAGTGTGTGGCACGATATTGATATCAAAATTCGTTCCCTCAACCTTGTTGACGGTCAAGCTGATTCCGTTCAAACAAATCGATCCTTTCGCCGCAATATATTTTGCCAATGCCACAGGGGCGAGAATCTGATAACGCCATGAACGCGCATCCTGTTCAATAGTCAAAATCTCACCCACACCATCAACATGACCACTGACCAGGTGACCACCTAAACGATCTTGTAAACGTAGTGCTTTTTCTAAATTAACCGGAGAACCAACCAATAACTCGCCAAGAGTTGTGACACTTAAGCTTTCAGCGGATACGTCAGCAACGTAATGTCTGGCACCCAACTCGATAGCCGTGAGACAAACCCCGTTACAGGCGATGCTGTCCCCGATTTTGACATCAGCCATATCCAGCTTGCCGGTATCTATAGTGAAACGTGCATCACCATTCACCTGTTCGATTTTTGAAAGTGAACCTACGGATTCGATAATACCTGTAAACACACTTTTCTCCTATTTTGACAAGGTTGACTTCGACGGACTGAGCACCAAGTGCAAATCTTCACCAACTTTCTGAATAGCATCAAATTGGTACTGAATCTTATCCGACATAGACTGGATACTTGGCAATGCAAACATCGGTTTAGCGCTATCCCCCATCAATGAAGGGGCCACAAACGCATGAATTTCATTCACAAAACCTGACTCGATGAATGCACCCGCGACAATCGCGCCCGCTTCCACCATCACATCGCGCACCTGTTCTACTTCATATAGGTATTGGAGTACAGATTCAATATCAAGCCTATCATCTTCTGCTGCTACCGCAACGACCTCACCCCCAACCTGGTAGATTTTCTCTATCAAATCAGGGTTACGCTCCGCCGTTATCTTTGACGTCATCAACAAGGTTCTACCCGGAAGCGATAACATCTTTGCATCCAATGGCATACTCAAATTAGCATCCAGAACCACTCGTATCGGGTTTGCCGTCGTCTCATCAAGATTCATTGAGGCCAACACATCTGAATCCAAACGAACATTCAAACTTGGGTTGTCCGCAAGCACTGTTCCAATGCCTGTTACCACAGCACCATGCATTGCTCGCATTTTATGAACTTCTACTCTGGCTTCAGCGCCCGTAATCCATTGACTCTTTCCATCACTCATCGCTGTTCGCCCGTCAAGGCTACTGGCTATTTTCAAACGTACAAAAGGACGATTATTTGTCATGGAAAAGATAAACCCTTTATTTAAACTTTCTGCATCGGCTTGCATCAGTCCCACATCAACATTTATGCCTGCGGCTTGTAAACGCTTAATTCCACTACCGCCGACTTGAGGATTAGGGTCTTGCATTGCCACCACAACTCTAGCAACTTTTGCATCCACTAAGGCATCGGCGCAAGGTGGCGTTTTTCCAAAATGCGAACAAGGCTCTAACGTCACATAAACTGTTGCGCCCTCAACCGATAATGAAGCGGCTTTTGCGTTGGCTAAAGCCACACGTTCCGCATGTGGTTCACCAGCTTTTTGGTGCCAGCCTGTTGAGATAATACGACCATCTTTGGTGATTACACAACCCACAGATGGGTTTGGCTTTGTGGAATAATATCCTTGCTTCGCCAAGTCGATAGCTTGGCGCATCATTTCTTGGTCAAAGTCAGAGAACATTAATCACTCACAAAGTTACTGAGAAGTTGTCGCTTTAACCAGTTTTTCAATTTCTTCTCTAAATGCATTCACATCTTGGAAAGAACGATAAACCGAAGCAAATCTGACATAAGCGACTTGATCGATTTCTTTCAAAGCTTCCATTACCAGCTCACCGATTTGCGACGAAGGCACTTCTTTAAGCCCATCCGCCGTCAGTTGTTTGGTGATTTTATGGATCACTTGATCGATTGCATCACTTTCAACCGGACGTTTCTCAAGTGCTTTGATCAAGCCCCCTCGAATTTTATCCTCGTAAAATCTTTCACGATTCCCGTCTGATTTAATTACTCTAGGCAACGTCAGTTCTGCCGTCTCATAAGTGGTGAAACGTTCCATACACTGGATACATTCACGACGACGGCGCACCTGCGCGCCATCAGTCGCTAAGCGTGAGTCAATAACTCTAGTATCAGGTGCGTTACAAAACGGACATTGCATAAATCAGCACTTACATCTGCATAAAGTCAGTGGCATTTGTATAAACAGGACGGTCAGCACAAAGTGCTTCAACTTTTTGACGAACCTGATCCACAACTTCTTCATCCCAAGTACCATCATCTTGGCTACAAGAATCAATCACATCACACATCCAGTTGGCCAGATTAGTTGAATCTTCAACCGTGAAACCGCGTGTTGTAGATGCCGCTGTACCAATACGAATACCACTTGTTACAAATGGTGACATAGGATCATTTGGAACTGAGTTCTTGTTAACCGTAATGTGCGCTGCATCCAATGCTGCGTCAACCAACTTACCAGTCAAACCTTGTTGAATGAAGCTCACCAAGAACAAGTGGTTCTCAGTCCCTTTAGAAACGACATCATAACCACGATCCATGAATACTTTCGCCATGGCTTTCGCGTTTGCTTTGACGTTTTGGATATAAGTTTTGAATTCAGGTTCCATTGCTTCTTTAAACGCAACCGCTTTTGCTGCGATAACGTGCATCAAAGGACCACCTTGTGCGCCAGGGAAGATGGCAGAGTTCAATTTCTTCTCAATCTCAGGGTTCGCTTTAGCCAAAATCAAACCTGAACGAGGTCCACGAAGTGTTTTATGAGTTGTGGTCGTGGTAACGTCAGCGATTTGTACTGGATTTGGATATTCACCTACTGCAACCAAACCAGCCACGTGAGCCATATCAACCATCAGGTAAGCGCCAACCATATCAGCGATATCTCTGAAACGTTGCCAATCAACGACTTGCGAGTATGCAGAGAAGCCGGCAATGATCATTTTTGGCTTGTGCTCTTTTGCCAAACGCTCAACTTCTTCATAGTCGATTTCACCTGTTTCAGGGTTCAAACCATACTGAACGGCGTTATAGATTTTCCCTGAAAAGCTTACGTGAGAACCGTGAGTCAAATGCCCACCGTGTGCTAGGCTCATCCCTAGAACGGTATCGCCTGGCTCTAAAAGTGCCATGTAAACCGGTGCATTCGCTTGCGAACCTGAGTGAGGTTGTACGTTTGCATAGTCCGCACCAAACAATTCTTTCGCTCTGTCGATGGCTAGTTGTTCAACAACATCAACAAACTCACAACCACCGTAGTAGCGTTTCCCTGGATAACCTTCAGCATATTTATTCGTCAAAACACTGCCTTGAGCTTCCATTACTCTTGGGCTGGTGTAGTTTTCTGATGCGATCAATTCGATATGATCTTCCTGACGTTGCGCTTCTGATTTGATTGCATCCGCCAATACATCGTCGTAACCTGCAATCGTCATTGACTTATCAAACATGCTGTTTTCTCCACACTGAATTAACTTTTAAAAATAAAGAGGAATTCTACCAATTATCAACGCTTGAAACTACTTTTCTCTACGGGTAATTCACAAGAAAATAAAACCAATTTCCTATTCATTGACATTTGCTTCTATAATTCAGCGTAAATAAAAATAATAAGTTCTCTTTAACTTTATTAAATAGAGGATTTTCGGTACAGTTATCGATTATTTTCGTACGTAAAACAAACCCCAGTAAGAGTTAAGCAATGGCACAATTTGTCTATACCATGAACCGAGTCGGGAAAGTTGTTCCCCCTTCTAGATACATTCTGAAAGATATTTCCCTTTCGTTCTTTCCAGGCGCCAAAATCGGTGTTTTGGGCCTTAACGGTGCGGGTAAATCCACCCTTTTGAGAATCATGGCGGGTATTGATACCGATATCGTCGGTGAAGCAAGACCCCAACCTGGCATAAAAGTAGGCTACTTACCTCAAGAACCACAACTTGACCCAACCAAAGATGTTCGCGGCAATGTTGAAGAGGCTGTCAAAGACGTTAAAGATGCCTTTGCGCAACTAGATCAAATTTACGCCGCCTATGCTGAACCGGATGCAGATTTCGATGCCTTGGCGAAAAAACAGGCTGAAATCGAAGACTTGATTCAAGCAATGGACGGTCACAACCTTGAGCGTCGTCTTGAAATTGCTGCCGATGCTTTACGTCTGCCACCTTGGGATGCAGACGTCACCAAATTGTCCGGTGGTGAACGCCGTCGTGTAGCGTTATGCAAGTTGTTACTCGAGAAACCAGACATGCTATTACTGGATGAGCCGACCAACCACTTGGATGCAGAATCCATTGCATGGCTTGAACGCTTCCTACTTGAATTCAGCGGAACAGTGGTAGCCATCACGCATGACCGTTACTTCCTAGACAATGCCGCTGAATGGATTCTAGAACTTGACCGTGGACAAGGTATTCCTTACCAAGGCAACTACTCTTCTTGGCTAGAGCAAAAAGAAAAACGTCTTGAGATTGAAGCTAAGCAAGAAGCGGCTCGCATGAAAACCATTCAAAACGAATTGGAATGGGTGCGCTCAAATGCGAAAGGGCGTCATGCCAAATCCAAGGCACGTCTTGCCCGCTTTGACGAGCTTAGTAGCCAAGAATCTCAAAAACGAAATGAAACCAAAGAAATCTTCATCCCGGTTGCAGAACGCCTAGGTGAAAAAGTTATTGAAGTGAAAAACCTAACCAAAGGGTTTGGCGACAGATTGTTAATTGATGATTTAACCTTCAATCTGCCTCAAGGGGGGATTGTCGGTATCATCGGGCCTAACGGAGCCGGTAAATCGACATTATTCCGCATGCTGACCGGGCAAGAACAACCAGATTCAGGTGAAATCAACTTCGGTGAAACGGTTCAACTGTCTTATGTCGACCAAAGCCGGGATGCACTGGATGACAGCAAAACCGTTTACGAGGAAATCTCGCAAGGCGATGAAATCTTCACCGTCGGAAACATTGAAATCAACGCCCGTGCTTACGTTGGTCGTTTCAACTTTAAAGGCACCGACCAACAAAAACGCATCGGTGAACTGTCCGGTGGTGAACGCAATCGCGTACACTTGGCAAAAACATTACGTAGCGGTGGTAACCTATTGCTCCTTGATGAACCTACCAACGACTTGGATGTTGAAACCCTTCGTGCATTGGAAGAGGCACTTTTGGATTTCGCTGGTTGTGCCGTGGTGATCTCGCATGACCGCTGGTTTCTAGACCGTATCGCCACTCATATGTTAGCATTTGAAGGAGATTCACACGTAGAATGGTTCGAGGGTAACTTCTCTGACTACGAAGAAGACTTAAAACGTCGAAAAGGTGCAGATGCTGCTCAACCGCATCGTATAAAATATAAGCCTATTTCGAAAGACTGATAACGATAACTTAGCATTGTGATTTTTACTTTCTGACCCCATTTTTAAGGAAAAAGATATGTCTGAACAATTTGATCGAATTCATTCGCACATTGAAGCCATTGCCAATGCTATGCCTGACCCCATTTTTGTTATGGGACAAGACGGCACCTATTTGGATGTCATTGGTGGAAGTGACAGATCGCTTTATGCAGACGGTCATCCTTTAATCGGCAAAAAATATCATGATGTTCTACCGGAAAAAATGGCTGACCGTTTTTTGAAAATCGTTAGAAAATCAATTGCCAGTAATACGCTACAAGAAATTGAGTACCAATTGGCAGATGATGAAGTCAACGGAATCGAATCAGAACGTGCGAACGAAGGACAATGGTACGAAGCTCGCGTTTACCCGCTAAACTCTGACGTTTACGACCAACCTGCTGTAATCTGGCTAGCTATCAACATCACTAGTCGCAAGCATATGGAAGAGCAAATTGAGCATTTGTCTTCCAACGACCCATTAACAGAACTTTTCAATCGCGACTATTTCCTGGGAATTGTTGACGAAGAAGTCAATAAAGCACGCTTAAACAACCGCCCGCTTTCCATGGCAAAAATCAACTTGGACTGCTTCAAACGCATTACCGATGCCTTCGGACATGAAATGGGAGATAAGGCGATTTTGATTGCCGCTCATGCCATTAAAAATGTCGTGGGAGACTTGGGTTATATCGGCCGTTTAAGCTGTGATCAGTTTATGTTTGTTCTGCCGGACGTTAAGTCTGTTGATGCCTTCCGCATCACCAAACTTGCACAAGAAACGATTTCCGCACAGAAAATCAAACTGGATGACGGTGAAACCACCTGCCTAACCAGTCATGCAGGAGTCACTGAAATGCGCCTAGAAACAGAAAACAGCCAAGACCTGTTCAAACGCGTTAACAAAGCGATTAAAGCCCTAGAAGGTACACGAGAAATCACCAAAGTGATGTAATCGTCACGGCCTTTGTAAACACCAACAAAAAAGCCCCGCTTTGTCTAGACAAAGCGGGGCTTTTTTGTTGAAACTTAAAAACTTGAAAATCTATCAGTGTTTTAAAGTTCCATAAATCACTAAAGAGTGGCTTGCCAATTCATAACCTTTTTCTTTCGCAATTTCTTGAATACGTTCTTCAATGATTGGGTCAACAAACTCTTTTACCCTACCGCTTTTGATGCACACTAAGTGGTCGTGGTTATCACCCGTATCCAATTCAAATACTGAAATATTGTTCTCAAAGTTCAAACGTCGAACAATACCGGCCTGCTCAAATTGCGTCAACACACGGTAAACCGTTGCCAAACCAACTTCTTCACCCTGTTCGATCAATATTTTGTAAACGTCTTCAGCAGTTAAGTGGTGCTCTTCACTTTGTGTTTCCAAAATCTCTAGCACCTTCAAGCGAGGAAGCGTTACTTTTAACCCAACTTTTTTTAACTCTGCACTACTCATAAGACGAATCTACCCTAATCATATTTAATTCACTTATTAAAGCGGTATAATAAACCAAATTTACTTTTAAGATAACCAAAGATGCGAACCATTTGCAAAAAAAGCCTTTTTAAGCCCCTACTGCGCACAGCAGTGCTAGCTTTCGTGATGACAACGCTATTAAGTGGATGCTCATTTTTCAAGCCCTATAAAGCCGCCATTACCCAAGGCACGGTCATCAATCAAGAAGCCGTTAGCTTATTACAGCCTGGCTTAACGATGGGGCAAGTCCAGCAGTTACTGGGACCACCACTTGGGCAAGACCCTTATAATCCAAGACATTGGGAATACGTTTTCTATACTACCGACAAATCATTCCATCCTGATGCGGTAAGACATCTAATCGTCAATTTCGACCACGATGCCTATTTAGAAAACTGGAAAATCGTCAAAAAATCCGAAAAAGATAAAGGCTGATTTTCAAACCTTTTCTTCAGGAGCGAGTCTTTGACTCGCTTCTTTCCTCTTGCACTTTCTGTCTACGTCTATCTCTTGGGTCAGCTTTGAGCGGACGGTAAACCTCGATTCGATCCCCATCTTTCAGCACTGTATCCAACGTCACCAATTGTGCAAAAATCCCGACCTTATCAAAAGATAAATCCGGCACCTCTTTCAATAACTTAGATTGTTTTAACGCTTGCTCAACCGTAGCACCCTCTTCAACTTCTTGCTCAAAAAGGTACTGTTTATCCGGCAATGCATAAGTAACTTCAATTTTTATCATTTGTATCTGTAACTCTTCTTAGCCGTAAACCTGCTTAGCACGCTCACAAAACGACTGAACCATAGTCGATGCAATCTGTTCAAAAACCGCCCCAAGTGCAGCCTTAAGCAAAGGATGACTTACTTCAAACACCAATTCAAAAGAAATCTTGCACGCTCGTTCATCCAAAACCTTGAACTCCCATTTCCCGGATAAATGACTGAATGGGCCTTCAACAAGCTGCATTTTGATCAGCTCACCAGGTGTCAGCTCATTTCTGGTCACAAAAGTTTGTTTCAGCCTCGCCTTGGCGATGGTCACGCTGGCAAGCATAGAAGCTTCAGTAGACTCCAAGACTTCGGCCCCGCCACACCAAGGAAGAAACTCAGGATAGGAGGCAACGTCATTGACGATATTGTAGACCTCTAAAGCGGCATACGGCAGTAATGCCGATCGAGTAATTTTTTTCATTTTTGAAGAACGAGATTCGCTATAATTTGCAGATTATGGCAAAAAAGCAGAAGCAAAACAATTCCAACTCCATTACCGTCAACAAAAAGGCGCGTTTTGAATACTTCATTGAAGAAGAATACGAAGCCGGTTTGGCACTGGAAGGTTGGGAAGTCAAAAGTTTGAGACAAGGTAAAGTCCAAATTAACGAAAGCTACATTCTACTAAAGAATAACGAGGCTTGGTTGTTTGGTGCGTTAATTACACCACTTATCACCGCTTCTACTCACAACACCGCAGACCCACTTCGCTTGCGAAAGCTATTGATGCACCGCAGAGAGATTGACCGGTTGATGGGGCTTATCGACCAAAAAGGCTACACGCTGATTCCCCTCAATTTGCATTGGTCCAAAGGGAAAATAAAAATTTCCATCGGACTGGCAAAAGGTAAGAAACTTCACGACAAGCGTGCAACTGAAAAAGAACGCGACTGGAATAGAGAAAAACAACGCCTCTTGAAAGTTAGTATTTAATCCCTATATAGCTTCTGAAAGAAACTTAAACTCAAAAGCACTTACATCTACAGCCTAAGTGCTATAATAACGACAAATTTTAAACGCTTCTGTTTGGTTCGGTTACCCCCAACCTGGCAGATTTTCACGGCGATTTAAGTGATACCGAATTCGGGGATGCACTGGTTTCGACGGGGAGTACGAAGTTTAAAATGCATGCCGTGCCTGAATGATGCACGTTAATCTTAGTTCAATTTGTTATAGTTGCAAACGACGATAACTACGCTCTAGCTGCTTAATCCAGCTAGTGCAGCCTAGACCAGTTGTTCGTGGCCTCTAGCGCTGTATCGACTTACGCGAAACCGCTGTTAGCATGTGTTTGGATGTTGGCAGTTAAACTTTACAAACTCGCTTGACGTGATCCCTGCTGGTCGGGCAGCGTTCAGGTTAAATTAGTAGACCAAATAAGCATGTAGAGTTTTAGATGGAGGCTTTACGGACGGCGGTTCGACTCCGCCCATCTCCACCAATATACATTACTGGTCAACTTCCAGTAATTTCATAAAAGCCCTTGAACGGGCTTTTTTCTTATCTATACATCCCATAATTCAACAAGACATAGAATTAAGTGGCATAAAAACTGTCATTTAAATGTGTTTGCGCCACTTATTAACAGTATCCATTGGATACTTGAAATACCTAATCAAAAGAAGCCAATATTTTCATTGCCTTGCAAATAGAAGATGGAAATTACAGTGCTACTTGGAATTGCAACGTGAAACGATTGTCTTTTATTTGGCCTGCAGGCACGCTAGTGTCTTCACTGTACTCAATGGTTCCTTTTGCATTTTCCATCGGGTAGTAGCTTAAGCCAGCAATTACTGATTCAGTTTTTTGTGTACCATTGTTTTGTTCCGAAGACTGATAGCGCAGCAAAGGCACCCAATGTCTATTGCTTGAAAAATAGACTGCTTGAACGTAGTCATCTACGTTGCTTTCTTTTGCTTTCGACGTAGCATATTGATCGTGAGCTCTCATATAGACACCGGTTAATCTCACTTGAAGAATATCTGCCTGAGTATCAAAACCGAAGCGGTCAAAGTTACGAGCTTGACTTGATTTATTATTCGTTGAAGAGATTTCACTACGGCCGGATACTCCAAAGGTTCCTACCATCAAGCGAGGTGTAATGTCTAAAGCGAGTCTTCCAAGATAAACTGTCGAATCTTGCCCTGTTTTATCCTCAGTTAAACCACCGACTGTTGCGTCATAAAACAAACGTCGAGCAAGCCGACCAAATATCGAAAACTGCTGACGCGGATGTCTTAATTGACCATCTACCCCACTGAAACTTGATTCCAAAACATTGTAGTTGCTTACGGATAAGCGGCGCATGTTTGACAAAGTGTCATAGGGATCGGAAAAAAAACTAGGGGCGTAAGCTGCCTCTAGATGAAGGTGCGGGTTAATCGTATAACCTAAAGAAGTCGCTTCGGTAGTTAGACCAAATCCATCTTCCCCTTCAGCTTCAATATCAATATAGGTAAAGACTTTGTTGAAATTTCCACCAGCCAATAGTTCCACTTCATGAATGGCTCGGATTTCTTTTTTTCCGCTTTTTTTCTTGTCATAGGGTCTTGAAGTTATCGCTGCTGCAATGGGGAACTGCTTCATCATGCTTTCAAATTGTGATTCGTTGGCCATTTTATTCATACCAAAGCCTCGACCACGCATCATATTATTAAATGAATACCCATTCATTTTATACAGTCTACCTGTCGCATTCAGCGCTGGGTAAGCCGTATGACATTCTTCACAAGTCTCATGCTCCATACGGGCAAAAGCAGGCGTCGCATTAGCAACACTTGGTAAATAAAGAACAGTGACAACTACGAGTTCAATAAAAAATAGCGGGAAGGATAGTATGCTTCTAAATATCATATGTATCTCCTCAATAAAACTATTGAACGAACCTGATATTATTCAATTTAGACTCAAGCTGTGCTAGGTTCTTGGAACATAGCTTGGGAACTTGAAAATTAGAATAAAAAAGTAGTCCAAAAAATATCTGAACTACTTTTTTTGATGCTAATACCCCATCATCATGCCTCGGTAAGCATTGCGTAACTTTTCTTTTTGCTCTTTGGTAAGTATCGATTGCATTTTTTCACGCATTTTAGAGTGGAGCATAAAGGCCTGCTTTCTAACAGCGGCCATTTCATCATAGGCTTTGCTGATAGCTTTTTGATCATGAGAACGCATGGCTTTGAACATATCATTTCTGGCTTTCCACATTTCGTTCATCATAGGAGTCATTTGGGCCATTTGTTCAGAACGAATCTTTTGCATTTGGTTGATTTGTTTATCGCTCAGATTAATTACACCCATGCCGCCATAACCACCCATCATGCCCATACCGCCGTAGCCGCCCATCATTCCCATACCGCCGTAACCGCCCATCATGCCAGGGCTACCATAACCCCCCATCATGCCAGGACCATAGCCATTTTGCATGTGATATCCAGGACCATATCCACCACCCCCCATCATGCCGTAACCATTCCCCATCATCGGGGTATAGTCATCATCAGCTTGTGCTTGGGAAAATGGAATAATTAGAGTTGCCGATAGTAATAATGCTTTCAAAGATGTTTTCATTTTGTAATGCCTCTTAAATCTTTTAAAAAATTAGATATAAAAACAACCTACCTCGCTGACTAACCTCCTGTTGCCGCGGTGTTTCAATAAAAACTAAAGCATGCATAACGTTACGGGAGAGAAACATTTCTGTGAATGCTTTCGCAACGTTACATGTTGATTTTGAACTTATTTTTTTTAATGTCAAATAAATTCACACTATTCGCGACATAGTTTTGAATTAAGACTATTGCCATTATTCATTACTAATATGACTTTGATTTTTACAAAAAAAGAGTAACCTTTAAAAAGAAAACAATGTGCAATGAACTGTATCTTGTAAGGGGGACATATGAACTGGGACTTTATGAATATGCATGGATATTATGGGGGGGGGTTCATGTGGTTGTGGTTTTTAGTAATCATTTTGATACTGGCATTCATTCTAGTGCCAATGTTTAGAAATAATAATTCAACACCTAACCCTCCTAAAGAAAGTGCGATGGAAATATTAGAAAAACGATTCGCGCGGGGAGAAATTAGTGCTGAAGAATATAAAAATATGAAACAAACCCTGGAAAGCAATTAATTTTTAGACCTTAAGCTTTAAAAATTAACTGAATACTTAACTCGATGAAATGTAGCGGCCTGCTACGCTCATACGTTAGAGGGAGTTGAACATGGATGTAAAACACACCACTCATCATTCTCATGCTGCAATGAAAGAAAAAGACGGCATGCATCAACATCATCATCACAACCACCATCAACACATGATAGAAGACTTCAGGCAACGGTTTTGGGTATCCATGATACTAACAATTCCTATTTTATTTTTGTCCCCAATGCTTCAAACACTTTTCGGGTTCGAAAAATCTCTCAGTTTTAATGGTGACAAATATTGGTTACTTGTTTTTTCAACCATCATTTTCATATATGGAGGAACACCTTTCTTAAAAGGACTTTGGAGCGAATTAAGCAACAAAACACCAGGAATGATGACCCTCATCGCAGTTGCGATTAGTACGGCCTTTTTTTATAGTGCAGTTGTGGTATTAGGCTTACCTGGTAAGGTATTTTTCTGGGAATTAGCCACTCTGATTGATTTAATGTTACTGGGTCATTGGATAGAGATGAAGTCTGTTGTAGGTGCATCTCAGGCTCTCCAAAAACTTGCGGCTTTAATGCCAACTACGGCCCATAAAATATCTGAAGGAAACAACTTAATTGAAGTTAACCTTGAAGATTTAAAGCCTGGCGATAAAGTCCTTGTTAAACCCGGTGAAAAAATACCTTCAGATGGCGTTGTGCTTGAAGGGGAAAGCTCTGTAAATCAAGCTATGTTAACAGGAGAAAGCAACCCCATTTCAAAACAGACAAGTGACCCTGTTATTGGTGGCACAGTCAATGGTGAAGGCTCTTTAACGATAAAGGTAGAAAAAACTGGAAAAGACTCCTTCTTATCTCAAGTAATACTGCTGGTAGAAAAAGCTCAAGAAAGTAAGTCTAAAACTCAGAACTTGGCCAATCGTGCTGCTGTCTGGCTAACGATTGTCGCTTTATCAGGCGGCGCAATAACCTTCTTTGCCTGGTCAGTAATTCTATCGCATGACATTGCTTTTTCCTTAGAAAGGACTGTAACGGTAATGGTCATTACCTGCCCTCATGCCTTAGGTCTAGCCATTCCTCTGGTGGTTGCTGTTTCTACAGCACTCGCCGCCCGTAATGGCTTAATGATTAGAAATCGTACCGCTTTTGAAATGGCAAGAAACCTTCAAGCAATCGTATTTGATAAGACAGGCACTTTGACAAAAGGTGAATTTGGCATCACCGATGTTGTTTGTTTAGAGGGTTCGTTAAACGAAAAAAATTTATTGATGCTTGCTTCATCTATTGAACAACACTCAGAGCACCCTATAGCAAAAGCAATCGCTAAAGCTTCCACTGAATTTTTTAAAGTGGATAACTTTAAATCAATTCCGGGAAAAGGTGCTGAGGGCACTATCGAACAAAAGCATGTTCAAGTAGTCAGTCCGGGCTATCTAAGTGACAACAATATTACCTTTCAGTCAAAGCAAATTGAACAGGCTTTTGAATCAGGAAAAACCGTCATATTTGTTTTAACTGATGGAGAGCTCAAAGGTGCTATTGCATTAGCAGATATGGTTCGAGAGGAGTCCATTCAAAGCATCAAGCAACTACAAGCGATGGGAATTCAATGCATGATGCTAACAGGCGATAACCATCAAGTTGCCAAGGCTGTCTCGGATGAAATTGGTTTGGACGATTATTTTGCTGAAGTTCTACCGCAAGAAAAAGCCAAAAAGATACAAGAGATTCAAGCTAGAGGACTTCTGGTCGGAATGGTTGGAGATGGTGTAAATGATGCCCCGGCTTTAGTTCAAGCAGATGTTGGGATAGCTATCGGAGCAGGAACGGAAGTCGCTATTGAGTCTGCTGATATTATTTTGGTTCACAACGATCCTAGAGATGTGGTGGCAACTATTGAACTTGCAAAGAAAACCTATAGGAAAATGATTCAGAATCTTTGGTGGGCTGCTGGTTATAACATTATTGCTATGCCTTTAGCTGCGGGCGTGTTATTCAATGTCGGTATATTATTGAGTCCTGCAGCGGGCGCAGTATTGATGTCGTTAAGTACAGTTGTAGTCGCAATCAATGCCAAGCTCCTGAAGTACGAAAAATAAACACTTTAGAGGGCGTATGAAACTCTGCCAAGAATATGCGCACTAATTAGCAACAAAGCGACTCACAGAAATCACTGTATCCCTGTTCGTCGCTTTTTTACGCTGGTTAGTTTAAGCGTTAACTAGAAGTTCGACCATTCATCCTTACCTGATTTACTTTCTGAAGGAAATTGCAAAGGTTTATCACGGCTTTTCTCTGCAACTTTCTTGACTACTTTTTGAGTATCCCTATTTCCTGAGTCACCAATCCTAGCCACTTTAGCGGGGTTGCTAACTTTGCCTGTAACAAAGAATGCCATATCTTTTTTTCAACATAGCCGCTTGTTCACTCATACTTTCAGTCGCGACTGAAGTTTGCTCTACAAGCGCTGCATTTTGCTATGTAACCTGATCGATCTCTGCAATAGGTTTATGAACTTGCTGAATTCCTTCTGCCTGCTCATGTGAAGTATGTGCAATTTCTTGGACCATAGAGGTAACTTTCTCTACTGAGTCTGTAATCAAGTGTAGAAAAGGCCAAAGACTACTAGTAAAAAAAGCCCTGTAGAAAAACAGGGCGAGGTATGGAACTTAAGAATGAAAGTTAAGCGACTTCCGCATACTCCCCTAACTCATCCTGAGCTTTAGAAAGCATGTCGAACTCTTCTTCGGCAGATTTCGCTACCAAGTGGTTTTTGCTATACGCAAAGTAGTAGATTGCTCCTAGAACGAACAACAACATAGTGTAGTTAAATGCACGTGGATCAAATGCATATACTCCAGTCAGAGCAACCAAAGACAGCACTAACGCAATACCAGAAGTAAATACACCACCAGGCGTTTTATATGGACGCTCCAAGTCAGGCTGTTTGATACGAAGCATGATGTGACTCAATGCCATTAATGCATACGAGACTGTTGCTCCAACTACCGCCATTGCCAACATCAAATCCCCTTCACCACTTAACGAGGCGATGAATCCAAGTACACCAGGAACAATCAATGCTCTTGATGGAATTTTACGATCGTTAGTGATAGAAAGCGATTTCGGCAAATAACCGGCACGAGACAATGCAAATACCAAACGGCTATAACCGTAAATAATTGAGAAGAAAGATGCGATCAGCCCCACTAATGCCAACACATTTACCATAGTTGCAAGGCTTGCATTACCATGTGCATTCAATGCATCGACCAAAGGTACGCCACTTTCACTAATCATTTTCGCACCGGCAGCACCCGCTAACAAAAAGACAACCAAGACAGCGGTAACCAACAAGAACAACATCGCAGCGATAATGCCTTTTGGAACATCTTTTTCAGGTTCTTTAGCTTCTTCTGCTGCTAGAGGAACCCCTTCAATTGCTAGGAACAACCACATTGCAAAAGGCAAAGCCGCCCAGATACCGTACCATCCCATCGGCATAAAGCTGTTAGCCCCCAATGCCCCTTCCTTCACAGGAATGTCAAACAGGTTATTAACGTCAAAACCACTGATTAACGCAACGCCCGTCGCAATGATTGCTAGTGCCGCAAGCGCACTAATGACCATCATGATTTTTAAGGCTTCGCCAACCCCCATCAAATGGATACCAACAAACACGAGATAGAAGAGCGCATAGACCCAAATACCATCAAAGCCTATCAGCGCTTGAACCGCTGAGCCTATGAATATGACGATTGCCGCAGGCGCTAATGCATACTCAATGAGTACCGCAAGCCCTGTGAGATAACCGCCAGTTGTACCCATTGCCTGACGTGCAAAACTATACCCGCCACCTGCAGTTGGAATTGCTGCAGACATTTCCGCCAATGACAGTACCAACGTGAAGTACATGATTGCCATCAACACCGCAGCAATTGCAAAACCACCCCAGCCTGCTTGTGCCAGCCCGAAGTTCCAGCCGGCAAAGTCACCGGAAATAACATAAGAAACTCCCAAACCAGCTAACAAAAACCAGCCTGCTGTTCCTCTTTTCAACTGTCTCTTAGCGAGATAGTCGTGATCAGTTTGAGACGCACTCATAACTTTCCTCCAAATGAACGCTATTTATCTAACGTATTAACTAAAAAATTTCCGGTATCGGACGAATGTTCGATTACCTTTTCGTCACTTCGGTCTTTCAAGTTCACCCCTGATAACTTCAACCGTCGTGACTCTTGCAGTAAAAAAAGCGCCCGCTTTGCCGCTTCCTTGTAGTTCAGCCCTTCTGGGCGAATATTTGAGATGCAGTTTCTAAATGCATCGGTTAACCCAATATGTGGGTTCCAGGTTAAATACAACCCCAAACTATCCGGTGAACTTAACCCAGGTCGCTCGCCCACCAAAACCAGCACTGTTTTTGCATTGAAAAGCTCACCGATTTCATCACCGATAGCAACACGCCCCTGCTTCACAATAGTGATAGGCGCTAGCGTCCAATCTTGCTGTGTTTCATTTGCCATCAAGTCCAATAACGCTTGTAAGAACGGCAAAGTATTGGTTTCAATTGCTTTGGATGAAAGTCCGTCAACAACTGCAATCGCCAGGTCGCAAACCATGTCCTGATTGCCTGAGTAGTGCTCTTCTATATAGGTTTTTGAGTCCTTACTAAGCCTTCTACCCAAATCTGGACGTTGAAGATAAATAAACCGATCAGAGGCTCGGCTTTGAACAACTTCAACCGTTTTGGGGAGCAATGTACTTTCAAGTTGTTCTAGATCCTGCTGCAACTTATCAATATCCAAAGGCTGATGAACCGCATCTTTGGCTTGCGCATGAGATAATTGAAACTCCAGCAGTTCTTTAGTTGGGATACTGACGCCCGCGCGACCAAGCCCGATTCTCGCTTGCGTAAACTGTTGCAAAACCTTCCACGGGTTTTCAGTAGTGCCACCTCCACTGAGCGCTTGGCTGTTTGAAAAGCTGATCTTACTCATTGCAACAGCCCCTTGAGAGAACCTGAAAACTTTCTAGGGACTTCTGAAGACAACAGGTATTTATCGGTGTCTGTAAAAACTTCCATATCCTTAAGCCATTTCTGAAATTCTGGTGCAGGATCTAATCCAAGCACTCTACGAACGTAAAGCGCATCATGAAAAGAGGTGGTTTGATAATTGAGCATGATGTCATCAGAACCGGGAATACCCATCACAAATGAACAGCCAGCTACGCCTAACAGGGTTAGCAAGTTATCCATATCGTTCTGATCAGCTTCGGCATGATTGGTGTAACAAACATCACACCCCATCGGTAAACCTAACAGCTTTCCGCAGAAATGATCCTCCAGGCCTGCTCTTGTAATTTCTTTTCCATCAAACAAATACTCCGGACCTATAAACCCAACCACCGTATTGACCAGTAAGGGAGAAAACTTTCGCGCAACGGCATAAGCTCTTGCTTCACAAGTTTGTTGGTCAACACCATGATGGGCATTAGCTGAAAGTGAACTGCCTTGTCCAGTTTCAAAATACATGACATTCTGTCCCACTGTGCCTCTGTTGAGAGATAAAGCCGCTTGCTGAGCCTCTTCTAAAATATTCAGGTTAAACCCAAAGCTGCTATTGGTTGCTTCCGTGCCGCCAATTGATTGAAATACCAAATCGACTGGTGCGCCCTTTTCAATCGCTTCCATGGTGTTGGTTACATGGGTTAAAACACAAGATTGTGTGGGTATCTGGTAAGACTGAATAACTTCATCCATCAGCTTCATCAAACGCGTTGCCTGAGCAACATTATCGGTTGCTGGGTTGATACCAATCACCGCATCCCCATTTCCATAAAGCAAACCATCAAAAATACTGGCAGCAATTCCGTTTAAGTCATCAGTTGGATGATTGGGTTGTAACCTGGTTGACATACGGCCAGGCAAACCAATGGTGCTACGGAACCCGGTTGTAACATGGCACTTATGCGCCACCATGATTAAATCTTGGTTACGCATAATCTTGCTGACGGCTGCGGCCATTTCGGGTGTAATACCCGGACGAATCTGCTCCAAAACTTCAGGCGTCACCGCATCGCTCAATAACCAGTTCCTGAAATCCCCTACCGTCAAATGCGAGATTAATGAAAACGCTTCAGCATCATGCTCATCCATAATCAGTCGCGTGACTTCGTCTATTTCATAGGGAACAAGAGCTTCGTTCAAAAAAGTCTTAAGTGGCAGGTCCGCCAATGCCATTTGTGCAACTGAACGCTCCACTGCAGAGCTCGCAATAACGCCAGCAAGTCTGTCACCCGAACGAGCTGGTGTTGCTTTGGCCATAAGGTCTGTTAAGTTTTTAAAATGATATGTCTGCTGACCTAACACATATTTGTAAGCAGTGCTCATTGATTACCACACCCCTCCTTTGAATGCTTCTTGTTATCAGTTAGGAATAAAGATTGCTTATTCAGTTGTTAAGAGAAACAGCCAGAAGCGTTCCCCGAGACTATCAAGTTTTGGCAAACTTAAAAAAGACGTTAAATATCAATTATTTAAAATGGATTTTTAACGATATTTGATTTGTAGGATTTTGGATTCGATAAATATGAAATTTACAGAGCACCAAAAAGATACGCTTTCCGCACTCAAAAAGTGCGTTATTGAGACGATGGATATTGACCATCAAGCAGACAGCTTGACGAATTGGTCTCAAGCATATGATCAGATCAGTAATGGAAAGTTCTATGGGCGTACTGAAAAGATCGAGAGCGATCACGTCCATATTTTTCAAGAATACACCAGCAACGCGTTACACCAGGATTGCCAACTCTGGTCGAATGCCATATGGTTTGGTATCCCCTTTCAAGATCAGAAAGACAGTAGAATCAATGGGCAATTAATCAGCAAAGATACCATTGCCTGCCATGTCGGCGACCAAGAGTTTGAGTTAGTAACACCCGAAGACTTTTCGATCTATGGTGTTGTATTAGAAGAAACCGCCTTAAAATCGATCGCCGAAAAACAAGGCGTTGATTTGCTGAACAGTCCACTTTATAAGTCTCTTCAGTTCCGTGTTACGCCAGAACAAAACTTGTTACTTCAAGCATTGCTAAAACGTTTTATGATCCAGTCAGAAAAATATGTCATCTCCGAAAAAATCAAACAAGACTTTCTCGTTACCGCCATTATTAATGCATTGCCTGAGGAACCAGATGGCGCCTCTAACCTAATTCCTAGCTATCAACATAGAAAGGCCGTGGTTGATAGAGTCAAAGCTTACTTGAATGAATGCCGGAATGATGTGCCCGTTACCATTACCGAGCTGTGTGAGATTGCCTATGTGAGTCGCCGAACGCTTCAGTACAGTTTCGAAACTATACTGGGCTGTAGCCCTCTCAAGTTTTTGAGAACCATGCGTTTGAATCAGGTAAGACGAGCTTTAAAGGAAGCTAAAGAAGACCAGTCCATTGCAGATATTGCCTCTTACTGGGGGTTTTGGCACGCGGGACAATTCAGCAAAGACTACAAACAGCTTTTCGGTGAAACCCCTTCCGAAACCACCCAGCGCCCACACCGCTGATAAGGTATTCCTCAAACCAACTCTACTGAATTACGAGAAAAGGGCTTTGACCTCCTCGTGTCGACGCCAATGTCTTTACCTTGTCTTTCATACCTTTAGGCAGCATCAAATAGCCTGGCTGAACTTTATGAAGAATGGCTTCAAGACTGTCATACAGGCGAACCTTTGAAGACTCAACAACCTCTCCTTCCGCATAAACACCTTTATCTTCAAAATGACATAGCGCTTTCTTTAAAAGCTTTTCCGATGC
The DNA here is from genome assembly GCF_013340845.1 of Hydrogenovibrio marinus. Classification (NCBI taxonomy): domain Bacteria; kingdom Pseudomonadati; phylum Pseudomonadota; class Gammaproteobacteria; order Thiotrichales; family Piscirickettsiaceae; genus Hydrogenovibrio; species Hydrogenovibrio marinus. The sequence continues at coordinate 1,554,137 of NZ_AP020335.1, forward strand.
TTCATAAGATTCCGGCTCTGCAATGTCTTCGTCAAACACATCATAAGTATGGATATATGCAACATGAACGAATAACTTCCGACTCTTGGCTTGTTCAACCGCTCTATCCAATAATGATTCCTCTGCCTTATCGAAAATAACCAAAAGCAGTTTTTCCTTTCCCTTTTGCCCAGCAATCATCGCATCATGAATGGTACTTTCAATATAATTTTGCGCAAACCTTCCAAGTGAAGCTCTACGCGCAAATAAAATACTTGGCGCAATAAGCAGTGCAATTGCAGCGATGATAAATGCCCATTGACTGCCAAAATGTTGCGCAACCAAAGGGGCTGAAAAAGGTGCTATCACTCCTGAAAACCAGCGAACAAAATTATAGCCCGCCGACGCCACATGTTTTTCAATCTCGGAAACCTCTAGAGCCATCTCGGTATAAACCGTATTACAAATACCAATCAACGCACCAGAAGCAATCACCGACACAATAATGTCCGTCTTATCACCGAAAGCGATGACCAGTAGCAGAAAACTAAAGGTTAAGAGTATTGCAAATAGGATTTGAAGCCCACTGAATCGCATTTGTAACCTAGGGGCGACAATCACTGAAAACAATGCCAGCAAAACGCCCCATCCGAAGAAAATCATCCCCACCGCATGGGCAGACATATCTAACACAAAAGGTACAAAAGCCAGCACCGTAAAAAAGGCATAGTTGTAGAAAAATGCACTGGAAGCCGTTGTCAACAAACCACTATGCCCCAGCGCCTTGATTGGTTCCAATATGGATGTCTTTTTCACAGGCAACGGCTGCTTAGGTAACCATAACCAAATCGCAATAAAGCCTATTGTCATTAAAACGGCCGTACCAAAGAATGGATAACGCCACGAGTGAGCGCCGAGAAAAGCTCCCAATAATGGTCCGGCGGAAATACCCAAGCCAAGTGCCGACTCATACATCAAAATTGCAGCCACGGTTCCGCCACGAGATGATGCCACAATGACGGATAATGCAGTCACAACAAACAATGCATTACCAAACCCCCAACCCGCACGAAACCCCACCAACTCAGTCACCGATGATGACATACCAGATAGCGCAGAAAAAACAATAATGAAAAAGGCGCCGAGCAGCAACGTTTTGCCGCCCCCTAAACGACTGGAGATAAATCCGGTGAATATCATCATCACTGATGTGACGAAAAAATAGCTGGTAAACAATAAAGAAACTTGTGTCGGTGTCGCATTCAACCCTTTGGAGATGGAAGTCAAAATTGGATCAACCAACCCTATCGACATAAACCCCACTACGGCAGCAAAAGCCGTTGCCCAAACAGCCTTTGGCTGATTGAGGAAGTTTGGCGCTTTTGAAGTTTGACGCAAAGACGCTTCACTTGACATGTACTTACCCTAAAAACTTAATATCTGTATTATACAGATTATAATTTATTTCATCCTGATTGAACAACGCAAAATTTCATTGCCAATTTTTGATATATTGAATTTACAAGGAAAGCGAAAAGGAACTACTTTGACACCTGACCAATATTTATCCGCGGAATCACTAGAAAAAGAAATGGCATTACTAATGCGTTTACTGGAAGCCTTGAACCGAAGACGAAACTATCCTCTTGAGCGTTCTCACTACTTACTGTTACTTCAAGTTCAGGCAGAAGCTAAGAAAATCAATGATCTTGCTGCAATATTGGCATTGGATGCCACTACGGTTACAAGACAGGTGACGGCAATGCAACTTAATGGTTTGGTCACGAAAGAAAGTGATCCGTCGGATCGCCGCATTACTTGGGTGACTTCGACAGAAAAAGGGAGAACACTCGCCAGTGAAATGCGTGAAATCCGCATTCACCGCATCAATGAAATGTTTAAGGAGTGGACGCCACAAGACAAAGATACTTTTTCCAAGATGCTTGGACGATGCAACGAATCTTTGTATAACCGCTTGGCGGAAATGTAACCCCCAACCTGGCAGATTTTGTGTTTTTAAGACAATAAAAAAGCGGCCGAAGCCGCTTTTTTTATGCAATATCAGAAAAGTTATTTAAGCTTTTTGATTCGCTCTTGTGGGCTAACTACATCTGTGAGACGCACACCGAACTTATCATTGATAACGACAACTTCACCGTGTGCAATCAATGTGCCGTTCACAAGTAAATCCAAAGGCTCACCCGCCAAACGATCCATCTCAATGACAGAACCTTGCGTATAAGAAAGCAGGTTACGAATCGACACTTTGGCTCGACCGATTTCAAGCTGAAGTGTTACCGGGATGTCAAGTAATACATCCAAATCAACCTTCTCGCCACCTTCTCCACGACCTTTTTCAAGAGCGTCAAAGGAAGCGGCATCAATGTCACCTTGCGAAGTGGCTTCAGCGTCGGCTTGCTCAGCTAATGCCGATCCCCATGGATCATCATCAGTCGCAGTCGATGAACCTTCAGCATCCGCTTGTTCTGCAAGTGCATCACCCCATGCACTCATGTCATCTTGATCACTCATCGTACCATTCCTTTACGTTTTCTATCATTCGTTCCGAATAAGCTGGATGGTGGAGAATTTCTTCTACCTTCACCGCCTTCTTATCATTGCTTTCGCCCAGTTTACCTTTAACAAAAGCAATACCTTCAGCTTTGACGGCAACTCTATCCGGCATTTCAATCGGAATAATGTCGCCTTTTTCCATTTTCATGAGGTCATCCATGTTCATCTTAAGCTCAGCAAGATTAACGGAAACTTCGACCTCAATGTTCTTGGCTTCTTCTTTAAGTGTGCGAGACCAACGGTTATCAGACTCACCTTGAAGGTTAGACATCCCTTCTTCAAGCTTATCTCTTACCGGCTCCAACATCGCATAAGGCATGACAATGTCGACACGGCCTTCGACCCCTTCAAACCTCACGTTGATTGGGC